>JACCWL010000249.1 GCA_013697645.1 Tatlockia sp. | reverse complement strand
GGGCTAGGCCATGAGAAAAAAGTGGTTCACCTCTCAGAATATAATCACATTGATAATATCGATGTCTTTTTTTATGGAAGCAATAGACACGACGATAATCAATACAGCAATTCCTGCTATCTCCCGTAGTTTAAGTGTGCCGGCTATCGATTTAAAAATCATACTGATTTCCTATCTGGTCGGTTTGGCCATTTTTGTTCCTATCAGTGGATGGCTTGCTGATAAACATGGATCTAAACGAATTTTTATTTTAGCTATTAGCGTTTTTACCCTCTGTTCATTGTGGTGTGGATTCGCATCCGATTTAATATCCTTAGGCATTGCCCGATTCTTGCAAGGTGCTGGAGGTGGTTTGGCTCTTCCGGTCGGGCGGCTTATCATTTTACGTTATTTCGGTCGCCAGCATTTAATCGCTACGATGAATCATATAGTTACTATTGGAGCCGTGGGCGCAATGCTTGGGCCTTTGGTTGGAGGAATTATTACCGATTATTTTTCTTGGCATTGGATTTTTTGGATCAACATACCTATAGGGCTCAGCACTATTATTCTGGCCTACTATTGGCTAGAAAAGAGTGAGGTTCAAGAAGTTCACGCTTTGGATAAATCAGGGTTTATGCTGTTTGGTGCAGCCTTTTCTGGAATTATCTTCGGCTTTTCAGCACTCAGTCAACAAACTATTAATTTGAATTTGGCTCTTATAATCATTTTCGTAGCCCTCATTTTGTTCATTTTCTACTTAAGACATTCCCGCCATCAACTCCACCCAATTATCAAACCAGATTTACTAAAATACAGAACATTCAGGATAGCAGTGATAGGTAATTTAATTTCTCGGCTTGGTTTTGGCAGCATACCTTTTTTATTGCCCTTATTATTTCAAATCAGCCTTGGTAAAACTGCTGTGATATCTGGACTATTATTAGTACCAACTGCCTTAGGAGTTTTGGTGGCCAGGCAATTGTCTTTGATTTTATTACGTCTACTAGGCTACAAGCGCCTTTTGCTCATCAATACGGTTTGCTCCAGTTTTTCTATAGCCTTATTCGCTAACATAGGAGCAGGAACCACCCTCATTACCATTGCCTGTTATACCTTTATTTTTGGCTTTCTTACTTCCTTACAATACAGTTTCTTGCATTCCCTCGCTTATACAGATCTAAGTCATGACCAGCTAAGTGCAGGAACCAGTGTTATGAGCACCACCCAGCAATTTGCTAAAAGTTTATCGATTGCTGCAGGCACTCTGTTTGTTTATTTATTTTCTCTAGGTTTATCCAATTCACTGAATTTAAGAATCGAAACGTTCCATTATACTTTTCTCATCCTTGCTTTAATGACCTTAGTTTCATCCTTGATTTTTAACCGTTTACAACATGGGGACGGTCAGCAAATGATTTCAGGTTAAGCACGTCTTTGCTCCTACGACTTAGATATTTCAGCGCACAATTTAGAGTTTTGCACATCCGACTAGAGCAACTGATTCTTGTTCTTTGATGCTCTTTTGATTTATCTTTTGTGCGGTAGCAAATAATGAATTGTCCATCAATCCTTCAGTACTCAAGGGAGCAGTCTGTTCCCATCGCTGAGTTTTTGCTGCTCTATACAGGGTATGTATGGTTTCTAAATCCATTAGGGCGCTTTCAGGATTAGCATCCAATGGCTTTTCATGCAGAATCGCTTGAGAAAAATCATGCAATTGATAGCCGAAGGAAGCAAAATAACCTTGTGGCTCCATAATTTGCTTTCCAGCCGGATCAGGATAATCCGCATTAACTAGAAGTAATCTCCCTTGAAATCCTGACTCTATCCAAATCTCACCTTTGTCACCTGTTATTTTCCACCAAGGTTGTAAAGCAGTATGTGAGCTGACCATATTAGCACCAAAATAGGCAATTTTCCCCGATTGAAAGCGTAAAATAGCATGACAGAGTGATTCACCTTCCAATTCTTTGCGTGAAGGTTGAGTCGCTGCCGCAACGCTGTGTATTTCGCCCATCCACATGCGCAGAGGACGTAGCCAATGCGAGCCACCATCGATGACAATACCACCACCCATTTGTGCTAAGCGACTACGCCATTGATTGACCATCATTTGCCGAACAGTCTCATCAAAAGGGAAAATAAAATTAGCCATAGCGGTTTGAATTTCGCCAATGGCTCCAGAATCAATTAGACGTTTAACCTCTCTGATTTCCGGCCAATATTGAGCGTTTTCACCAACCATAAAAACTGTATTATTTTTTTCCGCAGCTTTTTTTGCCGCTGCAAAAATTCGCGAACAAGCAGCCAGTGTAGGCGCTATTGGCTTTTCTAAAAGCACGTGTTTACCGGCTTTAAAGGCTACAATAGCCGCTTCTTCGTGCAAATGATGAGGCAACATTATATCCACTGCGTCAAAATCGCCTTTAATTAGAGCGTCTTCAAAAGAGGAAAAAATATCTGGATTCTTATTCATTAACTTGGCTAATTCTTCAGCATTGGACAAGTTAATATCGATGAGGGTTGTCACTTCAATTTCCGGCGCTCTCTCTATAATGCCAGCCCAATGAGCTTTTGAAATGCTTCCACAACCAAGTAAGGCGAGTTTTAACTTCATTTTTTTAAATCCTTATAGCATACAAAAAATATTTAAAGCCTGAATAAGCGCAAACATGATTTAAGCGGGCTCATGAATGACATAGGTTACAACGCCCCAAATGACCAAATCTTGCCCCTCATTGATCTCAATCGGCGGATAATTGCTATTTTCCGGGAGGAGTTGCAAGCGGTCTTTACTCTGTGAAAGCCGTTTAACAGTCAATTCTCCATTAAGCGCGGCGATGACAATGTTGCCATTTGCTGCTTGAATGCTTCTATCCACAACGAGCAAATCGCCATTGTGAATGCCAGCCCCGGTCATTGAGTCGCCTGAGGCTCTGACAAAAAACGTTCCCGCAGGATGTTTAATCAAATGATCATTCAAATCAAGGTAGCGCTCGATGTAATCATCAGCCGGCGAGGGAAATCCCGCGCGCACCTTGCTTGAATAAAAGGGAAATCGATAATTCATACCCTTATCAAGAAAAGCAATTACCTCATCAATCCGTGAAACTGGCACACGCAATTGTTTTGTTTGCTCACCATATTTACCACCGCGAGGTCTCCCCGAGCCAGGTCGATACCCTCCTTTTACCATCATAAACCTCTTTTGATTTTTGTCACATAAATCAATATTAGAGTTAATTTTGACCGCTGTAAATTGAGCTTTTTAGCAATTGAACCCAAATAGAGCCTAACTTACGGATCTATTTGAGAAAAATTTTTTCATGGCTTAAGGGGTGAAGTGTCTAATTCATCGATTACTGATACTATTCAAAAGCGAAAAGAGAGAGGGTCTTAAGTAAATGACGTTTAGAACTTATTTTTTAGTGGGTGGTGCTGGATTTATTGGCTCTCATTTTGTCGACGCGCTACTAAGTCAACAAGCGATAGAAAAAGTCACTCTTTACGATAATTTTTCTTCAGGCAATCAATGGCATTACCAACACCATAATTCTGACCCACGTTTATCAGTGATAAAAGGCGACGTGAAGGACTCAGAAAAGCTTAATCAAGCTATAAAAAATCATGAGGTGGTTATGCATTTTGCGGCCAACCCGGATATTGCTCGAGCAGCAACCGAACCCCGCATCGATTTTATTGAAGGATTTTATCTAACCCATCAAGTATTAGAAGCGGCTCGTTTAGCAGGGGTTAAACGCATTCTATATGCCTCCGGCTCCGGTGTTTATGGTGAAGTGGATGGAAAAAGCATTGAAAATCAAGGCTCAATGCACCCTATTTCCACTTATGGAGCCAGCAAACTGGCCAGTGAAGCCTTTATTTCAAGTTATTGCCATATGTTTGGCTTGACCGCCTGTGTTTTTCGCTTCGCAAATGTCGTTGGCCCGCGACAAACTCACGGTGTGGGCTATGACTTTATAAGAAAATTAGCTAAAAAGCCTGACTGCCTTGAAATTCTTGGCGATGGCTCACAAAGCAAATCCTATATCCATATTGACGATGTGATCGCTGCAGTACTTCTAGCTAATACTCAACTTAAAAGCGGCTATGAAATTTATAATGTGGCTACCGATGATTGGATCAGCGTCAATGACATTGCTAAGCTTGTTGTAGATTGCATGAATATCAAAGAGCCAGTTCGTTTTAACTTTAGCGGCGGGGACAGAGGCTGGAAAGGGGATGTTCCTAGGGTTCGTCTTAATACAGATAAAATTAAATCCCTTGGCTGGACTTGTAAATATAACTCCAGAGAAGCAATAAAAAATTCCATATTATCAATGCTAGCGGGCAATAAGCACTATGAATGAAAACCTTAATCACGCACGCTCCCCCTCAAGGCCAATCTTGCGCTCTTTGAATATAAAGCCTTTATAGAAAAAACCTATTGATTAAACAGGCTTTTTATTCTAGCCCTAATATGGCTCGGTGCTAAACTCGTAAATACGCTCAGGATGCCGGAATAGGGGGGCAAGGTCCGGTCGCAAAAACTGTTGAAGCAGACTAAAATTAAAGAATTAGAATTGGGAGCAGTTCTTTAATATAGGTATCCACTATGGCTTTGACCTGGAAAGAGAAGCTAGAAAAGATAATTAGAGGAAAATACGGGAACAAAAAAACAGTCCCGCTAACTAAGAGATATATAGACAAATTTTCTTCGGTCTATATCGATGAATGTCCTCCTGAAATCGCCTTAAATGATATATTTTATATAGAGAAATTATCCCTAGATAATCAGCTTGAAATCATTTTTTACCTCTCAAAAGATCCTGAATACCCACTGCATCTGCGTTTGTATTTATGGCAAGAACCCATGCCGCTTTCAGATATTTTGCCAATATTTGATTGTTTAAATTTGCGAGTTTATAGCGATCAAACTTACACAATTAAACTTGATAAAAAACAATCAATTTGGATCTGTGATTATGCGGTTTCATATGATAATAATAATTTAATAATTAATGAAATTTCAGCCTCTTTTCAAGAAGCATTTACCCTTATTTATTTTGGTTTGGCAGAAAGTGATGGGTTTAATAAATTAATTTTAGGTGCGAAACTTGAGTGGCGTGAAGTGATGGTATTGCGTGCCTACTCTATGTATCTTCGTCAAATCAATTTTCGTTATTCCCAAACTTATATTGTGAAAGCTCTTGTAAAAAATCATGATATAGCTAAAGAATTAGTTGATTTTTTTAAGGAAATGCATAGCCCTAGCAATCACAAAAAAAAACAAATCAAGAAACTTGAAAGCGTAATTTTAGCTAATTTGGACCTGGTACAGAGCCTGGATGAGGACAGAATTATTCGGCAGATTTTAAATTTAATTAAAGCAACTTTAAGGACCAATTATTTTCAAAACACAGAGTTTGAAAAACCAAAAAATTATTTGGCAATAAAGTTATATTCCCAGGATATAATAGATATACCCTTACCCATTCCTTTATACGAAATTTATGTTTACTCACATCAATTGGAAGGGATTCATTTGCGCAATACCAAGGTTGCAAGGGGAGGTATTCGTTGGTCTGAACGCCTTGAAGATTTTCGCACCGAAATTTTGGGATTAATGAAGGCGCAAAAAATTAAAAATGCCGTGATTGTTCCATCGGGTGCAAAAGGGGGTTTTGTCGTAAAAAAACTACCTGAAACAAGAGAGGAACAACAAGCAGCTATACTGCGCTGCTACAAGATTTTTATAGCAGGCCTGCTCGATTTAACCGACAACATCATCGGAAAGCGATGTATTCATCCCAAACAGGTAGTCTGCTACGATGATTTTGACCCCTATCTAGTTGTTGCTGCTGATAGAGGAACTGCCGCATTTTCTGATATCGCTAATGACATTTCTTTTAAATATGATTTTTGGCTAGGCGATGCCTTTGCTTCAGGGGGGGCAACTGGTTATGACCATAAACGGATGGGTATCACAGCTCGTGGCGCTTGGGAATCAATAAAACGCCATTTTCGTGTATTAAATATAGATTTATCAAAAAATTACATTACCACGGTCGGTATCGGCGACATGAGTGGTGATGTGTTTGGCAATGCAATGATTTATTCAAATTGTATTAAATTGGTGGCAGCCTTTGATCATCGTAATATATTTATCGATCCTAATCCTAAGCCAGATCTTTCTTATGCAGAAAGAGTTCGTTTATTTAATTTACCAACATCCTCCTGGGAAGATTATCAATTGAAGTTAATTTCTCCTGGGGGGGGAGTGTACAAACGGACTGAGAAATCAATAAAACTGTCCCGACAAATTCAAAAACTGTTAAGAATAGATTCAAAGGCACTTACGCCGGATGACCTAATTCGTGCAATTCTTAAAGCACCTGTGCAGCTTCTGTTTAATGGCGGTATAGGAACCTATGTAAAGGCAAGCACAGAAAGCAATATGGAAGTTGGTGACCGCACTAATGATTGGTGCCGAGTTAATGGTAATGAGTTACAAGCCCAAGTGGTTACTGAGGGCGGAAATTTAGGATTCACCCAACTTGGCCGTATAGAATGCGCATTAAATGGCGGTTTAATCTTCACGGATTCTATTGATAATTCAGCGGGCGTTGACTGTTCCGACCATGAAGTGAATCTGAAAATTTTACTAGACAGCCAAGTTAAAATAGGAAAATTGACTGAAAAAAAACGTAATGAATTATTATTTGCAGCGACCAATGAAGTTGCTAATTTAGTTTTAACTGATAATTATGAGCAAGCCTTATTACTAAGCTATTCAGCCTATCGCGCCAAAGCTAACCTTAGTCTCCATATCGAGTATATTAAATATATGGTTTTGCAGAGGATAGTAGATCGCTCCATTAATTTTTTACCCGATGAAAAAAAATTGTTGGAACGCAAAGCGGCAGGTATGGGGTTAACTTGCCCTGAATTAGCAGTCCTAAGTGCCTATACTAAAATTGCAGTTAAACACGAAATTATTAATTCAAGCCTACCTGAAGATCCTTTATTGCAGACTATTGTTGAAACCGCATTTCCAGCTTCAATCGACAAAAAATATCGCGCAGCTATGGAAAATCATCCTTTGCGACGTGACATTGTTGCAACTCAATTGAGCAATCAAATTATTAACGAAATGGGTATTACCTTTATTTATCGTTTGCAAAAGGAAATGGGATCAACAGTTGAGGAAATAGTGAAAGCCCATGCACTTGCCTCACGTATTTATAATACAGAGGAATTAGAACGGCCCATTCTCTCTTTGGATTTTAAAGTTCCACTCGATGTGCAATATGACATGTTATACAACATTCGTTATCTCATTAGCATAGCCACTCGATGGTTTTTACACAGCCACTATCTGCAAGAAGACACTGAAAGTGTTATAAGCAAATTCTCACCCCACATTAAAACACTTGAGCAAATTACACCCACACTTATGGGTGGTGTAATCAAACAATACCTTGCCACACTCACTAAACAGTTTTTGTCCTTAGGCCTTCCTAGCGAAAAAGCCTGCCGAATTGCAACTTATCGAACCATGTATTCAGCACTTAACATCATTGAAATTTCTATAAAAAATAATTTTGACTTAGTAAGAAGTACCAAAGCATATTACGTTGTGGGTGAGCGATTTCATTTGCTCTGGTTTAGGGATCAAATCGGTAATGACAGTCGAGAGGGGCATTGGAATACACTTTCGCGTTTGACCATTCGTGATGAATTAGATCTTGCCCAACGTGCACTAACCGTTGCCATTTTAAAAATAGATAAAGAGGAAGAGGATGCCTCTAAACTGGTTGATAAATGGGTAGGTGCTAATCAACGAATTTTTAAGCGATGGGAGTTTCTTTTAGAGCAACTGCATAGCTCCACTAATGTTGATTATCCGATGATTTTTATAGCCATGCGAGAGTTGATTAACTTGACGGTTGGGAGAGGATAAGAAAATGGTTAAACCTATTTTTTTTTCCAAACCATTTCCAGAGCGCGATGTTCACTTTCAGTCAAAATTTTATTCATATCAACCTTATTTTCATTGGCAAAATTACACTTTAATAAACTATAAAGTGTCAGCTGTTGCAAATAAACCAATTCCTTCAGCTTTTTTTCCTCGCTAATGAGACGCCAGGTGCCAATCATTTTAATTGGCTTATGGTTATCATCACGCAGAGTATGACCATATAAATGGATCCATTCATAACCCTCGACGAATTGAAGACGAAATTCAGAATTAAAATCTTCATAATTATTGAGAGATTTTTCTAGTTTTATTGCGATATTTTCCCGATCATCCGGATGAATTTTTGCTAAAAAATCATCCCTATTTGAGGGGATTTCTTTTGCTTTATTGAAAAGAGGTAAGGCCGTGAAATAACCAAAATCAGTCAGCGTATTTGTAGAAAAATCCCATTCCCAAATATTTAATTTAGCGGAATCTATTAAAACTCTGTAATGCTCCCAAGAGGGCTCAAAATTGTCTTTGATTTCATACAAAATACCTTTGGATGTATTTTTTTTAGAGGATTGTTTCATGGTGCTTAGATAAAATAATTTAACTCTATATTTAACACAGAGTTCTTATAATTGAAATGAAAGTAGCCGCAGCGAAGGTCCTATTTTTCAATTTTTAACACAAGGGCAAAAGGTTCGTTGGGGCTGCCATCTATTGTGGGGTTTAATAGCTTTACACGGACGCGCGCGCGAATAGCTTTGGTTGCACTAGAACAGCCTTTTTGTCCTGCTGGGCGAATACAATTTGCAACTTGATGGACTGTGTCAATTGGACTGTCATCTTTGGCAATTAACTTATTAGTAGCTAAATCGAAAATTTCAAGAGAAAGATGACTTAGCCTCCATTCTGTGCTGTCTTTAAAGTAACCAACACGTCGCTCATGAACTAAGGTAATTTTTTCGCCAATATCCAAACGAGTGGTGAACTCTTGAACAGGATTTTCAGCTGATAATTGACTTTCAATAATATTCATCCGTTGCTCAAAGGCCTTTTGCATATTGAGATAACCCCAGCCATAGGTTCGGTTCCATTCCGAACCCATTACGGAAAAATGATTCGCTATACTGCCGCTAAAGGGCTTAGCTGTGCCATTGTCTGACCAGGCATCAGCACTATTTATAAGTAAGGCTTTCACAGCCATTGGGTTTTGAATTCCAGCATCCTGAACTAATAAAGCAGAGGCACCCACATGAGGAGCAGCAGAACTTGTTCCGCCCATTAGACGAAAACCCTCATGGTAATCCATGGCCAAGGGATAATTAAAACCATAGGTTCGTGGATCAGGTGCGCAAGTTCTAGTAGCAAAGCCAGGTGCTGACAGGTCAGGCTTGCGACGGCCAAAGGGAGTTGGACCGCGACTGCTTGTTGAATGAATAGTATGTTGTTCGCGATTAGGCGTTTTATAACTTAGACCATTTTCATAGACGACCGTATCCATATTGGCAATTGTAAGCGCGTTATAATTATCACTTGGCACTGTCAACTTGGACGCGAAGGGGACGTGTTGTGTCGGTTCCACAAAGCCTTCATTGCCTGCTGATTTAACCCATAAGATTTTTTCATGATTAACCACAAAATCAATAACCTTTGCTAAACCACTCCATTCGGGACAATTTGGGCAGGAAAGCGTGCCATTGCCCATGCTGTAATTGATAATGGTTGGTCTCATCCCAGAGCGCTTAAGCATCCAATCTAAGGTACTAAGACTCAGCATAATATTCGGCATATCGGCTGTTTCCTCGCCTGATAGACCTGAAATTATGGTTTTTGCGCCGTAAGCTATGCCTTTATATTGCGGATCTGTGCTTGAATAAATACAGGCTATTCCAGTGCCGTGGGCAGTTCGAACACCGTTTTGATAATCAGAATAGCGAGAACCATCTTCTTTTCGAACCTTCAAATGTTTATCTGCTAAAATTGGATGGTCAGGGTCAACGCCATCATCAATTAGCCCAATAATACCCTTAGCGCCTGTATAACCATTCGCCCACCAGTTTTTAACATTCGGGTAGTATGAAGAGGGGGCTAATTTGATTGCTTGGGTTGTAATATCTAATTCTTGGGTGCCTGAATGGTATGAAGAAATCTGAGCAACGGCATGGTGATTGGCTACTTCATCAAGAAGCGCTTGGTTTGCCGGCATTCTTACAGCCACCGCAGGCATAAAGCCAAGTTCCTGAATCGTTACATCAGGAAATTTGCTTATATCCTCAATAAATTCTTGTTTCCCTTGAGAAGAATGTAGAAAAACAATTAGTGAAAGAGGAGCAGCTGCGGCTAGTGCTTGGGTGTTTTTAGAGACCACGACGTCTCTATCAATGAGCGCTTTTCCGAAAGCAGATGAGAAAAAAAGAAGCAAGAGGATAGTTAATGACAGATTTTTCATAATTAATGAACACAAAAAATTGGAACTTTAGCATCTATCTTATTAAATAACAATTTTTAGAAGTTATTGATATCTTTGGGTATTCTTGATATTTGGCTATTTATTGAGCAGATTCTGCAAAAGAAGAGATATCACTCACGGTAATTAAGAGATATCTTACACAAAGATTAGAAAAAACATGATGATTAAAATCGAAACATATTGTATCATTGTTGAAGTAAATGCTGAAAAGAAAAGATTGACGTATATTTAGAGGAAATATTGGAATTAAAACATCCCGGTACAAACCTAGTTCCTAACTCTGGCATTTTTTTCTGATATTTCTAGAACAAACATACTCAACAGAGGATAACCCAATGAATCCAATACATATTCTAGTGGTGGAAGATTCGAAAATAGCCCAAATGGTGATGAAAACCAATTTAACAGAACAGGGCTGTACCGTCGATTTTGCCTCCGATGCAGAAGGTGCATTAGAAAAAGCGAAAGAAAGTCATTATGACGCAATATTAATGGATATTGGTCTTGGTAATGGCCCGGATGGTTTTGATGCTGCAGCGCAAATCAAAGCTAAAAGTCCATTAAATAGAAAGACATCTATTGCAGTTGTGTCAGCACATGGCGAGCCAGAATATAGAGATAAGGCGGGAGCGGCTGGGATGGTGGGTTATTTCAATAAACCATTTACGCAAAAACATGCGGAAAAAATTGTAAGCTTTATCAAAAACAACCAATTATTTCGCATCATTGACCATATGAAATGAAATCCCTGTTTTTCAAAAATTAGGAAATTAAAAATATCGGCGTATAATTTGTACTTTTCTTATATTGCTAAACAAAAATAAAATGTCTGATTTAAAAATAAATAAAAAATTCTTGAAAATAGTTATTAAAGTTGGCACACAAAGTATTTTATCAACTGAGGGGGTTCCCTTTGGATCACTAATGCTTCATTTAGTGGAAGAGCTTGTCTCTTTAAAACGAGAAGGTCATCAATTAGTTTTAGTTAGTTCAGGCGCTGTGGCTTCCGGACGTAAAGCCGCCTCTCAGTTTGGGCGTCAATATGGGAGTTCAATCGGAGAAAAGCAGGTTTTGGCCTCCTTAGGACAGCATGAACTAATGCATCTTTATGCCACAATGTTTAAAACACATAAGATGCTCGTCTCGCAATTATTGTTAACAAAACAAGATTTTCAAACCCGACAACATTATTTAAATATTTCCCGATTACTTCATGAAATTTTAAATGATGAAAACATAATCCCGATAATTAACGAAAATGATAGTGTAGCGATTGAAGAACTCATGTTTACTGATAATGATGAATTAGCGGGTCTTATTGCCTCCCAACTGAATGCTGATAAATTAATTATTCTATCTAACGTTGAAGGTGTTTATAGCGGACATCCTAACGAGCCTGATTCTAAATTTATACCCCTAATTGACCCCAAGCACCACGGCTGGCCTGAGGTTTCTACCATTAAAAATCTTCATGGCAGGGGAGGCATGGTTTCTAAACTAGGCACTGCGCGTAAGATGTCTAACCTGGGGATAACTACCCATATTGCTGATATCAAGCATAGTCATGTACTTACGCGTATTATTAGTGGCGAAGCCTTGGGGACTACTATTTTACCTTCACAGAGAAAATCCAATCTCAAACGCTGGATTGCTTATAGCAGCGACCAAAATGCAGGCTCTATTTATATCAACGCTCGCTTATTTGAAATTATAAAAGAGAATAAACGTGTAATTTCTATCCTTCCTATCGGCATTGAAAAGTGTGCGGGTAATTTCAAACGTGGTGATTTAGTCGAAATCCTCACTCTCGATAATCAGAAAATAGGTCTAGGTATCGCTAAATATGATGCGGTTAAACTAAATGAGTTTTTAGGTCAAAAGGATAAACCCGAACTTATCCACTATGACCATTTGCATATTTTTTAGAGTTCCTATCAGCCGCGGTTTGACCTAAAATTAAAAATCGCGAGATCTAACACGAAGGTCGGTGCCTCTGGCCCGACATTTCATACCCGTTCAGCCAATGTCGGGCCACCAGGGCGTCGATCCACTGCCATTAAGTTAAGAAAATTTATTATAATAATCAATTGGTTGTACATAGATTTTGGTAACTCTAGTACCGAGCCTGGATGCAGCGGAATCCGGGAATGTCGTGCCACTGATCCCGTATTACGCTGCGCTGCATCCATGCTACCGTTCTTTTTTAGTCCAATAATTTTTTACATCTCATTAATTTTTATAACAAATTTCCTTAACTTAATGGCAGTGGGACGCCGAGCCCCCCGTTCGCAAGAGTAAGGGCTTACAGGTAGTTTATTTCGGTGCCTGCAAAGTCTGTTTAAAAGATAAAGCCTGTTGCAAGAACCGAATATCCACTCTGTCTGAATCATTCATATCAGCAATAGTCCTTGCCACTTTTAATAGGCGATGATAACTACGTGCTGATAACTTAAGCCTCTCCATTGCCTGGCCTAAAAATGTTTGTTCATCCTCTCCTAAAGTACAGACCCTTTCACAATCTCTAGCACTAAGCTGAGAATTAAGACAGGCTTGGCGATCTAGCTGGCGCTCGCGCAAATGAGCAACTTTTTGCCTTATAATAAGGCTTTGACCTCCCTCAGTAGCATGAGGTTTAATTAACTCAGCCTGAGCTAAAGCCTGAACATGGACTTGCATGTCAATCCTATCTAATAAGGGTGCAGATAATTTAGATAAATAGCGACTAATACGGTCTGGTGTACATAGGCAATTCGCCTGCGCATTACCCCATTGACCACAAGGACAAGGGTTCATTGCTGCAATAAGCTGAAATTTTGCGGGAAATTCAGTTTGTATTGCCGCTCTTGAAATACAAATATTACCTGCCTCCAAAGGCTCTCGCAGGGATTCTAAAACGTGTTTTTGAAACTCCGGTAATTCATCAAGAAACAAAACTCCATGATGAGCAAGTGAGATTTCACCGGGTTTAGGTGGGTTTCCACCACCGACCAGTGCCACCGGAGAAGCACTATGATGTGGTGAACGAAAAGGAGGTTTGCGCCATTCGTTGAAGTTAAGTAAGCGCCCACGTATCGAATTGATGGCTGCACATTCTAAGGCTTCTGTTTCAGTTAACTCAGGTAAAAGGCTGCTAAAACGTTTAGCAAGCATGGTTTTACCACTACCTGGTGGCCCGCTTAATAAAATACTATGACCGCCGCATGCCGCAATTTCCATTGCTTGTTTAGCATGATGTTGCCCTTTAACATCAGACCAATCCAACGAGTCAGTGCAAAGATTTAGTTCTGGACGTGTGGGTAAATTTTGCAAAGGACGGTCTTGGCATAAATAGTTACACACTTCGCGCAAGTTTTCTGCAGCAAAAACAGTGTTGTGCCCCGCAAGAGAAGCTTCCTTTGCATTAGCAGCAGCAATAATTAGGATCTGCGCATCGCGATGAGCTGCCAATACAACCGGAATAATGGCAGAAACACCACGTAAATCGCCGCTCAATGCAAGTTCGCCAATAAATTCGTGTGAGGCTAATTTTTGTGAGGGAATTTGCCCAGATGCTGCAAGAATGCCGATGGCAATCGGCAAGTCAAAACCGGATCCTGATTTGGGTAAGTCCGCAGGTGCTAAGTTGACAGTGATTCTGCGGCAAGGAAATTCAAATTGGCTGTTAATTATGGCACTTCGTACGCGATCTTTAGATTCTTTAACAGCGGTTTCAGCAAGACCTACAATGGTGAAACTGGGTAAACCATTCGATAAATGAACTTCTACAGAAACGGGTTGCGCCAAAATACCCACGGCAGAGCGGGTTTTACTAAATGCGAGATTCATATTCTTCCTTAAGTTGGACTCCCTTTCTACTAGTCTGGCGCCCAAGCCTTCATTTTCTGTGCTCCGTTACTCACATACTGAATGTATGCTGCGTTACGGTGCTCGAATCTAAAGTCTTGGGCACTCAGCCTAGCGAAAGGTTTAATGCTTTTCTACATGCTGGTCGCCCAAGCCTTCATTTTCTGTGCTCCGTTACTCACATACTGAATGTATGCTGCGTTACGGTGCTCGAATCTAAAGTCTTAGGCACTCAGCTTAGAAAGAGTTAATGCTTTTCATTTTCTTTATTTGCTGCCTTTATAGTTAACAAATTTTCAACCTGTCCTTGCAGTGTATCTAATTTTTCGCGAGTTCTTGCTAAGACCTTGGTTTGTATGTCAAATTCTTCCCGGGTAACCAGGTCCAAACGTGCGAAAGCTGCCTGAAGGATTTCTTTAAATTTTTGCTCGATCTCTTTTTCCATATTTTGCAAGTTGGTGGGTAAAGCGGAGAAAAGCTTTTTGGCTAAATCTTCAAACTGCATCTTCTTTCCTATTTCTTAAATTTGCGATGATACAGTCTAGCAATGCTCAGTTTTCAATTCTACAATAATCCAATAAAAAGTAAGAAGGAACCTTATGAAAATGCTCACAGCGATTATCAAGCCATTTAAATTAGATGATGTTCATGAAGCCCTAATGGAAATTGGTGTGCCAGGCATAACAATCTCCGAAACACGTGGTTTCGGACGCCAAAAAGGGCATACAGAGCTTTACCGCGGCGCGGAATACGTAGTTGATTTCCTACCTAAAATAAAAATTGAATTGGCGCTAGCAGAAGATATGGTAGAAGCAGCAATTGATGCAATCTGTAAGGCAGCTTACACAGGCAAGATTGGGGACGGTAAGATTTTTGTCTATGAATTGCAACAGGTTGTGCGAATACGAACCGGCGAACTAGGCCCCGACGCTTTGTGAAGGAACGGCCATATTTGGCCCATCTTAGAGAAAATCACCAAAAAAAATGCTCACATAGTTGATCTATGCTGCGCTTTTTTTTGGTGATTTTCTCTCAACCTGGACTCAAATCTGAACCGTTCTGGGAGATGTGTGTATCCAAAAAATATTCATGTAGCGAGATAGGAGGTAGAATAGTGCTTGCAATCAGAACTCATAACTGGGGTTGCACGAAGTTTAGATACTGTCTTTAAACACAAGAAAAATTTTCATTGAAAGGCAGTTTATTTTTTAGAAATGGTAGCCTGGTTAGCGCGGTAGCGATAACCGTGGAACCAGCCCCACAGTTTATTACAAGGTTTTGCTTTATTGAGATGTTTTTTTGCGGGTTGTTGGAGGGTTGATTGATAACCTGGTTATCGCTGCGCGCTAACCAGGCTACATACGGGGCAGAATCCTAGAAATCGTAGCCTGGATGCGTTGCCGTGTAATCCGGGATTAGTAGCACAATTCCCGGATTACGCTTTGCTATATCCAAGCGTGTACAACCCAACTATCTTTTATAATACCCCGGCAGCAGTTCCTGAATAATAAATACCCATTCTGCTTCGCTAATCGGTAATACCGACAATTGGTTTCCCTCCGGAAGCAGAGGCATTGATGCAAGTTCTGGATAACGTTTTATGAGGTCAAGCGGAAGAAGATCTTTAAATTTTTCCTTAAAGCAAATATCTATCGTATACCAAAGTGGATTTTCAGGAGTGCTTTTAGCATCGAAGTCTTTGCTTTTTGGATTAACAGCCGTTAAATCAGGATACGCTTCACTAACTACTTCAGTTATTCCAATTATTCCAGGTGGGTTGCAGTTCGAATGATAAAAAAATGCCTGATCGCCTACAGACATTTCACGGATAAAATCACGTGCCTGATAATTACGAATGCCATCCCAATCAGTGGTTTGATGTGGTGCTATGCGCAAATCATCGATACTAAAATAAGCAGGGTCAGATTTCAGTAGCCAATATTTAGTCATTTTTTACTCCATAGTATTCGGCGAGGAGTCACCACAGCACTCATCGATATATCCCATTTCTGTGCTTCGATATTGGGACAATACTGAAACTCATAGGCTACCCCAATTAACAGCGGATGATTGATATTGGCTAAAGTCCGATCATAATAACCAGCACCCATGCCTAAGCGGTTGCCGTGGCTGTCAAAAGCCACTAAGGGCATTATGATTATGTCGAGTAAATTGGGCGACAGAGCTTCCGATTTGGCAACATCGGGCTCTTTGATGCCAAAACGATTTATGGTGAAAGGGGTTGAAGCATTGGCAGGTAAAAATAATAAGGTTTTATCGTCTTGCAGAACCGGAAAATAACAAAATTTACCTTGTAAAGGTGCAGAATTCCATAAATTATTTAGATTGATTTCACCACGGGTAGCTTGATAAAGGGCGATATGTTTAGCTTTCCTATAGTCATCCAAATCCCTAATACGTTTGCACACTTTAGCAGACGCCGAATGTTGTTGCTCAATGGATAAATTTTCACGGACTTGTTGTCGGCTTTTTCTGAGCGCGGATTTGAAACTATCGACCATATTTTAATTTTTTTAAGATTCTTAAATGATTATTACGTATATAGACCTGACAGCGCAAGCCAGTCTGATAAAAGATTTTTTAGATAAGATCTAGTTATAATTATAAAAATGAGGTATATAGCTGTCAAATTTATCGTTGCTCGTCAAACGAAGATCTAGATGAAACCTTGAGAGAATGGCATGACTGAATTATTTGATGAAGAAGAGCTGGTTGAAGGGGAGGCTTTTGTGAACTCCGAAGAAGAGGTAGTTATTGATATTAATGAAGATACAACCTTAGATGCACGAAGACGCCTTGAAAATATGTTGGAAGAAAAGCGTTTGCGTGATGAACTAGATGATTTTGTCGATTATTAGAACCTTATGCCTACAGAAATTTTTTTTCAAGAAAATGAACTTACCACCCCTTTTGTCAGCGAAGATCGCATTTTTTTAGGCGAAGGATTATTTGAAACATTACGTTTTTGCGATTCAAAACCTTGCTACCCAGAGCACCATTGGCAGCGGTTAAGCGAAGCTGCTTCTTTGTTAGCTATTCCTTTTACAATCTCTTTGAAATTATGGATTGAAAAGCTCAATGAGCTCATTTACTTAAAAAAAATGCCTGAGGGAGGGATTAAAGTCATACTGGGTGGTGGTAAGGCTTCACGCGGTTTGGTTGAGCGAAGCAATGAGTCTCATTTGCTTTTCAATGCTTTTCAATACGTTAAATCTACTAAACCGCTAAAATTAGTGAGTGCTACCTGGCTTCGTGACGCAAAAAACCCTATTTATCAGCTCAAAACAGTTAATTATCTCGAAGCCATTATCGCTCGCAGGCAAGCAGAAGCAACAGGTGCAGATGATGTTTTATTCTTTAATTTTAAAAATCAGGCCACTGAAACAACGATAGCTAATCTTTTTATTATTAAAAATAACCGTCTGCTTACTCCTCCTCTGAAGTCTGGTGTGCTAGCAGGAATTATCAGGCGGCGTCTATTAACCCTTTGTAAAGAGCAGGGTATAGCTTGTGTTGAAACCGAATTAAACAAAATCAGTTTAATTCAAGCTGACGCGGCCTTCACTACTAATGCTTTACAGGGGATAAGAAAAATAGGCTCTTGCGATGGTCATGTATATAATGTTAACCATGCTCTGATTGACTTGGCCCAAGAGTTATTGACTAAAGACCCTTTTTGTCATCATTGATTTCATTTCTAAGCCACATGCCAAGACACTTTTATTACAGTCCTACTCTATCTTGGCGTAAATGAGTGTTAAAGTTCTCAGGCGTTACATATTCTTTTCCGGGTTTGCCAGAAAAACGATTTCGGTTGGAAGTTGTAGACTCATTATTTGTTTGTTGCTTATTGGTAATAACTTCTTTGGTTTTCTCCGGGATTGGCTGAGTTAAAATAGTCTTAACCTTGTCAACTAGCTCTTTTCCATTAGGCTTTATTCGTTCGACAACACTGAGAATCCAAGTTAATTCATGAGGTTTTAACGGCAGGCTAAGGTTTTCAAATACTTCTTGTTGAGCTTTTTCTAATACTATTTCTTCTCTGAACATACTAGCTATCACTAATGCATTGGCATGAATAATTGCAGGTGAATAATCAAAACCTTTTAAGGTTGGCGTTTGTTTAAGCAACTCTCTACATTGTATTAAATCCATTTTATTTTTCGCCCAGTCCCAGGTACCTAATATTTCACTAAGGAGTTCTTTTGTTTGTTGAAATACTTCATTGCTTTCTTTAGATTGATAAAAATTAATTAAGAGCTCTTGGCTCGCTACTCTTGCAAAATTGGCTAAGAGAGGATTGTTAAAAAGATGATGCCCTCCCTGTATAAGAATGGTGGCTGTGTTTTGCGGTATTTTTTCGTTGTCTGAGGTTATCTCTCGAATTTTAGGGACTGACCAGGCTTTTAAAATCTCAGGTTTGATCATTTCGTAACATTCAAATAAGTGATGAGCTTGAGGCTTGATGTGTTTCGCCCATCCAATTAATGTGCCAAGAGCGCTATTTTTTGGAAAAGCCAAGAGCAGTAGCAATTCTTGTATGGCATAACAGCGCATACTTAAAGGGTCAGTTTTTATATCTAAAATGAACAAATCTATTAAAGCGCGGCTCATAAGTTCCATTTCTATGAATTCTTCAGGCTGAGATACCTCTGCCTCTTCAGCTTTAACATAGCGTTGATAATGGTAAATTAGGGTATCTATAGGATATTTTTTATAAAGCTGAGTTAGTAAATTCTGATAAGTACCTGGATTTAATCGATTTTTTATAGCATCAAGACGCTCCATTATATTAGTGAGCTGCTCATCGCTTACATCAAGGGACTTATCGCTTGCATCAGTGGGTTTATCACTTCTTTGCGGCAAGGATTCTATGCGATGTTGTATATCTGCTAAAGCCTTTTGAGGTTCGATAAACAGTGCTAATTCATAATCAGCTTCCTCCAGCAAGTCGTTAGGACTGCTGTTACCTGATGAACCCTCTGGTAATCGTAAGCGCCTGGGGGTTTTAATAGTAATCCCTTCCTTTAATAAGATCTTTAAGTTTTCCGTATCAGAGATAGGAGGAGGAGAAGGCCAGAAGCAACAGATTAGAGACCATAAAAAACTCCAAAAAGACCAAGACTCTTCTTCTGCAGGTTTTAATAGCTCATTTTTTGCTTTTTTAAATTTGGAGCTACGAACCTCTGGGCTACCCCTACCATCAATAATAGAGATTAATTTTTTTTTAGCCTCTGATTTTTCTTTTAAACTGACGAGCTCTCTTTTCCACTGCTGTAGCTCGGCTTCTATTTCATTGTATTTACGCATGAAGAGTCCAAATATTTTGATTTAAAATTATTCAAAAATAATAACATAGATACACTTTGGTAATTGTTAAGTTATTGTTAACATTTGCATCAAGATGGGTAAATCACTCAATGAACCTTCCAATCTTTAGGGCCAAGGCAAATTATTTTTCTGAGGGAGGGTATTTAAAAAAATTTCAAAAATTAAAACTTCTTAATAATTTCTTAATCTTCGCTTGCTATCATTGAAATATATTCACTTAGAGACGCTATCGATGACAAATAGCACTACACAAATGCTTGCCAAGATGAAGAAAAATGAATCATCTATCAAGAAAGATGAAATCCCGGCTCATAATGCTAGTTCAATGTCTTCTGGTCAAACTCCTACAAAATTCGAAGATATAATGGAATTCTGCCTTAATCAAAAGAAAGAACCAAAGCTTACACCCAACTCCTAATTCAATTCAAATTTCAACTACCTTGTATTCTTAAGCCTTAACGTTATACTTTATATATAACATCTCATCATTGAGCTTCTAAAAGCGAGTAATCACGATTTTATTCGGATTTATTCTCAGAAAAAAGCAAAAGCAAAAATCCAATATTTTCTGTTATGAGGAGTATTTAATGGCTGGTTTTTCTGAAACCTCACATTGGCGAGATTCAGCTAGGAATGCACGCTTTTATCTAGTTGACGCAAGAGCCGCCTTTCCAATTTTTCTGTTTTTAATGCATATCAGAGTATGGACTGGTGTTTTGGTTCTAGTCTCGGCTGTTTTTTTTGGTTTTATTGAGCGATATGGCTTTACAGTCCCCGTTTTTTTACGCTGGCTAAGGCATTTTCTTGCTGGAAATATCAAATCAACACAACCCTGGTGGAAGTAAATGTCAACTGATATTGTTAAAAATTTGTCTCTCATTGCTGCAGCTCTAAATGCTAAATTTTATCTTAACGACCGTTTTGTTGGTTATGA
Organism: Tatlockia sp.; assembly: GCA_013697645.1. Classification (GTDB taxonomy): domain Bacteria; phylum Pseudomonadota; class Gammaproteobacteria; order Legionellales; family Legionellaceae; genus Tatlockia. Next base: position 1,526 of record JACCWL010000249.1, on the reverse strand, counting down.
TGAGGTATTTTCAGAGACAGGGTTGCTTCCTGCCATAGCTCGTCGCGCTGATCAACTTTGCTCCCTTTGTCTTGGCTACGGTTTAGGCACCACTTTTGACGAGGCGGAGGGCGCATTATTAGGCACACGGGTTGTATTTGATGAAGTGACTCCAAATGCCTTGCGTTTGCTGTGTATGACCGACGTATTAAATGAGCTTATCCAAGGCGGACCAAGCAGGGATTATACGCCGCTTGATGAGTTAATGTACGACTGATTAGACTATGTTTTTAACATAAAGAGGTGTTCATTTGTTCTCTCAAAAATAAACTGCCTTTAATTTGATAGTAAAGTGTAAAAAAAGTGAAAGTTTAACCTACCTTAAGTTTTTCTTAAGGTAAATTCTGCTATTGTAAACTTCAGTAAGAGAATATTTTGTATGGAGTTCATCATGGCCCTGCGATTTTTAGATCCACGAAAGTCAGCACTTGAATCAACAGGTGTAACAATAGATAATGCGCTAGAAGTTTTGCGTGAAATAGAAAAATTAAAGACGCAAGGCCGAAAATGCAATGTAGTGAGCCCAAATGAAGCAAACGAGCTTTGTGTAAAAATATTTACGGGTGTAGAGGAAAAGATTGGTAATACTATTCGTTCTACATTTCAAGATGTCATTAAGGAAGATAGAACAATAGAAAAAGGGGCTAGCCTCTCACAAAATCCACGTTTTTGATAGGTCATTCAATGGTTATTCCGAATACTGCTATAATGCAATAGATATGGTTTAAAAAATGTCTCAAAGATTATATACCTCTATGAAAAATGAATTAACTAAACAACAATCTGATGCCATCTTGCAGGCTTTGAATGAAGCAATAGAAACAGGGCCCTGGGATGAATCTAATTTTTTACGCGCTCTCGGAAAGAATTTAAGAGGGATCCGCGATGATTTTGCCAATCAGATGAATTCAAGAGACGATTTAGCCAAATCGACAAGAGAATTAGCCGCAACCACTTTGAGTACCCAAAGAGAAAGTCAGCAAGAAGTGTATATCGCGCTTTATTCCTCAGAAGGAAACAATTTGCAGTCATGGGAGCGTATTCTCACCAATTTGCCTCGCCAAATAATTTCTCGTCCGATTTACGCAGACGAAGCAGAGGTGCTGTATTCAATCAAATCTAAAGAAAATAAGGTTAATGAAGCTTATGTTGCTATCTATATTTCTCAAACCGATATTTTAAAACTCCATCAAGATAAAATCCCCCTCGATAAATTTGGCAAGCCCCTACTTAGCCTTAAAGATCGCACGTTGAACTTGGAGAATGTGACTCGTTTTGTACATCTCTCAGGTACTTATAATTATGTAAAGGGCCGTTTGGTTAAAAATAATTAACCTATCTCCACCTCTTCGCATAAAATATAGGGTTAATACGTACTTAACAGTTCTTAAGCTCGCGCCTTAATTAAAGTGGGTATATACTTGAATGTATAATTTATCTTGTTTCATTGAAGATTAAAAATGGGTCAACAACAGCAACAGCAGGGC
>JACCWL010000226.1 GCA_013697645.1 Tatlockia sp. | reverse complement strand
AGTAATAGCAATAGCAATAGCAATAGCAATAGCAATAGCAAAGCTAGCATAAACCTTGGTCCTAAGAGTACAGAAGCTGACGCCCAAAATGCGGCTCCCGGCGAGCCATTCATGAATGGCATGTACCCAACCTATCCTGTAACCACTCCAGCACCTGGCAAGGAAGAGCAAGTTAAACGTGGTGAATACTTAGCCAGAATGGGAGATTGTATTGCCTGCCATACTAATGTGAAAGGCTCCACTCCATCCTACGCTGGTGGCTTAGCGATAGAGACTCCTTTTGGAACCTTCTATAGCCCTAACATCACTCCAGATAAAGAAACAGGCATCGGTTCTTGGACCGAAAAGGATTTTATTCGCGCTTTGAAAGAAGGACGCGATCCTCATGGGAGAAATTATTTTCCCGTTTTCCCCTATATTTATTTTTCAAAAATGACCGATGAGGATGCCGGCGATCTTTACACTTACTTTATGAGCATTCCACCGGTGAAGCTTAAGAATAAAGAGTTACCTTTTCCTTTTAATGTTCCAGGGTCAAGGTTTTCTTTGTGGGGTTGGAATTTGTTGTTTTTCTATCCAAATGATACGCCATTCACCTTTGATACGTCACAATCAAAAACTTGGAATCGTGGTAAGTACATAGTCGATGGATTAGGGCATTGCAGCATGTGCCATACTCCCTTGAACGTGTTTGGCGCACCCAAAGACAGATTTTATATGACAGGCGCTTTTATCGATGGTTACTGGGCACCGAACATCACTAAACACGGACTGTATTCCGCAACTCATACGGAGATTGCTGATGTGTTTTCAAGAGGTGAAATGCTTAATAAGGCTGGGACTATTGCAGGTCCTATGGCTGAAGTAATCCACAACAGCTTACGCCACCTGACTAATGAAGATAAGCTCGCCATGGCCACTTATCTAAAAACTGTTGTATCTGAGGATCCTTTAGGCGTTGCGGGTTCCAAAGAGCAGCCGACCTTGAAACGAGGCAAGCAGGTTTATGTAAACTCCTGCATAATTTGCCACCAAAATGGTGAAATGAGCGCGCCAATTCTGGGTATTGCATCAAGCTGGTATTTGCGTTTAAAGCAGAGTGGCTTGACGGGTCTTTATCGTCACGCAATTGATGGGTACAACAGCATGCCTATAAGAGGCGCTTGTGTAACCTGTTCGGATAACGATGTTATTGCTGCAGTTGATTACATTTTAAATAACTCCTTGTCTCGCTCACAATGGAGTGATTTAGCCAAAGGTGGTTCGGCAAAATATCCATCGAATGGCCAGAAAATTTATGATGAAAGTTGCGCACTTTGCCATAACGAAGGTAAGCAAGGGGCACCCAAAATTGGCGATAAATCCGTATGGGAGCCTTTAATTGCACAGAATATGGATGTTCTAATTGAAAAAACCGTGAACGGCAATGATCATCCGAAAAATGGCGGCTGTAAACATTGTACTGACGGCGAAATAATAGAAGCAATAAAGTACTTAGTGAGTCGCTCAAAAACGGAAGGTAATTATTCGCTGTGGTAATTGGGCCTGCTCTACATGAGCTCGAGATCAAAGTATAAAACAGTAATTAAAAGCTATGATGATCTTAGGATGCGTCCTACAAGTGTTGAGTCCTTGCAGAATGTATTCTAAGACTAAGCTAATTAAGGGGTGAGAACGGGGATGCTAAATAGGTCTAAGATAAGCAAGGTGCTTGCTGCCTTGATTGGACTGGCAATCAGCCAGGCAACAATGGCACAGACTGATCAATGGCAGTTGAACATGTACAAAGGCGTTACGCCTTTGAGCCACGACATGTATGACTTGCATATGATTGCTATGGTGATTTGTGCGATTATTGGCATTCTTGTATTTGGTGTGATGATTTACGCCTTAATCCATCACCGAAAATCCAAGGGTTATCAACCGGCCAGCTTTCATGATAATTTCCGTTTAGAAATTCTTTGGTCGATAATACCTTTCCTTATTCTCGTTGGCCTTGCTATTCCTGCAACTAAAGTTTTAATTCGTATGGAGGATAGCTCAGAATCACAAGTCACGGTGAAAGTGGTGGGTCATCAGTGGAAATGGCAGTATCAATACCTTGATGAGGGTATTAGCTATTTCTCCAATTTATCCACCCCTTATGCGCAAATTAATAACCGGGAAGATAAAGGTGAATGGTATTTGTTAGAAGTTGATAAGCCTCTAGTTTTACCCATAAATAAAAAGATTCGTTTTCTGGTTACTTCCAACGATGTCGTGCATTCCTGGTGGGTTCCTGAGCTAGGGGTAAAGCGTGATGCGATACCTGGTTTTATGCATGAAGCTTGGGCAAGAATTGAAAAGCCGGGTACTTATCGCGGTCAATGCGCTGAGCTCTGTGGTATTAATCATGGTTTCATGCCGATTGTGGTACAGGCAGTCAACGAAACTGAATATAAACAATGGGTAGCTCAACAAGTTAAAGTTAGAGACCAATATGAATCGACGGTTAATGAAGCAGCAGCTCAACCAAATCTACCCTTCTCAGAACTGATGAGTTTGGGTAGACAAAAATACGACCAGCTTTGCGCTGCTTGCCATCGCGCGGATGGTCTCGGTTTGCCGCCCATGTACCCAGCCCTGAAGAATAGCTCAGTTGCCGTTGGTAGACCAATATCTCGACATATTTTAATGATTTTAAATGGTATTCCTGGCTCAGCGATGCAGCCTTATAAAGATCAGTTAAATGATAAGGAAATCGCAGCGATTGTAACTTACGAGCGTAATGCTTGGGGAAATAATACTAATGATAAGGTTCAGCCTTCAGAGGTTGCCAAAGAGCGCCAGGCTGATATCCAAAAACCTAAAATGGTGGAAAAAGCAAAGGTTGGGGGTTTACGATGAGTCATACGGTAACGCACGAAGAGGATCATGAAGAACATGGTCCTGAACAAGGTAAGGGTCTAATCGGTTTTGCAAAGCGATGGCTATTTACCACCAACCATAAGGATATTGGTACCCTCTATTTATGGTTGGCGATGATCAGTTTTTTTGTTGCGGGTTCGATGGCTTTAGTGATTCGTGCGGAACTTTTTCAACCAGGCCACCGTTTTGTTGATCCTAACTTTTTTAACCAGATGACCACCTTGCACGGTTTGATAATGCTCTTTGGTGTGGTCATGCCAGCATTCACCGGGATGGCTAACTGGCAAATACCAATGATGATTGGGGCGCCGGATATGGCTTTGCCGCGACTCAATAACTGGAGTTTCTGGTTGTTGCCCTTTGCCTTCCTTTTATTGGGATCAACCATGTTGCACGATGGTGGCGGGCCTAATTTTGGTTGGACAATGTATGCGCCCTTATCCACTAAATATGCTCCTCCAAGTACAGACTTTATGATTTTTTCCATTCACATGATGGGACTTTCCTCCATTATGGGTTCTATTAATATCATTGCTACCATTCTCAATTTGCGTGCGCCTGGTATGACCATGATGAAAATGCCCATGTTCGTTTGGACCTGGCTAATTACTGCTTTCTTATTGATAGCTATTATGCCGGTATTAGCCGGAGCTGTGACCATGATGTTGGCCGATAGGCATTTTGGCACCAGCTTTTTTGAAGCGGCTGGCGGTGGTGATCCTGTTTTATTCCAACATGTTTTCTGGTTTTTTGGTCATCCAGAAGTCTATGTTCTTGTTTTGCCTGCCTTTGGTGTGGTCTCAGAAGTAATCCCAACTTTCAGTCGTAAGCCCTTATTTGGCTATCATTTTATGGTCTATGCAACGGTGAGTATTGCCATCCTCTCTTTCGTTGTCTGGGCGCATCATATGTTTACAACTGGTATACCGTTGATTGCCGAGCTTGTGTTTATGTACACCACTATGCTCATTGCAGTACCAACAGGCATCAAGGTTTTTAACTGGGTTAGCACGATGTTCAGAGGAGCAATGACATTTGAAACGCCCATGCTCTTTTCAGTCGCCTTTGTTTTTTTATTTACCATAGGCGGCTTTACCGGCCTGATGTTGGCTCTAGTGCCGGCTGATTACCAATATCAAGATACTTATTTTGTGGTAGGGCATTTCCATTATGTTCTTGTTCCTGGCGTTATTTTCGCTCTTTTTTCAGCGACTTATTATTGGCTACCGAAGTGGACAGGGCATATGTACAATGAAACTCTGGGTAAACTGCATTTTTGGTTGTCGGTTATTTCAGTGAATATTGCTTTTTTCCCGATGCATTTCTTAGGCCTTGCCGGCATGCCACGACGAATTCCTGATTATGCTTTGCAGTTTACAAATTTTAATATGGTAGCAACGGTTGGCGCGTTCATCTTTGGCTTCTCACAATTGATATTTTTGTACAATGTTATAAGAACTGTATCTAAGCAAGGTGTAAAGGTGGATGCGCAGGTTTGGGAAGGTGCACGCGGTTTAGAGTGGACGCTGCCTTCGCCTCCGCCTTACCACAGCTTTGTAACACCTCCTCATGTTGAATCGCCTCATCTCATGCATTTCTAGCGGTATTTGGCTTTAAATGGTGAGCTAACTGTAAATAAAATAATCGTCTTGTGGCGGTTGATGTTGATAAGGTGAGATGCTATGACTCATAAAAGTCATACTAGATTAATTGCTACCCTCGCTCTGATTGTTCTTGCTATGTTTGCTTTTGGCTTTGCCTTGGTGCCAATTTACAATAAATTATGTAAAAGCCTAGGCATAAATGGTAAAACAAACGGAGAAGCGGTTGCCTATGACGCAAAGTCGGCCAAAATTAGTACAGACAGAGAAATAGTTGTTGAATTCGTTTCAACAAATAATGGCAGCATACCCTGGGCGTTTTACCCTAAAGTGAAAAAATTAAAAATACATCCGGGTGAAATCGCTAAGCTTGCTTTTTATGCTGAAAATAAATCCAATTATCGCATGACAGTTCAGGCCATCCCCAGTGTAACGCCCGGAATTGCTGCAAAGTATTTAAAGAAAACCGAGTGTTTTTGCTTTACTCAGCAAACACTTAATGGGCATGAGGCAATGAATATGCCGTTATTGTTCCATTTGGATCAGGATTTACCAGCCAATGTGAAGACAATCACTCTGTCTTACACTTTGTTTGACGTAACTGGTAAAGCAGTTAGCTAAAACGTCGGGCCAGGGGCCAGTCCTGAGGTATCGACACCTTTTTAATGTGGCTATATTTAGCTTTTTGATGTCGTCCCCGCGTAGGCGGGATCCATCCAAAAAATTAGCACAATGCCACATTATGGATGGATGGATCCCCGCCTACGCGGGGACGACAAAGCAATGGTGTCGATCCCTCAGGGCCCGACCTACCGATAAATTTTGTGGGGATCGCTTAAGCCTTAACGGTCAAGCGAGGATCAATCCGATAGGCTTGAATTTAAAACAGATTGAGGAGAGTTACATACAATGGGCGCACACGGCACTTATTATATCCCAAAACCCAGCCACTGGCCTTTGGTCGGCTCAATAGGTCTAACTACAACGCTGGTTGGAGCGGGTTCCTGGTTGCATTCAGACTGGTATGGTCCCTATTTATTTACGCTGGGTTTGGCTATTTTGATATTTATGATGTTTGGCTGGTTTGGCCAAGTTATTTATGAAAATCAAAAAGGAGTTTATGATCTACAAGTCGATCGCTCCTTTCGTTGGGGGATGTGTTGGTTTATTTTTTCTGAGGTCTGTTTTTTCGGCGCTTTTTTTGGTGCTTTATTCTTTGCCCGATTTTGGTCAGTACCAATTTTAGGGGGCGAGTACTCCTCCCATCCTATGACTCACTTGGTGCTTTGGCCCAATTTTACAGCGAACTGGCCTTTATTGCATAACCCTAATAATCAAGTATTTTTTGGTGCAAATGAAGCGATGGGCGCTTGGGGACTAGCCGCAATTAATACTCTAATCCTGCTCACATCCGGAGTTACAATTACTTGGGCGCATTGGGCATTGAAGCTCAATAAACGCAAGCAACTAATTGTCAGTATGAGTTGTACAATCGCTCTTGGTGTGTTGTTCTTAGCCTTGCAATCTTATGAATATCATGAGGCTTATCAGGACATGAATTTAACCCTGGATGCTGGTATTTACGGCACCACCTTCTTCATGCTCACAGGATTCCACGGCTTGCACGTTACGATAGGAACGATAATGCTCATTGTTATCCTAATACGTTGCATAAAAGGTCATTTCACCCCAGAACGGCATTTTGCCTTTGAGGGTGTTGCTTGGTATTGGCACTTTGTGGACGTGGTATGGTTGTTCTTGTTTGTCTTTGTTTACTGGCTGTAACCAGGCTACGGTTACTTGCCAAGTCGTAGGTCGGGTGGCACTTTAATTGATCAACAGGCGTAGGTCGGCGCCCCTGGCCCGACATTTCTTACCC
>JACCWL010000225.1 GCA_013697645.1 Tatlockia sp. | reverse complement strand
GGATCGGGTAACTCACCAAAGTACTCTATCAAACTGCTCGACACAAAATATCTCCTCGTTTTGTAAATGTGGAGGTATTTGATCATAACTCGATACTATTTAAAAGATTTTGGTGATCTTGCCCTGTGGTTACTCTTTTTAAATCTTTTTTAAACTTGGTACTTGGAGCAAGTTTCAACAGGTTATCCATTGTCTATTTCTTTCCACAAATCTTGCATAGAATTATATTTTTCTACTTTGCCTGAATCCAGCTCTTTCATGGCTGCTTTGGTTTCTTCATTAGGTAATTTAAGCTCAAAAGGTATTCCTCTAACATGAACGATTTGCGCGTAAAATGCATTAATTGCCTGAGATGTATTTAATCCTAATTGATGTAATATTTTTTCGGCATCATGTTTTAATGTTGGGTCGATTCTAGCGTGGATAGATGCTGCTCTATTCATAATAAACCTCAATATGTTGCTTATATTTAGTTCAATGTAGCACATTAGCATCACATTAGCAAGACATCTTTAAAATACTCCCTTGATTGAGGTCACTGCATGATTCCTTGGGTTTGAACCTCATCATCGAAAAATTTGACAAAAAAAGTTTTAGTTAATTTTGGATTTTTTAAATTAGTTCTTACAAACTCTGTGGTGAAACCACACTTCTTATAAAACTCAGGGGCATTAAATGCATTGGTTACTAAATTTATGTTGTTAAACCCTTTGCCGCGAAAATGATTCTCAAGCTCTTGCAGTAACATTCGACCGTAGCCCTTTCCTCTATAAGGTGAATTTACCCACATATCATCAATGTAGATTTCGGCAAAAGCCGTAAAAGCATTGATTACCCCCAGGGTATTATTTTGTTCATCCGTTAATATCATTGCAAATTTTTTATAGTTAACATCAATCCCGTGGCTAGTCTCGTAAGCGACGAAATCCTTTCGCATTTGATTTTCGATATTTTCTGAAAGATTGTCGACAAAATTTAATTTGAATTTATCGGCTTTTATCATTGATTATCCACGGTGATTTTATTTCCACGGATCATAATGAAAACAGAGATTGAAGTCCAAAGCTTATCGTACTCAAAGTTGATGAGGTTAAACTTAGGCAGGGGTTCAATATGATTAGAATCAGAAAAATTTTGCGCTTCCTATCTTGGTAAGTTCATCAAACTCACCATATTTTCCCATTTCCGAGGTTATTTCATTGAGTTGAGTATTTAGGTGCATTAAACCCTCTCCTAACAAAATTCTTTCTTCATCCGTTGTTGCATTTTGCAGCTGTTTATTAGTATTTACCAGCGCCTGATACAATGTTTGATACATAATGGTTAAGTTCGTAACTTCTACAGGAACATCAAGAACTTCAGCCTCTTTAGAGGGTTGGCTGAAAAATTGATTTTTATTTCCTTGAGCCGTATTTGAAATGGTTTTCTGTGGTAGCTCTGATCCGCCGCTTTCAATCGGCTTATCTATCTCTGCTCCAACTTCTTTCAACTGTATTATTTGTTTATTATTTTTATTAATCTTAGCTGTATTAATTTTATAGGACTCCCCAGGAGTTATTGGTAAAAAACCGTGAGTGATTAATTTTAAATCACCCTCTTCTAAAAACTTACAGTCCGTTTCATTTAAATCAAGGACAGCACCATCTGTATCCTTTATATATATTAAAATTTTGTCTATAACCTTGTTTTTATCTTCCTTATTAAATTCAAAATAATTATTTGTAACTTTTACTTTATACTCTTCCAATGCGCTTTCAACCTGAGTTAGATAAATTTCAGAATCACTAAAAGTTTTATGCTGTTTGTTCGTAAAATTAGCTAAATCATCCACTATAGCCAAGGCTGCATCTTTAGCATAAGAATTATCACCCGCTGCTTGATACATTTTCAGGCACACATCTTTCAATTCATTAAGCATGTTTTTTCCGTTAACAAGGGCGTATTTGTTATACGTTTCTTTAAATATTTGATCATATTCTCCTAACTCAGCCAAGGTTTGATTGGCATCTTCGAGTAAATCTTGAAAAGTTTTAGGCTTTGTCATGATTTCTTGAATTTTTTGCGAGTATTCTTCAATTATTTCCTTGCCCTCAGCCGTCATTGTGTCTGCCACATCCGAAGCGATGCTAAAGAGATCAAAGGTTTGGTCTAAGATATCCTCAAATCCTGAACTTATAGTATTTTTAGTTTCCTCATATACTTTATCTGCATTTTCTCCCAATTTATCAAAGTTAATGGTCATTTGCCCTTGAATTAATTGGTCTTTTTTAACGAAATCAATTACCATTTGTTTTCTATTTGTTGTCCTTAAATACTCTTCCTTTGCTTTCTTTCTTTGAACATCGGATAGCTTCTCAGGTTCGCTTATATTATCGAGTCGACTTTGTGTCTGACTATCTTCTATATAGCTATTCATTAAGTCTTTATAATATTTATATTTTTTCTCATCAAATTCGTCAGGAGTTAAGTTTTTCTTAAGGGTAGATACTTCATTTATAGTTTGAATAGTTTCAATATATTTTTGTGTTTTTTCCATAAAAGTTTCTGATTTATCGTCTTCTTTTTTCTCTTTAGAATCATCTGCTTTATTTTGGGGTTTTTCTTCCTCTTTTTTTTCAGAAGAATGCAGGAAATATTGAGCCAGGCCAGCTGCTCCAGTTATAGATAGGTTTGATTTTATTTCATGGGTGATAAAATCCATGATGCTTTCATCGCTTTCTTCTTGATTGACGAAGTTGCTTCCAGCAATGAAAGCAGTTCCTTTAAAGCTGGATTCTAGAACATTTTCGCAGGTTTCTTGATCGATATATTGGTAATTTTTTAGTATGGCTGATAGCTGATGAATTGAGAATCCTTTCCTTAATATACTGTCTTTGTCAGCTCCTTTTGTAACAAAATTGGCTAGATCTTCGGCTAAATTCATTAGACCGAAACCTTTTAATTTGGGTGTTTTGGGTTTTATTTCCTTAATATAGGGGCTTGTTTTTAAAATAATTTCTGCATCAGAATTCTCTTTTATTTCATCAATTCCACTATTAATTATTTTAATAATTTCTAAAAAAGAAATTTCTTTTTTACTTTCCATTACCCACACCCCCAAAATACCAGCCTCACTATGTTAGAATAGCAGGGCAACATTAACTAAATATTAACCATACCGAATGTTTTTATGACATTATTTTAAGGTTTTATTCATTTAATTAGTTTTTTAGTGTATAATGTGACCTTCGATGTTGTTTTAGGTGGGAGTAACAGGCAAATGGCTAGACAAAAAATAGAGATGATGCTAAAGAATAATCCTAAGTTAATTGGGCTTATTAAAGGATTGAAACAGGGATTAGAAGATACGAAAGAGCGCAATGATGTTAATTTAAAAGGTGTTGATCTTAATCAATTTACTATAGAAGAATTACAATTGGTTTTTTGTTCTCGAGGTTCTCTTCCCACTACTAAAAATCACATAGATTTTTCTGGCAATAATCTTTATAAAAAAACAGATTCTGAACTTGAAAAATTTTTAAATACTCTACCGGAAAATATCGTGGGAGTTACAATAGGTAATTTGGGAGATCGTAATTTAAAAATCAGAGAGGGGCTAAAAGTTATAACCAAACCTGCTAGTACTCTCAACATCCCTTATGCTTTTCTATATAACCGCTCAATAGACGATCCTGTCCCTGCTAGCACCAGTAGTCCTTCCAATATCCAGCCATAAAATTGCAATTGGCGATTAATTTTCTAAATTAATCGCTTTTGCCTATCATGAGTCATGGCTAGCCTGGTTATGAAAAATGATGATAGGACAGCCATTATCAACAATCTTAATTTAGAACGCTTAGATAACTTAGTTATCGCAGCGCTGCCTCCAGACACCTATTTAAATTGCTTCAAAAATAGCTGCGGCCCCCATCCCTGTACCAATGCACATAGTTACCATTCCGTATCGGCCTTTTGTCCGCCTTAGCCCGTGAAGTAGAGTTGCTGTGCGAATAGTCCCTGTAGCTCCTAGCGGATGGCCTAAAGCGATTGCTCCCCCTAAAGGATTAACCTTGTCACGCGGTAAATTCAGCGTTTTGATAACTGCCAAAGCTTGTGCAGCAAAAGCTTCATTAAGTTCAATCCAATCCAATTGCTCAATAGTTAATCCTGCCTTTTTCAAAGCAAGAGGAATTGCATTAATCGGCCCTATTCCCATAATTTCTGGAGGGACACCAGCCACTGCATAGCTCAATAAACGGCCAATCGGTTGCAGATCAAAGCGCTTAAGCCCTTCTTCAGAGGCTAATAGGGCAATACCTGCGCCATCGGAAGTTTGTGAGCTATTACCGGCAGTGACTGTTCCTTTGAGGGCAAAAACCGGCCTTAGTTTTGAAATTATCTCATAGGAGGTATCTCTACGAGGGCCTTCATCTTGATTAATTATTCTTTTTTTAGATAGTAGCTCGGAACTTTGCAAATTAGCTTGGCGGATAGTTATTTCAATTGGCGTAATTTCCTCATCAAAATAACCTTGATCCTGTGCAGCAAGGGCTCGCCTGTGGCTTTCAACTGCAAATTCGTCTTGTTCTTCTCGCGTGACTTGCCATTGTTTTGCCACATTCTCAGCAGTAATACCCATTCCATAGGCAATGGCTAGATGTTCATCATTAAAAATTTCGGGATTGGCGGTATACTTGTTTCCGCCTAAAGGCACCATGGACATCGACTCAACGCCCCCGGCTAGAGCAAAGGACATGTCACCCTGCTTTATTGAATCAGCAGCTGTAGCAATGCTTTGTACGCCTGAGGAACAAAAACGGTTAATCGTCATTCCAGGAACAGACTGAGGCATACCGGCTAAAAGCGAGGCAATGCGCGCGACATTCATACCCTGTTCCCCTTCTGGCATAGCACAACCTATCACTACATCACCTATCGCCTGCCAATCTACACTTGGATTACGGTTTTTAACTGTTCTTATAGTATGAGCTAATAAATCATCCGGCCTCGTATTTCTAAACACTCCTCTTGGCGCTTTTCCTACAGGAGTTCGTAAAACATCAACTATATATACTTCTGTCATAGCTAAAATCTCCTCTTAGTTACGCAACGGTTTGCCAGTTTCCAATAAATGGGCAATACGAGCTTGTGATAAAGGTGTAGCAGCCAACATCATGAATCCTTGTTTTTCAATATTAAGCATCCAATTTTCATCAACCAATTCACCTTGATTAACCCCGCCGCCACAAATGATATAAGCGATTTGATTGGCAATTATATAGTCATGTTGGGAAATAAAACCACCTTCAAGCCAATTGATTAGCCCAGCTTGCAAACGAGCATGACCTTCACGACCAGCCACTTTAAAACGAGTTTTTAGCGGAGATTGATAGTTTGCAGCCTGCATTGCTTTGATTTTGGCAAGAGCGGCATAAAGGACTTCATCAGAATGCATAACCCAGTAATCTTTCTCATGTAAATAACCTTTTTCCAAAGCTTCTGGCGCACTGCCGGCAACAAAAGCAGTAGCGATTTGTTGGAAATAGGGAGCAATGAAGACCATTAAATCGGCATCTTCGGCTTTTGCAGCAGCTCGCATTGCAAACTCTTTACAGCCACCACCAGCAGGAAGAAGACCCACGCCCACTTCAACCAAACCTGGATAAGCTTCAAAAGCAGCAACGACTGAGTCGCAATGCATCATCAATTCACATCCACCACCTAGGGCTCGCCCACGAAGTGCTGCAATTACGGGAACAGCGGAGTATTTTAAACGCATAACAGCGCGTTGAAATTGGCTAATCATCTCATCAACTGCAGCGAGTTTGTTAGCTTGAATTAAGCCCGAAACTGCACGCAGATCGGCACCAGAAGAAAAATTCGCTGCATCAGGTTGATAAATAATCAAACCTTGAAACTCTTTTTCAACTTTTTCAATTGCCTCTTCAAGTCCATCAAGAACAGCCTGGCCTATTGTATTTGCCTTTGATTTAAAGTTAAGTACTGCGACTGCATCCTTAAGATGCCATAAATGAACGCCATCATTCTCAAAAATGGTCTTGGTTTGAAGTTTAGGTTCTTTTAAAACCAAATCCGGGAAAAATTGGCGTTGGTAAACAGGCAATTCACTGCCCGGTCTATATTCATTTTGCTGAGGAGAATAGGCACCCTCTTCGCTATAAAATCCCTTAATTTGACTTAGCCACTTCGGTAATTTCGCTTGACTTAGACTTTCCTTAGCTGCAATCCCTTTTTCAATCAGAGCCTCCATTTCAGAAAAACCTGCACTTTGCCAGGTTTCAAAAGGACCTTGTTGCCAACCGAAACCCCAACGAATTGCCAGATCAACATCTCGCACAGAGTGAGCGATATCTTGCAAATGGTAGGCGCAATAGTGAAAAAGATCGCGGAAACAAGCAATCAAAAACTTAGCTTGTTTATCCTTTGATTGACTTAATAAGTGCATGCGTTCTAGAGGGTGAGCTGTTTTCATGATCTTTTTTAACTCGTCACTTAATTCACCAGTGGCTGTGCGATAAGTTTTAGTAGTCAGATCCAATACTTCGATGGTTTTTCCATTTTTACGATAAATCCCCTGTCCGGATTTTTGGCCTAAGCTTCCTTCTTGAATAAGGTCTGTTAGCCATTGAGGTAGTTTAAACATTGCATGCCAGGGATCATCCTTTAATTGTTCATCCATTGTGTTAACGACATGCTGCATGGTGTCTAAACCAACCACATCCATCGTTCTAAAGGTTGCGGATTTGGGACGCCCGAGTAAAGGGCCCGTTAGCGCATCTACTTCATCAAGTCTTAAGCCTAATAACTCTGCATGACGCATAGTGGCCAGCAAAGAAAAAACACCTACGCGATTCGCTATAAAATTTGGTGTATCTTTAGCACGAATAACTCCCTTGCCAAGTGAGCTTATCAACCACGTTTCGAGGTAATCAAGCAGTTTAGCTTTTGTTGTTTTAGCGGGAATTAATTCAGCCAAGTGCATATAACGTGGTGGGTTAAAAAAGTGGACACCACAAAAATTTTCACGCAAAGACTCAGGTAGAACATTGGAGAGCGAATTGATACTTAATCCCGATGTGTTAGAGACTAAAATCGCATGTTTCTTAACATGGGGCGCAATACGCTGGTATAAATCTTCCTTCCAGTCCAGACGCTCTGCAATTGCTTCGATAATAAGGTCGCATTGGGCTAAGTCATCTAAATTAGTTTCATAATTTTTTGCTTGCAAGAGTGAGGCTGTGTGTGGAGTTGCCAGAGGTACAGGTTTTAATTTTACGAGATTTGCAAGGGCTTTATTAACTAGGTCATCAGCATCTCCTTCTTTAGCAGCTAAATCATATAATAAGGTTTCAATCCCTGCATTCACGCAGTGGGCTGCAATTTGTGCACCCATCACACCCGCACCGAGAACAGCAACTTTTTTAATGTGAAATGATTCCTGCATATTCCATGTCCTTTGTTAATTAAACGACTTTTCCCAAAAAAATTAAACAAGCGTAGGTCGGCGCCCCTGGCCCGACATTTCTTACCC
>JACCWL010000021.1 GCA_013697645.1 Tatlockia sp. | reverse complement strand
TTCTAAAAGAACAGGAAAAGCATCCTGGGCTACTATTTGGGAGGGATGGTGGAGATTAACTGAGCGAGTTGAGGGGTGTTATCTCGCTCTGGCTGCAGGGATGATTAAGATGTGATCAAGAGACAGGTCTACGCGGGGACGACATAAAAAAGGTGACGATATCAGGCCAGGATTCGACCTACGCAAACTTTATTTATTCGTCGGCATGACAAAAGTACTTTCATTCAATTCAGTGACAGGCCATTTGCTGGTAATGGTTTTGCGGCGTGTATAAAAATTAATGCTTTCTTGCCCATGCATATTGGTATCGCCAAAGGCTGAATTCTTCCAGCCGCCAAAAGGGTGATTGGCAACGGGTACGGGGATAGGAATATTGATGCCAACCATTCCAACATTGACGCGCTTAGAGTATTCCCGCGCCGTATAACCATCACGGGTAAAAATTGCAGTGCCATTACCAAATTGATGGCGATTAACTAAAGCCAGCGCTTCTTCAAAAGTATCAACCCGAAGAACCACAAGCACGGGGCCAAAAATTTCATTTTGATAAACGGACATCGATTCGTTGACCTTATCAAAGAGTGAGGGACCAACAAAAAAACCTTGCGGATGTTTTGGATGTTTGAACTGACGACCATCAATTAATAAGTTGGCACCCTCTTCCACACCTTTATCTATTGCCGCTAAGACTCGCTCGCGATGCGCGCTTGAAATCAAAGGTCCCATGTCACAGCCAGCGATGTCACCCGCATCAATACGAATCGCATTGACTAGAGGGCTTAATTTTTTAATCAGCATATCAGCGGTTTGTTCACCCACTGCAACAACTGCTGAAATTGCCATACATCGCTCGCCTGCAGAACCAAAGGCTGCTCCAACAATCGCATTAGACGCTTGCTCCAAATCGGCATCAGGCATAATAACCGCATGATTTTTTGCACCACCAAAGGTATGAGCGCGTTTGCCCTGGGCGGTAGCCGAGGTATAAATTGCTCTTGCTACTGGAGTTGAGGCAACTGCTGTAAAAGAGCTGATATCGGGATGAGCTAATAAATATTCCACCGTTGATTTATCGCCCTGTAAACACTGAGCAACCCCAGCTGGCAAACCTGCATCAGCCAACAGTTCAAGTAAACGAATTGGTGCTGAAGGGTCTTGCTCGGAGGGTTTTAAAATAAAACAATTTCCGCTGGCGATTGCCGGAATCATCATCCAAACAGGCACCATTACTGGAAAATTAAAGGGAGAAACACCAGCACATATGCCTAAGGGTTGACGAATTGTATGGCAATCGATATGAGTTGTGACATCTGCTGAAAATTGCCCTTGTAGTTGATTGATAAGACCACAATGAAATTCAACCACTTCAATGGCTCGCGCGACTGAGCCCTTTGCATCATCGAGGGTTTTACCGTGTTCGCGGGTTACAATTTTTGCTAGATCCAATTGATGTTTTTCCAGAAGTTCTCTGAATTTAAATAAGATACGGGCGCGTTTTACAGGAGCCGTTTCTGCCCAGTCCGCCCAGGCTGCTTTGGCTGTTACGATGGTTTTATCGCAAAGTGCTTTATCAGCAAAAAAAACCTCTCCAATTGCTTCACCGAGAGCAGGATTATAAATAGTATGTGATTTTCCATTGGGCGCTTTTACTGTTTTACCATCAATAAAGTGTGGGACTGTATAACTCATCACTGACTCCTATATAAAAGGCTTTCTAGGCCGTAATAAAGTCTATCCAGCGTTTGAACTCGTTGGCAAGCCAAAATAAGACCTGGCATAAATGAAGCCCTATCAATGCTGTTATGAGTGATTGTCAGTGTTTCACCAGGTGAACCGAAGATGATTTTTTGATTGGCGAGAAATCCTGGTAAACGCAGTGAATGAATGGGGACGCCATGATGAGAACCACCGCGAGCGCCAGGAACGAGTTCTCGCAATGCTAATTCGTTTTGCTTCGCATGTTTTGCCTTAGCAATCATTTCAGCAGTTTTTAACGCAGTACCTGATGGAGCATCTAGCTTTTGTTGATGATGGGTTTCTATAATTTCCACCTCGGTGAAGTAGCGAGCAGCTTCAGCTGCAAAACGCATCATGAGGACTGCGGCAATTGAGAAATTGGCTACGATGATGCCGCCCAATTTTTTCGCTTCACATTGTTTTTTAAGCTTCTCTATCTGTTCATCAATAAGGCCGCTAGTGCCAATGATTGGATGAGCGCCGTTTTCGATGATGATTAAGCTATTTTCATAGACGCAATCTGCTCGTGTGAGGTCAATGACGATATTTGCTTTCGAAGAGCCTATCGCCTGGCTTAAATCATCCTGTCTGGTCAATGCGCCTACTAATAAGAAATCGGAATGATTATCGATGGTTTCGCAAGCAAGTTTTCCCATTTTTCCCTGGGCGCCATTTACAATTACCCGAATCGACTTTTCACCAAGCATTTAAGTTCCCTAAAAATTACACTATCTTATTGTCTTCTTCAGATTGTTTTTTCTCAGCTTTTTCTTTGGCTTTTTGTTCCTTTACTTTTCTTCGTTCTTCATCAACAACCTTGCGCCCTTCGCCTTGAACGCGTAAGGCCCAAAATGCCGCAAAGGGCCAGCCAATTACTGAGGCTTGCATAACCAAAGCGATTACAGCACCGCCAGGATTATCTTCAATTAGGAGCACTAACCATGGAAAGAATATAGCTATTAAGGACATAAACAAACGTACGATCATCAGCTAAGAACCTTCAGTGGGGAATAAATAAAGTATACACCGAACAGTTTTAAATTTGCGAATTTAATCAATGTGATTTGATTCCATCTAGGTGCTGTCGCGCCAAAATGATAATGTCCCCCTAAGCCCAAAATAAAAATGTCCCCCAAGAAGACGACTACTCTTTAAGTTGTGAAGACCAAAAGGGAGTTGTCGATGGGAGACAA
>JACCWL010000196.1 GCA_013697645.1 Tatlockia sp. | reverse complement strand
CCCCTGGCCCGACAAAGGATTCACTGGTAAGAAATGTCGGGCCAGGGGCGCCGACCTACGCGTACTCCGATTTGTTCTGTGGCACCCATTGAGTTTTCATCATGTACCCTGGTTAGCGCACAAGCGATAACCGGGATTCCCGGCCAATGATAACCACCTTTATCCGGCTAAAATGCTTATTAATCTAGCTACCCGACCACTATTTCGTGTATAATACTGCCCTTTATCTATATCTCAAACTGGAGTGTTTCATGACAACCGAATTAACCCTTTCTATTATCAAGCCAGATGCTGTTGCTAAATCAGTTATCGGTGAAATTTATTCCCGTTTTGAAAAAGCAGGTTTAAATGTAGTTGCTGCTAAAATGGCTCAACTTTCCCGTAGCCAAGCAGAGGGATTTTATGCTGTACATAAAGAACGCCCTTTTTTCAAGGACTTAGTATCCTTCATGATTTCTGGCCCAGTTATGATTCAAGTATTGCAAGGTCAAGATGCGGTTGCTAAAAATCGTGACTTAATGGGTGCAACTAATCCTAAAGAAGCAGCGCCAGGCACAATTCGTGCTGATTTTGCGGATAGTATTGATGCTAACGCTGTTCATGGTTCCGATAGTGCTGAAAATGCTGGTACTGAAATCGCGTTTTTCTTTGAACCTCATGAAATTTGCGAAAGATAATCTTTAGCTTTCTTACTATTCCTATCTGAGATCTGGATTGAATGGCACTTAGAAAGGGAAAAACACCCTTCCTACGTCCCGTGGACAAGCCGCGGGACGTAGTGAAGAGCTTTCTAAGTGCCATTCAGGTCTGGATTAGACCTCCAAGTGGAGTATATTAATGAGTCAGAAAATCAATTTGTTGGATTTTAATTATCAGCAAATGCGAGATTGCTTCACTAAGCTTGGTGAGAAACCTTTTCGTGCTCAACAGCTGATTCAGTGGATTCATCAAGCAGGTTTTCATGACTTTGATCAAATGACTAATCTTTCTAAGGTCTTGCGTGAACGACTCAAAGAGATTGCTGAAATTCGTTTGCCCGAAATAATCACCTGTCAAAAATCAAATGACGGTACTTGTAAATGGTTACTGAAGCTTAGCTGTGGTAACTGCATTGAATCCGTTTTTATTCCTGAGAAAAATCGAGGAACCCTTTGTGTTTCATCGCAGATTGGCTGTGCACTTGATTGCAGTTTTTGTTCCACAGGTAAACAAGGATTTAACCGCAATCTTTCTACAGCAGAAATTATTGGTCAGGTATGGTTAGCAGTGCGTGAATTATCTCAAGAAAAGGGTGTACATGATAAACGAGTAACCAATGTCGTGATGATGGGTATGGGTGAGCCACTACTTAATTTTGATAATGTAGTCGCTGCTATGGATATAATGATGGATGATTATGCTTATGGTCTGTCCAAGCGAAGAGTAACCTTAAGTACCTCTGGTGTTTTACCTGATCTCGAACGCTTACGTGAGACAAGTCCCGTTGCTCTTGCTGTTTCATTGCATGCACCAAATGATGAGTTGCGTAATAAGCTAGTTCCAATTAACAAAAAATATCCTTTGGCTGAATTAATGGCCATTTGCAAAGACTATTTTAAAAATGAGCCTAAACGAAAAGTAACTTTTGAATATGTAATGTTAAAAGGTGTCAATGATCAACCTGAGCATGCAGCTCAACTGATTGCGCTCTTGCGTGATGTTCCCTCCAAAGTGAATCTTATTCCGTTCAATCCCTTCCCCTTAACAGAGTATGAACGCTCCTCACAAGCGACTATTGATGCATTTCGTGAAAAATTAGTTGCTAAGGGCATTAATACAATTACTCGCAAAACAAGGGGCGATGATATTGATGCAGCTTGTGGTCAACTTGCAGGTGAGGTTAAAGACCGTACCAGCCGCTCAAAGCGATGGCAAAAACTGCATTTTGTTGAGAAGCCTGCTGATTAATAATCATCTCCATTATTGGTTTGATAAGACATTCATGAAATGAGTGCGTAACCCATTTTTAATGGTTATAATGGCCCATCTTTTTTGTACAATGTGATAGCTGTGTTGAATTTATTGCGTCTTGTCCTGTGTTTAAATTTGCTGTTGCTTCAAGCCTGCCAACAGAAATATACCTTAAATCAAGAAGGAACGATCAAGGCGGCAAAACAAAATAATGCGGCACTTTACAATACGCAATTGGGCTTGGCTTATTTAAAGCAAGGTGACATACCAAGGGCTAAGCGTAAATTGCTTAGGGCATTGGATATAGAGCCTAATTCTGCAGATGTAAATGCAGCTTTGGCTTATTTCCTTGAAAAAACAGGGGATTTAAAAGAAGCTCGTAATTACTTCAAGAAGGCGCTATCTTTAGCACCGGGGAATGGAGCTCAACTTAATAATTATGGTAGTTATTTATGCCGTTATGGCGATTATAAAGAAGCGGAAAGATATTTTTTAAATGCGGTCAAAGATGTTCATTATGTGCACACTGCGGGAGCTTATGAGAATGCAGGTTTATGTGCAGCAGCAATACCAGATTATCCTAAAGCTTTGCAATATTTTAATCAGGCGCTTAAACATGACCCGCAAAGAAAACAATCTCTCTATGAATTAGTCAGGATTGAACTTAAGCAAAACCATGCAGAAAAAGCGTTAGCCTATATGAAAACATACTCAAAGTTAACATTAAATGATTCTGCCCTACTTACCTTGGCTGGGGAAGCTGCTCATCGTTTGGGTAAGTCAAAGATTGAAGAGGCTTATAAATTAAGATTGAAGAATTTAAACAATTTTTAGAGGCTGGTTAACATAATTTTTTGTTAAACAGAACTAGATCGGAGCAAATAATGAATACAACAACAATAATGGATGAAATTCATAACGGAAATCAAGAAAAGCCTGGCTTACAGTTAGCACGTATACGTGAAAAAAAAGGATATAGTCAGGAATACGTTGCTGGTAAATTGCATCTGAGAGTCAGGATTATTGAATTATTAGAAGAAGATAATTACGACCTAATGCCTGAGCCAGTCTTTATTAAAGGTTATTTACGAGCCTATGCCAAATTACTTTCCGTTCCTGCCGATCCTTTATTAGAAATATTTAATAATATCTATTCCACAGAACGAAAGTTGGAAAAAACGCTTTGGCAATCCAAGCGTGAATCCAATAAAGGGGAGCAGGTTGTTCGTATATTAACGGGCATTATTGCCATTGGTGCAATTGTTGTAGTGGGCTTTTGGTGGCAAAAAGATAAGGATAGCCAACAGGTTCTTTCAACAAAAAGCAGTCCTGTAGTGGTAGAGCTTACTCCAACAAAGGCTGAAAATGAAATTCGCTTAACTGACTTGTCTAAAATGCATTCATTACTTAATCCGCCTGTTGTGACTGATAAACTATCATCCATGGAGATAAGACCCGGTGGCTGAGAAAATTCGTGCTATAAGAGGAATGAATGATATTCTACCTCATCAAACTGCGGCCTGGCGGCGACTAGAGGGAACCTTAAGTTCTTGTCTGTTGCAATATGGTTATCAGGAAATCCGTTTTCCAATTCTGGAAAGTACGCAATTATTTAAGCGAACAATTGGTGAAGTGACAGATATTGTCGAAAAAGAAATGTATACCTTTACAGACTTGAATGGCGATAGTTTGACTCTGAGGCCGGAAGGGACTGCAGGCTGTCTTCGAGCTTGCCTAGAGCATGGTTTATTGCATAATCAGCAACAAAAGCTTTGGTATCTTGGGTCGATGTTTCGTCATGAAAAACCACAAAAAGGCCGTTATAGGCAGTTTAATCACTTCGGCGTTGAGACCTTTGGAATGGCCAACACTGCCATTGAGCTAGAGCTCATTTCTCTATGCAAGCGGCTGTGGACAATACTTGGTATTAAAGAAAACGTTCAATTGCAGATCAATACATTGGGTGAATTAAAGGAAAGGCAAGAATATAGATCTAAACTGGTTGCTTACTTTAAAACTCATTTTGAAAATCTTGATGAAGATAGTAAGCGTCGGCTTGATAAAAACCCAATGCGAATTCTTGATTCAAAAAATACAGAGATGCAAGCAATAATTAATGAGGCTCCCCGGCTTATTGACTCTTTAGGTGAAGAGAGTAAAAAACGTTTTAGTGATTTATGCGAAGGGTTAAACAAATTAGGGATTTCTTATTCTATTAATCCATTTTTAGTTCGTGGCTTAGATTATTACGGGCATACTGTTTTTGAATGGATTACCGATAAGTTGGGCTCTCAGGTCACAGTTTGCGCCGGAGGGCGCTATGATGCTCTTGTCGAACACTTAGGGGGCAACCCAACTCCTGCTGTTGGATTTGCGATAGGAGTTGAGCGATTATTATTGTTGCTTGAATCCTTGGATCTCTTAGATGATTGTGCTAAAAAGCCTTCAGTATTCATTATCGCTAATGGCGATGAGGCGATGCATGAAGCGCTAATCTTAGCTGAAGAGGTAAGAACTCACAATCAGAGATGGCAGGTGATTACCAATACAGCGGGAGGAGCTTTTAAAAATCAGTTTAAAAAGGCTGACAAAAGCGGCGCCGATTTCGCTTTAATCCTTGGTGAGGATGAAATCGCTCGTAAGGAAGTGAGTATTAAAAATTTACGAAATTATGAAGAACAAATAACTATCCCACAAAGGGAATTAAATAAGTATTTGCAGACCCTAGATCTATCAAGGAATGGAGATACTAATAGTTTAACAGGCGAAGAGTGCGCTCGTGTTGATAAAGAACCGCATTAAGAGGGTGCAGCACAGAGCTGAGCACTTAGATTTGCAAATAAAATAGGACTGCAGGAGAAAATATGTCTTTTTATATGACAGAAGAAGAACAGTTAGCGGCAATAAAAAAATGGTGGAACAAATATAGTAATACCTTGACTATCATTTTGTCTCTCGTCTTGTTGACTGTTGCGGGTTTTAAGTATTGGAACTGGCACATTGAAAAAATCAATTCGCAAGCCTCAACAGCCTATGAGCGCCTCATGCTTGCTTTTTCAAACAAGGATGATAAATCGATACAATCCTATTCAAATCAATTGATTAATGATTACGGTAAAACTATTTATGCTGATGCAGCGCGTTTGACACTTGCAAAACTTCAGGTCAATGAAGAGCGCTATGATAAAGCCCAAGAAACTTTAGCTTATGTTGCAGCCCACTCTGAAATGCCGTCTATAAAACAGATAGCAAGATTACGCATTGCTCGTATGCTGGCAGCTAAAAAAGCCTATAAGGAGGCACTAGCAGAATTGGCTGTGGTAGATGACAAAGCCTATATGCCCGTTGTTAATGAATTAAAGGGGGATATTTATGTCGCAACTGGTCAGTACCAACAAGCGATTCTTTCCTATAAGGAAGCCATAACTGAAGTCCGTACAAGTGGAATGGGAAATCTTTTTCTGGAAATGAAAACAAATGAGTTGGCCGCGCTTAATCAATCAATGAATGATGGTGTTGCAACTCAAAAAACTTAATTAAAGAGGTATCATGTTTCGTATAAATAAAAAAATAGCTGTATTAACTCTATGTGTTTCAATGCAAGCCTGTACAACGGTTGATGATTATGTCTTTGGTAAGGATAATACGCCAGCGCCAAAGACATTGGAGCCAATTAAGAGCAAAGTAAAAGTAGCCGAAAAATGGTCGATTTCTCTGGGTGGTTCGCATAATGCCAATGCTAACTCAAAACTGAAGCCGGAAATTGTGGGTAAGGTCGTTTACACAGCCGATGCGAGTGGCTTGATTCAAGCAGTTGATAAAGGCAATGGTAAATTGCTTTGGGCTAAAAAATTAAACTCAGCAGTTGTCAGCGGCCCAACAGTGAACGCGGGTTATATTGCCTTAGGCACAGATGTATCAACGGTTGTATTACTTAAACAGTCGGATGGAACAGAACTCTGGCAGGCCAAAACTTCTGGAGAAGTCCTATCTAAACCCGTGATTCACGCTAATAAAGTAATCGCTAAAACGATTGATGGAAATCTTTATGCCTTTAATTTAGCGAATGGCGAAAAGTTATGGAAGGCAGAACACGGTGCTCCTAGCCTGATTTTAAAAGCCAGTTCCTCACCAGTTGTGATTGACAATAATTTAGTCCTTGTAGGTTATTCAGACGGCAAAATGGATGCAATTGATTTGCATACAGGACACGTAGTCTGGCAACGTAGTATTGCTTATGCCAGTGGTGCCTCTGATGTTGAACGTTTAGTTGATATTGATGCGGACCCAATCGTACGAGGTTCAGTGGCGTATTTAGCCAGTTATCAAGGCTATGTCGGTGCATTATCCTTAACCGATGGCCAATTTGTCTGGCGAAAACCCGCCTCTGTATTTAAAAATATGGCCATTGATGGCCAAACCCTCTACATGACAGATAGTGATGACATAGTCTGGTCCATCAATCGTCAAAATGGGCGAGTAAATTGGAAACAGGTTGCTTTAAAGGCGAGAGGATTGACAGAACCTGTATTGATGGGAAATCGTTTGGTTGTCGGTGATAAAACGGGGTTATTGCATGTTATTGCAACTCAGACTGGCGAATTAATTTCTCGCTCTCAAGTTGGTGGCTCGGTTGCCATTGCTCCATCCGTTGCAGGTAATAATATTTATGTTATATCTACCAATGGCAAATTAAGTCGTTTTTCTGTGAGCTAATTAATGATTCCTGTTATTGTCCTTGTTGGACGCCCAAATGTAGGAAAATCTACACTTTTTAACCGTTTTACGCGTACACAGGATGCCTTGGTTGCGGATTTTCCTGGCTTAACTCGTGACAGACAGTATGGCCAAGCTTTATTCGAAGACAAACCCTTTATCGTTGTTGATACAGGTGGAGTGGGAGTAGATGATTTGGCGGTTGATGCGCTGATGTCTAAACAATCAGAAATGGCGCTCGAAGAAGCATCCCTTATTTTATTTTTAGTGGATGGTAGAGATGGATTAACTGGTATTGATGAAAATATAGCGCTGCGTTTGAGGAAAACATCTAAACCCGTTTTTCTCATTGTGAATAAGACAGATGGCCTTGAAGAAGATGTCGTTTGCGCTGATTTCCAAAAGCTCGGTTTTAATCATATTTACCCAATCTCCGCTTCACATGGGCGAGGTATGCAAACTTTAATGAGTGCATTACCTCTGGAAGAGCCGCCTGAAGCTGAAGAAATTACCAATGAAAAAATTATAAAAATTGCCTTTACTGGTCGACCTAATGTGGGAAAATCCACTTTAATTAATCGAATTTTGGGTGAAGAACGCGTCGTTGTTTATGATATGCCAGGAACTACTCGCGATAGTATTTCTATTCCTTTTGAGCGCGATGGAAAACCTTATATTTTAATTGATACAGCTGGCGTGCGAAGACGCGCTAGGGTGGATGGAAAAATTGAAAAATTTTCTATAATAAAAACCCTACAAGCCATTAAAGAATCCAATGTTTGTATGATGCTTCTTGATGCCCGCGAAGGCTTAACCGACCAAGACATGCATATTTTGAGTTTTATTATCGAAGCAGGTAAAGCACTGGTTGTCGCGATTAACAAATGGGATGGACTTGAAGATGAACATAAAGAGCGTGTCCGCTCTGAATTAACAAGACGGTTACACTTTGTTTCCTTTGCCAAAATCCGTTTTATTTCTGCCTTGCATGGCAGCGGGGTAGGTTTACTTTTTAAAGATATTGATGAAGCCTACGACTCAGCAATACAACGTTTCTCAACGCCAAGACTAACCCGCTTACTGCAAGATGTGGTTACTCAACATCCACCGCCGCTAGTTGCTGGTCGACGAATTAAAATGCGCTATGCGCATGCCGGTGGGCATAATCCTCCAATTATTGTCATTCATGGCAATCAGCTTGAATCCTTACCTGATAGCTATAAACGTTATCTGACGAACGCTTTTGTTTCTCATTTAGGTCTAGTTGGCACGCCGTTAAAATTAGAGTTCAAAGGATCGACTAATCCTTTTAAAGGTAAAGTAAATAAACTTAATGAACGGCAACTAAAAAAGAAAAAACGATTGATAAGGCATATTAAAAAGCGGGGATAACTCAGACGTGAAAGACAAAGTCCTTCCTAGCAATGAAAATTTTATCTTATTGCGAGGCGTCCCTTTACCGTCAAAGCTGAGTACCAAACAAGAGCGCTATCTTACCAATGCAGCCTATGAAATTGCGATGAATTCCAAAAAATGGGGCAACTTTGGACGTTCTGTTAGCCTTGCATTTGGCGTGCCTCCCTTTTCAACCACAGGATTTTGCATTTTTAACCCAGACTTTTCTCGATTTATTTCCATCAGTTCCTTGGATGAAGACACCGGACGTGCCAAAAAAGAAAATTTCATCTTTATAAAACGCTTAACTCCAGAAAAAGTGGAAGAGGAATTGAGAAAACTACTAGAACTACAGCTTAAAGGTGGGAGAGAAAGAGCACACGCCAGAATATCTTCGGTTCACAGTGAAATAACCTATGACATCAGGATTTTTGACCTATCCGCCATCTATTTTTTCACTGACGATAACTTTGATAATGCAGATAAAAAATTATTTGTTAGCTCTCCTCAAAATGATGCATCAAGAGAGTTGTTAATTCATCATAGCGCTATCTTGCAAGCGGTATTTTTACAACAAGAATATGAGCGCATTAATGGAAAAGTGCTGCCAATTTATGAATATTCAAAAAAGTACAACTCATTAATCGAACAAAAACCCTTAAGCGATGACGAGCTCATTTCGCTCTGGGAAGAAATTGTCAGTCTTTATCTTGAGATTGAGCTATCAAAAAACCCATTGAGATTTGTAAATCTTTCTCTTAAAGAAAGTAAATTGATTGCTGTTTATGATGACTATTCGGATGATTTTTTATCACCCGATTATTATTATCCGGATAATTTAAAATTAGGTATCAATGAACGTCTTGCAAAAGTACTCGATAAATACAAGGATTCTGCTTTTAATTTACTTGGTAATTCAAATTTATCTGCAAGCTATGAAAAACAAAAAAATAGCATCGATGATGATTTTTCAATAGAAATTGCAAAACATTCTCAATTTGATATAGAGTTAGTGTGTCAACATTACATGTTGCTTTATATTGATGAAAAAAGGTCAAAAAAAAGAAATGAGGTTCTGAAAAAATTACTTACACAACTTTTTTTGATCTATTTTAATATCGAATCAACTAGGCAAATCTCATTCAATGAAATCAAAAAATTTGTCGCAAATAATGATAATGTCAACCTTGAAGAACTATACGAAATAATTCACGAATATGCTGAACAAACCCCTCTTAATCATAAACATATTATTGATATTTATGAACTAATCTCCACATTAAAAATTGTTCCGCAACAAAAATTTTTTAGCTTAATAAAATCAAGTTGTGACCTTGTTTTAGATGAAGAACCAGCGTCAGTACCTGTTGATAAAACCGATCTCATTTTTTTAGATCTCGCTAAAAAATTAGGTTCTTCCAATGAAAAAATTTCTAGCTACGCGCTAGATGTTCTAACCATCAAGAAATGGTTCAAGGCCACTAAAAATGATTCAGATGAGTTCAATACAGATGATTTTATTGAACTGACTGAGTATATAAAATTTAGAGATGAATCCTTGGATATTTCAATAAAAAGAAATAATTTAGCCACTCAAAAGGCTGTATTGTATATTTATGAAAATGTAAAAAAAAGACTTATCGAATTAAACAAATTTAAGGATTTTAGTTTATTAAAAACCAAGATGAACGAACTTTTTTTGAAAAATGGCTGTGATTTTTCTCCTTCAACTAATGCAATAATTTCTAAGACAGAAGCTTCGCTAATCCCGTCAAAAGTTGATAAATATATTAATATTCAATTAAGCAAGGGTAGTTTCAATTTCTTTTCTAGCGCAGAGGAGATACCTTTCCAAGAATTAAAACAGCTAATGCCACTCTATTTACCTCAAAACTACGAAATAGGTTCTTTACCACTTAAACCTTTCAAACTTCTTATAATTCTGGGTATAAGGATTACGTTAAGAAACCCTTATTATTTTGAATGGTATCTTAAAAAAATATCAAAATTAAACTTGCCAACGGATGTAGAGGATATACTAGAAAAAATTTTGAAAAATACACTAGATTATTATCCTGATTTTTTAAAAAATTCAAACAATCAATATCTATTAGCACTGTTACACCCAGAATTTCACAAGGTACTTAAATCTCACCAAGTTCCTGTTCCATTATCATTCGCTAAAAGTGGAGAAAGTATTGCAACGAAAATGATAAGTTTTGAAGGCCAAGAAGCATTAATTTATTGCTGGGAAAATTATTTAAGTAAAATGTATCAAAATGAAAATAAAGCCACTTATTTCCCCATACTCTATCTTAATAAAGATAATCAAATTACTTTTAGCCCAGCCAAATTTTATTCCGCTTATATTAAGGGTGAAAAGGATTCTAATATTGTTTACCGGACAAATCATGGATTACCTCATACTAGCTGTACACTTTATTATGTTCGTCCCGTCATTGAATTCAAGATGAAACATGGATCAGCGATAATTAAAAACTATATAATAAGCCAAACCTTAACACCTTATGACAAGATGAAATTTATTTCTAAGTTACAAATTGCTATGGCATTTTATGTAACTGGACGTGAAGGTGAACAAGGATTTGCAACTCCTGAATACCCACAATATAGAGCGCAGTCTGCTAAAAATTTTTTTAATTATGTAATACACAAGGATCTACTGGGCACACTATTTGAATACGAAGAGTTAGAAATATATAGATCCTCTCTAACCTCGCCTCATGGCAGTGAGCTTAATGGAACCTCTTGGAGTGGCTCGGTTTATGATCGAAGAAGCCAACTACAAATGATGACTTTAAAAATTATTATGCATGCATGTCATTGTGCGGATTTATCTCGATTATGGTCGCCTAAAAAAATTAGCGCTGACACGGTCAAAAACTTACTGAAAGGTATAGATAAAGTAACTGAAATCATTAAACACGAGGCCTTTTTGATTTTTAAAATCGCCGCAAAGCTTAATGGGCTAATGGGAAATTCGGTTATGACTGATTATGATGTCACCAGAAAAAAATGCATACGTCCTAAAATAAAATATTGTGATCTTTATAATACGCCTTTTCCCAAAACTGATTTGGAAAAATTTATGCATTATTCAACTAATCCTGAGGCTTGTATACAATTATTGAATTCACTCTCACCAGAAGATCTATTAAAAGATGATAACGACTATTCGTTCGCAAAATCCTATGGACTTTTTACTGACAAAACATCCGTACCATCTTCTAACGGGGATACTGTCTTTTGCGCTAAAAGCGATTTAACCTTTCATCCTTAAGGTCAATACATCGCATTTCGCATGATTGACAACTGCATGAGCCGTGCTGCCAAGAAATTTGGGAAAGGTATTGGCTGTGTGGCTGCCAATAATAACTAAACCTGCGGATATTTTTTCGATCATGTCAAAAATATGTTGTTTAATTGAACCGACCTCTACACATTGTTGTTCAACAGGAATATTGAGTGCTTCGCCTAAATACTTCATGGCAGCTTCTGCACCATCTTTGAAAGGAGCTGCTACTTCTGCAAAGCCTAAACCTTGGGCTAATTGAAGTGATGGTGGTGGTGCGATGACATGTATTAAATATAATTTAGCGTCAAAAGATTTAGCAATTTCCGCTGCTTGCTTGCAAATGTCATAATGATTTGCGCTCAGATCCGTCGCATGTAAGATAGTGGAGTACACGATTCCCTCGCTTGATTAAACCTGCCTAAGAAGTTGATTGTAGTTGAAGGGTTGAGATAAGGGCAATAGTTCTGGTCTTGTAATTGATAATCTCAGTGCTAAATCCCCTTCGAAAAAATCCGCAATGAAAAATCCGAAGAACATTATCGCAGCCTCAATCTTTTTAATATCAGTCAAACCCTATTCCTTTAAATTATTCAATCTGTAGTTCACCGAACGTGATCCTCCCTCGAAAAACCGGACACCAACATTATGCAACCATAGACTTGAGTCCTTCTTGCTGCATAAGCCGCTTTATTCGCGGTTTTCCATGATAGTTTCCTTTCTTACGCAATACCTGCTGTAAGCGAGGAACGCCATAGGTTTGGCGAGATTCTTCAAACGCCTGTCTTAGTGTTTCTGCCAAGCGCTTATCTTCCTGTTGGCGTGGCTTAATCAAACCCTTTAGCCATGAATAATAAGCGCTGCTTGAAACATCCAATACCTGACAAAGCATTTTTAAACGATGGAAAGCCGATTGCTCTTTTATTAACGCGTATTTCGCTGGCCTTCCTTGGCGAAAAACGCAGCTGCCTTTTTTAAAATTTCTCGCTCTTCTTCAAGCTCGGCAATGCGTGCTTTTAGACGCCTTGACTCCAAATCTTTCGCATTGAGCTGGGGCTGGTTTGGAAAGGCTTTTTCTTGACCACCTCTGTAGTTTCTACGCCAGTTGTAAAGATTATTTTCGGCTACGCCTAGCTCTCTAGCTACTTGTCTTAAAGGTTTATTGCTTTGTTCTAGAAGATCAATAGCTTTAATTTTGAACTCTTTTGTATAAATATTTCTGACCATCTCTACTCCTCGTTGACGAGATTGTATCTCTTAAACAAGGTGTCGGCTAATCGAGGAAGGATCAATTTTCGAGGAAATCAAAAGTCGCATAGTTGATGTGGTCTTTTTTTAGGGCAGTAGAATACACTTCTTTATACTTTAGCATCTCATCACGATTGATTTCCGTAATTAGCAATATGTCGTCTATATTTTTATAGCGGTCATGCAAGTAGTTCAGCATTTTTTCAGCTTGATAATCATAGCTAGGCATAAAGATGAAAATATTTTTAGATAATGAGTATGCATTAGTGGTGCTAGCGTAGGATGTAAAAATAGGTATTGCATCGTTTTTCTGCTCTTTTACAGCCAGCAGTAAGTCGGAAAGATATTCAAATCCAATTATGGCTGAGCAGCCATCCACCATTTGATTATATATGTGTATTGGCTCAAGGGGTCGGTTATTATAAAAATAGCTTTTCATTTTTACTTTATTAGTTGGATCGCCCTGATCTTTGGCAAGAAATGCTGCATTTAGGAAAGATTGCCCATATGATTTTAAGTTTTCTACAATCCTGCCTGTCAAACATATTTTTATTTGAGAATGGGCCTGAACAGCAGAGCATAATAATATGGAAAAAAGCAAAATGAAGGCTTTAGGTCTATTTAATAAATTCATTCAGAAGCTCACTAAATCGATCATTCTCTTCTAGATGTGGATAGTGAGAAGATTTATAAAATGTTATAACTCCAAGATCTTTAGACATTGCTACATCATGTCCATTCATAACAAAGTCATGAAAACCATTTATCCATAGTTTAGATATTTCAAGCTCATTTATATTTACAGAAAATTTCGATTCGCTTGAGTAAATGTCTTGCCTCACACTAATAAATGTTTTTGTATCCAATGGTAAATTAATACGCTTTTGAACCTCTTGAACTAAATTATAATACTCTAAATTAGCCCAATAGAAATAAGGTCTGGCTTTATTTTCTTGGAAAATTGGAGTCAATTGCTCTGATATTTTCCAAAGCTTGTTAAGGTCAATGTCATCAATTTCATTAAATATTTTGTTGTACAAATCAACATTGTTTTTTTTCAAATAAGATAGGTCAAGCATTAAATTATTCAAGCGAGGCGTCAGTATTGATTTTGCAGTAGAAATAAAAAGACCAGGAATAGTGGATTCAAAACGTTTATAATAATCAAAAAGAAGTTTTGCGCCATAGCTATGTCCAATTAAAGCACAAATATTAAGATTACACTGATCATTGAGGTGTAAAACTATTTTTTGCAAATCGTTTATATTATCCTGATGCAGTACATGACCAAGAAACTTATTAGATTTCCCACAATTTCGCTGATCATACAAAATAATATTGTAATGCAGGGAATTAAATAAATGATTGTGCTCAATAAGATACTCTAAGATTCCACTATTAAAACCAGGACCACCATGAATAAAAAGAACGTAAGGGAGATTAGGATTTTTGGTAAATCTGGATATATAAAATTCAGGATTGGGTAAAATATCTTTTTTGTAAGCTTTCATTAGTAATTATTTTCTCGAAAAATTCTGCGGATCCAAACAATTTGAGCAGCAGATTTAATGGCAGTATTTTTTAACAAATCAAGTCATACCGTGAGGGCTCTTCCCCGTGTTTTAAGATCCTGAAGAATATTTCATCGTTAGGGCAATTTCTAATAAAGGTATAAGGACAAAATCACGCTCTTCTATTCTTGGATGAGGAACTGTAAGGGTTGGACTGTTAATTTTTTGCCTGCCAAATAAAAGAATATCAATATCTATAGTTCTCGCACCATAACGTACTTTGCGAAGACGCCCCTGCTTATTTTCAATTGCTTGGCACAGGTGAAGTAAACGAAAAGGATTTAATCGAGTATTGAGAGCAACCACGGTATTGCAATAATTAGGCATTGCTCTTCTACCCCAAGCTTTAGAACGATAGAAGCTAGCTACTTTGCTAATATTAGAATCAGGTAATAGTCTTAAGGCTTCAATCGCTTTTCTAAGCTGACGTTCAGGTGAGCTTAGATTAGAGCCAAGTCCTAGATAACATAGAGTCATAAAGCAGAAGGGCTCTTGGGCTTACGACGTCTTTTACGTTTTGGCGGCGCTTGTGGACCTAGAGCTGTAATCATTTCGTGCTGCTCAGGTTCGCTTAGTTCTTGAAAGTTAGTCCACCATTCGGCTAATTCCATTGCTTCATCGCCAGCAAGTGCTCGTAATGCTAGAAAATCATAGGCCGCTCGGAATCTTGGATGCTGTAATAAATTAAAAGCACGACCACCATGGCGTTTGGGAAACCGAAATTGCAATAGCCAGATTTCACGCACGACTTGACTGAAACGCTTGGGGATCATTACAACCTTATTTTGCTCGGTTATAACCTGGGACATTGCCTTTTCCAAGGCATGCAGCGGATTTAAATCTTCGTTTTCTTGTAGATTCGTTGCACATTCAAGTAAGGGAAACCAGAGAAGTACTGCAAATAAAAAGGCAGGTGTAACTGGTTTATTGTCTTGTATGCGTTTATCCGTATTTTCAAGTGCAATGCCAACGAGTGCATTGACTGGGTATTTGCCACCTAGCAAACTAGAGGTTTGTTCAAATAGCTGGGCAAATAAACCGTGCTGGGCTAGTAGATTTTGTACACATGCAGCCTCGCCGCACTGATAAAGTTTAGTTATTTCATCAAACAAGCGTGAACTTGAGACATGCCTAATTAAATGGCTCAATTCGGGAAGTGGTTCTGCTGTTTCAGGAGCCATATTAAAATGCAATTTTGCACTAAATCTTATAGCACGTAACATCCTTACTGGATCTTCTTTGTAACGAGTAGCAGGATCGCCAATCATACGCACTAAACGTTGATTAACATCAAGGAGTCCGCCAGTAAAATCAACGATTGAAGCATTATCAATACTGTAGTAAAGCGAGTTGATGGTGAAATCACGGCGCCAAGCATCCTGATCAAGTGTTCCGTAAACATTGTCACGCACGAGCATGCCTCGCTCATTGACTTCTTGACTCTCAATTTCATCACTTTCAGATCCTCTAAAAGTAGCCACTTCTATTATCTCTCGATGAAAAATAATATGGACCAATTTGAAGCGACGGCCAATAATACGCGCATTGCGAAATAATTTTCTTATCTCATTGGGCGTCGCATTAGTGGCAATATCGAAGTCTTTAGGAACTTTTCCCAACAATAGATCGCGAACGCTACCACCAACTAAATATGCTTGATATTCAGCGCTATTTAGGCGATTCAAGACTTTAAGTGCATTGGCGCTTATATCTGTTTTTGATAAATTGTGATGGCTGCGCGGAATAATATAGCTTAAGTCAACTGGTAGTTGATTAGTTCTTTTTTTGCGTAACAGCTTTTTGATTAAATTGATTATTGTGGTCACCTGGTTAGCTTGTAATGCGCGCGTCATTATAGCTAATATATAGCCGAATGTGAACTGTTTACCTTTTGTCTTATTAATAAGACAATAGAGTCCCAATAAATTATTCTTAAGTGATTAAATGGAATATTTAGATATTGTTGTTAGCCTTTTAGCCCTTATCGTTCTTGAAATTGTGTTGGGCATTGATAACTTGGTGTTTTTGGCGATATTGACTGAAAAATTACCAAAGGAACAACAGAAAAGTGCTCGTCGATGGGGATTAACCTTTGCTTGGGTTACTCGCTTGATTTTGCTTGCTTCGGCGGTTTGGCTTACTAAATTGACTCGTCCTTTATTAAGTGTTGCTCAATTTTCTTTTTCTGCCAGGGATATATTTCTCTTTGTTGGAGGAATGTTTCTCATTACCAAGGCCACACAGGAAATTCATAATGAAGTAGCAAAAAATGAGCGTGCAACATCAACTAAACCAAAAGTTCCAATCTCCTTTACGGGAGTAGTGGTGCAAGTCGCCTTGATGGACATTATTTTTTCCTTAGATAGCGTATTGACAGCCTTAGGTTTGACCAATAATTTTATAGTAATGGCTACAGCAATAAGCATTGCGATTTTAGTGATGGTCTTTGCTTCTGAGCCTGTAAGTCATTTTATTGATGAGCAACCCACCTTGAAAATGTTAGCCCTTACTTTTTTAATTTTAATTGGAACCGTTTTGGTGGCAGATAGTTTTTCATACCATCTACCCCGTGGATATATTTATTTCGCTATGGGCTTTTCTCTTGCTGTTGAAGTTCTCAATCTGATTGCCCATCCCCGAAGAAAAAAATAGGTGTTAGCGATGCTAGTGATAAAGGCGTTTCACATTATTGCAATGGTTGCTTGGTTTGCTGGCCTTTTTTATTTACCAAGACTGTTTGTCTATCATGCAAGTACTGAGGATACCATTTCCAATGCGCGTTTTAAGATTATGGAACGCCGTCTTTACTACGGCATCACTTGGCCTTCAGCTTTACTAACTTCAATATTGGGACTTTATTTGCTTAGCTATAATCCGCACTATTATTTAAAGGCAGGTTGGATGCATGGCAAATTAAGTTTAGTTATTTTGCTCTGGGCTTATCATTTGATTTGTGGACATTTTGTAAAGTGCTTTGCTCAAGATAAAAATAACAAAACCACAAAATATTACCGGTTCTTCAATGAAGTACCGGTTTTATTTCTTGTTGGAATTGTGCTGTTAGTGGTAGTAAAACCCGTTTAGATCTTAGTCAATCTCAATCATTTCAAAATCTTCTTTACTCGCACCACAATCAGGGCAAAACCAGTTTTCGGGCACATCTTCCCAGCAAGTACCTGCTTCAATCCCATCTTCGGGCCATCCTTCTGCTTCGTCATAGATAAATCCGCAGATCACACACATGTATTTTTTATAATCGTTCATTACATCACTCAAAATTTTAAAGGGGCTAATTTAGCGAGTGTGTATTATAAAGTAAAGTAAACATTTTTGGCAGTTTTAGTAAATAGAGGTAGAATGTAGCCATTTTTTGGCAAATGGAGCAGTCATGACGAGATCTCAGCAACTATTTCTACAAGCTCAAGAATTTATCCCTGGAGGTGTTAATTCACCTGTACGTGCTTTTAAAGGGGTTGGTGGTTCCCCGATATTCTTTAAACAGGGTAGAGGTGCTTATTTAATCGATGTTGATGATAAGTCCTACATTGATTATGTTGGATCTTGGGGACCTTTGATTCTTGGCCATTGCCATAAATCGGTTATCGCTGCGGTGACTGAAGTGTTACAAAGCGGAATGAGTTTTGGCGCACCGACTGAGCTTGAAGTTCAATTAGCACAGAAAATTAGCTCGCTTATGCCAACTATTGAAAAAATTCGTATGGTGAATTCAGGTACGGAAGCGACAATGACTGCTATTCGTTTAGCGCGGGGCTATAGCGGTAAAAACAAAATTATTAAATTTAATGGTTGCTATCATGGCCATAACGACAGTTTGCTGGTTAAAGCAGGTTCAGGCCTACTAACTTTAGGCATACCTTCTTCACCTGGAATACCTGCAAGTATCACGGAACATACCTTGTGTGCTGATTTCAATAATCTTGAGCAAACTGCTGCTCTCTTTGAGAAACATCCTGGGGATATTGCTGCCATTATTTTAGAACCAGTCGCTGGGAATATGGGATTTATCTTGCCTAAACCTAGTTTTCTTCAAGGACTTCGCGACTTATGTGATGCTAATAATGCGCTTTTGATTTTTGATGAAGTAATGACAGGTTTTCGTGTTGCACTCGGTGGTGCTCAAGCGGTATTTAATATCAAACCTGACCTTACCACCTTAGGTAAAATAATTGGCGGCGGGATGCCTGTTGGTGCTTTGGGTGGAAAGGCTGCAATTATGTCTCATCTAGCACCAGAAGGCCCTGTTTATCAGGCTGGAACTTTGTCAGGCAATCCCTTGGCAATGGCAGCAGGCTTAGCTACTTTAGCTGAATTGGAAAAACCTGGATTTTATGAACAACTTAGTGCAAAAACCGAATCTTTGATTGCAGGTTTGGCAACAGTGGCAGCCTTATTTAACATTCCATTTAACTGTGCTTCTTTGGGAGGTATGTTTGGTTTTTGTTTTAATGAGAAGAAAGAGATTTTAGATTATCGCGATGTAGCCTCCTCAGACGAAGTTTTATTTAAAAAGTTCTTCCATGGCATGTTAGAAAAAGGAATTTATTTTGCCCCTTCCATGTATGAAGCAGGCTTTGTGTCTTCAGCACATGCTTCAGAAGAAATTAGTATCACGCATGAAGCTGCAGAATCAGTATTAGCAAGCTTAACGGAGGCAAAAGCCAGATGAAAAAAAAATACCATGTATACGGTGTTGGAAATGCCTTAGTAGATAGGGATGCAAAGGTTAATGATGCGCTTTTACAGGCATTGAATATCGAAAAAAATGTAATGACTCTCATTGATGAAGAGACTCATCATCGTTTAACTAAAGCCTTAGCTGATTCCTTTTGTCATAGTAGCTGTGGTGGTTCTGCGGCAAATACCTTAATCGCTTTAAGTCAATTTGGCGGACTAGGTTTTTACAGTTGTAAAGTTGCCGATGATGAAGCAGGGCATCTATTTTTGCGCGAATTAAAAGCGCTTGATTTGGAGTGTAATTTATCTCTGAAAACTTTATCTCCGGGTATAACAGGGCAGTGTACTGTGTTAGTAACCGATGATGCCCAAAGAACGATGAATACTCATTTAGGGATCTCAGAAACATTAGATAACGCAGTTCTTAATTTTGACGCTATAGCCGATTCTGAATATGTTTATCTAGAAGGTTATCTAATCACCTCGCCCACAGCTAAAAAAGCACTATTAGCAGCAAGACGCCATGCACAGGCATCCAATACAAAAGTTGCATTGACGCTCTCAGATCCCAATATGGTTCGCTATTTCAAAAATGATTTATTGACGATAATTGACGGTCAGGTTGATCTTCTATTTTGTAATGAAGATGAAGCCTTATTATTTTCCGGAGCTGATCATTTAGAAATTGCAATCAATTTGTTGCAACCTTTAGCAAAGCATTTAGTCGTCACTTGTGGCAGCCGAGGCGCAATCTTAGCCATAGATGGGGATATGATTACTATCTCAACTAAAGCAACTCAAGCGGTTGATACTGTTGGGGCAGGTGATATGTTTGCCGGGGCATATCTTTGGGCCATTACTCACGGATATGCACCCCAACTCGCAGTTGAACTTGCTAATAAAGCCGCGACCGAAGTGGTTTGCCAATATGGTGCTCGCCTTAGCCTTGAGAAAGTTTTAGCAATTAAAGAGGAGTTTGTTGCGGCGAATTATAGCTTGATTAGACCCGTTCATATTCAGTCAAAGGTAATGCCTTAAGAGGCGATTAACCGGCGTGGCTGAGATCTTGTAGACTTAGTGTGAGCTCCTCAGATGCACCTTGAACTAAAAATATCCATATGTTATCCTGCTCAATTAATTCTTAAGGGGCTGTAATGAGTAGATATAAAATTGAAAAACTGATTGTCAAAATAAATAATGAGTCTAATTTCATAAATTTAGCAGCTGAAAAGAAAAAGTTAATAGATGCTCTTAATCACGCCGCAAGCCTAGCACCTGGCAATGAAGACTTTGCAGAACTAACTTATGGGCTGCTAGTAAAATTTGATGAGTATTTGCATACCAACCAAAAAGTGGTCGATGTGGACGATTTGGTTAGACTTGAGCTAATTATCCATGAGATCCAAAATTATGCTGAGGATTGTAAAAAATTCAGTCAAAACGATATTGTGTTACTGAATATTTTGAAAGCTGCAGGGATTGGATTAGCAAATGCTCTATTAGCTTTAGTAGCTTACCCTCTATTAGCTCTATTAACTGTTGTTCTCTTGATTCCGTTAGTCTTCATCGGAAGTTTACAAGATTTTATGTTAATTTCGGGATTAATTACATCAATTATTCTAGATACACTCTCTGAGGTCATGAAAGAGTCTGCTGGTTTTTCTAAGGATGACTCAACCTGGGATCAGCTAGTACATGGTCATGGCAGCGTAACTGTGAGTGCAAACAACATTGTTAAGTATTCAACTAATTTCTTTAGAAAACTTGATCCTATTGATGATGAACAAATCACTGAGAGTATTGAAGATAAGGGTTATCAACCTATACCTATATAAATTAAGCCCCTATAAACATTTTGTGGGATCTTCTGAAGATTGGCACCGCGCCAGATTCAGGAGCTCCCGTCTCAGTCAGCTTAATTCAGCGACTTTTTCTGCCATCAACACTTCTTCATCACCGCGAATGACCAAAATAGGAATTCCTGATTTAGAAATCGGGTGGCAAATTTCTTCACTAGGCATTACATTTAATTTTGTATCCACTTTAAAATCTAGATGTTGCAGCGGAGCTAGAATTTTTTCGCGGATAAATGAAGCATTCTCACCCACACCGCCTGTGAAAATCAAAGCATCTATAAAGCTTAGCTGAGTGTAGTAGGCGCCAATAATTTTCTGAACCGCATAGACAAAGATGTCAATTGCAAGTTTTGCTGGCTCGTCATTAGCTAAAGCGCGAACAATAAGTTTGCGCATGTCGTTTTCATCTGCTAATCCCTTTAATCCGCTTTGTTTGTTTAATAGTTTATCTACCTCAGTCCAAGTTAAGCCTTGTTCTTGTAAATAAAGTGCTATCGCGGGATCAATATCACCGCAACGAGTGCCCATAACTAATCCGGCTAAGGGCGTCATTCCCATTGATGTATCAAATGACTCACCGTTTTTAATCAGGCAAGCACTAGCGCCATTCCCTAGATGCAGGCTAATAAAATTACAGTTTTTCAAGTCTTTCTTTAAAAATAAGGCTGCTTGTTTTGCTACGTATTCGTGATTGATGCCATGAAAACCATAACGCCTAATTTGGTATTGATTCGCAATCGCGGCATTAATGGCATAGTGGCTAACATGTGCAGGCATCGTGTGGTGAAAGCCATTATCAAAAATTGCGACCTGTAGCGCCTCTGGAAATTGCTCAAGGGCGAATTGAATACCCAGGGCATTAATTGGATTATGAATGGGTGCTAGTTTGGAGAGTGCGCGTATTTCAGCTAGGACTTCTGCATTAATAATTGTCGGTTTAAAATAGAGATTGCCCCCATGCACTACCCGATGGCCCACGCCGTGAATAGGATAATCTTTAAGCGCAAGCTCAAATTTTTTGCCAAGGGCTGCAAAAGCTTGTTCATGATTTTGAAAGTGATGTTTGCTAGTTTCTTTGTTTTCCTTACGGTGATGCCAGACCGATTCTGATTCACCAATGCCTTCAATTAGACCGGAGATTATAGGATTTAAGCCTTGATCATACACTTTGTATTTGATTGACGAGCTGCCGGCATTCAGAGTTAAGATGTTCATGTTTTGGTTCCTTGTGCCTGAATTGCAGTCACTAAAATAGTGTTGCTAATGTCTTCTGGTGTACAACCGCGACTTAAATCGTTGACCGGTTTGTTTAAGCCCAATAAAACAGGACCAATCGCTAGGGCGCCACTTTCACGCTGGACTGCTTTATAGGTATTATTTCCAGTATTTAAATCCGGGAAAATAAGAACATTAGCAGCGCCTGCAATTTTGGAATTTGGTAATTTTTTTGCAGCAACCTCTTCATCAACCGCTGCGTCATATTGCATAGGACCTTCAGCTAGTAAATCAGGTTTTAAAGCAATTAATAGTTCCATTGCTTTGGCAACCTTATCCACACTTTCACCCTTGCCTGAGCCACCTGATGAATAAGACAAGAGTGCAACCTTAGGATCTATGCCTAACTCTTTAGCAATATGAGCCGCTTGAATGGCGATTTCAGCGAGTGTTTGGCTATCTGGTTCTGGGTTGATAGCGCAGTCGCCGTAAATCAAGACACGTGCAGGCATGCACATGATAAAAATTGAAGACACTTTTGCCACCCCAGGTTTAGTCTTGATAATTTCCAAGGCCGGCCTGACTGTGTCTGCCGTGGTATGTGCGGCACCAGATACCATCCCGTCTGCATCACCGCAATAGACCATCATTGCCGCAAAATAATTCACATCAGCCATTCGTTCCAAAGCAATCGGTAAATTAACATTTTTGTGTTGACGAAGTTTAAAATATTGTTGTGCATAACTTTCCTTTTTTTCTGAATTTTCAATATCAATAATTGTAATTGCCGCTAAATTAATATCGAGGCGTTTTGCTTGCAGTTGAATTTTTTCAGGCTTACCCAGTAAGGTCAGTTTAACCGCGCCACGCTGCGTTAAATGATTAGCAGCAATCAAAATGCGTGGATCATCCCCTTCGGGAAGAACAATGTGTTGGAGGGATTGCTTTGCTTTATTAATTAATTCATAGAGAAATACCGCGGGACTTAAATGCGGTTTATAGGTTTTATCTTGCAGTAATTTCTGCAAAGGCTCAGTAAAATAAGGACGCATGGCATCTAAAGCGGCTTGTACTTTTTGTGGATCATTGTTGCTTAAACTGTATTTTGCTGAAAAGAGAATCGTTGCGGTTTCATAGGTCTTATGTTCGGTGAGCAAGACGGGAAAAGGTTGCTCAAGCCCTCCGATGATATCTCGGATGATGGGGCCAGGAAGCTCACCCCCAGTCAGCACAATTCCCGCAATTTTAGGATAATTAGCCGATTGATCAGCCAACAACGTACCCAAAAGGACATCAATACGATCATCGGGAGTAATGATTAACATTCCATTTCGCTCAAGACGAGATTCTAAGAAATTACCTACGGTTTTAGCTGCAATAGAAAATTGCCTAACTAAACGACTCAGTTCACTT
Source organism: Tatlockia sp. (assembly GCA_013697645.1). GTDB lineage: Bacteria > Pseudomonadota > Gammaproteobacteria > Legionellales > Legionellaceae > Tatlockia. The sequence continues at coordinate 8,957 of JACCWL010000196.1, read as the reverse complement.
TGGCCAAACAGTACTTGAGCTTGCAATTTTACTGCGATGTCTTGAACCGATGGGTTTGCTAAGGGTTCAAATTCAGGAATAACGGCAATCAATAATAAACCAGGCAGATGCTTATGAAAAAGGGTTAAGGCTTCATCTTCGTCAAAACTAGCCACTCGATTTATGATCACTCCAACGACGGGAGCATGAATTTTCCTGCTCATTTCAAGAGCATTAGTGAGCACGGCAAGCGTGTGTTTCAAAGTTCTGTCTTTAGCGGATACTACTAATACAACTTCACAATTGAGTTGATAAGCGAGCGTTAAATTAAATTGATACTCAAATACATCATTGTCAGATTCAAAATCAGTGCCTTCGAAATAAGTAAATTCATGTTTCTTGGTTTTAGTGGCTTCAAGAACATCACTGACTAAATCATCAGGATGAGTATGCATTAGAGAAATTGCCTCGCTGACATTCATGAGTGGGGCTATTTTTTCTTGGCTAATTTCTTCTAACAAGGGTATTTGCGATTCATCAGATTCTGAAAACAGTTTGAAACAGTTTAAGGATTTTTGATGCGCTTTTAGACTTGAAAGGAGTCCTAATGAAATAAAGGACTTACCTGGCCTCTTCTCAATACCAGTTAAATAAATCTTATTATGCATCATATTTCCTGCGGGTTGGGCTTGGAGTTTATTATAGTTCGCTGCGATGAGGAAAGGAATTGTAAGGATTGTAAAGAAAGCATAGGTTTTTGTAAGAAGATTATTTACGCTCGAATCTTGCATAGACAGCTAAAAATTTGCATGTCATATTCAAAAATCGCAACGATGCGTAGAAAAATAAATACAGCTGAAAATTTCATCTGCCCTGATAAGAAATAGGATTTGGTTTGGGAGGAAGTATAGATGTTGAGTGTAGATTGTAAAAAAATACTAAGGGCTACCTTGCCGCAGGGTGCAGTTGAGCTCTTCTTTATGCAGATGTTCTCGCACTTGAGTTTTAGTGTCCTCTACTCAACACTGGTTTTGTTTTTAACGGGTAAGCTTGGGATTTCTATCAAATCTGCAAACACGATGATGGGTGTTTTTGTTGCTCTTAATTTTGCCTTGCACTTGCTAGGTGGCTATTTGGGCGGACGATTTCTTTCTAACCGAACTTTGTTCTGCTTAGGTATGGTTGCGCAAATTGCTGGTTGTGTTCTTTTAGCGCGAGTTCAGCAAGACTATCTAAATTATGCCTTAGCCTTGTTTTTATCTGGCTGTGGATTAAATGTTACCTGTATTAATTGCATGCTGACCCAACGGTTTACACCCAAGGATACTCGCCGTGAAAGCGCTTTTTTGTGGAATTATGCAGGGATGAATATTGGTTTCTTTATCGGTTTTAGTTTAAGTGGTTATTTTCAAATCGTTCAGGACTATCACAGGTTATTCATCTTGAGTTCGCTGGGTAATATGGTGGCCTTGTTTTTATGTTTGTATTTTTGGCAAAATTTAGAAGATAAAAATACTTCCTATTCGTTATTATCAAAAAAAGGTCAACGCAAATTTGGCTTAATTGGGCTGGGTTTAGTGTTTACTTTACCCTTAGGATTAAGTCAGCTGCTGCTTTTTGCGGAATTAGTTAATCGAATGATTCTCTTGGTCGGCCTAATTATGTTGCTGTCGATTTGTGGGCTTGCCACTCGCTATGCACGACCTGCCCGAGAAAAAATATTTGCCTTTATACTATTAATGGTGGTGAGCACTGTATTTTGGACGCTTTATCAAATTGGACCAATGGGATTAACTAATTTTATTGCTCATAATGTCGATCGACACTTTTTAATGATTGAGATTCCTCCACAATGGTTTCAAAACGTTAATACTGTCGCTATCGTTATTGGCGGACCCCTATTGAGTATTCTTCTTAATCGCCTACGCCAAAGAGGGGTTAAAATTAATATACCCACTCAATTTGTCTGTGCTTTAGTCTTAATCGGTTTAGCCTTTGTCATCTTGCCCATCGGTGTCAGCATGGCAAATTCAGCGGGTATGGTTTCTGCCAATTGGATTGTTTTAAGTTTTATCCTTCAAAGTGCAGGTGAACTATTAATTTCACCTATCGGCTTTGCAATGATTGGTGCTTTGGCCCCTAATTCACTACAAGGCGTTATGATGGGGATGTGGATGTTAGCTACAGGCGTGGGTGCTACTTTATCAAGCTATAGTTCAAACTGGATGATTGCCGGGCAAGATAGTGTTTCACCTTTGCTAACAAATAGCAGTTACAGTCAGGTTTTTCTTGAGCTTGGTTTGTTCGCGATTGCTGCGGCCTTATTACTTTTTATGTTGACGCCAAAGCTAAAAGCTTGGATTGATAATAAGCAGCCGCAAGTGAAACCTGCTGAGGAAACAGAGTTAGATTCCGATACTAATTCTTGTATAATCGCTTATAACCATTAAAGTCTAGTGTGATTTTTGAGCAATCCTTTTATACCCATAGAAACAGCAAAGTTGAATGCCAGCTATTTTTCGACAGAAAATAGCCTAGAAGAAAAGCGTTATGTTTTTATCAAGGGCAATAGGCTTATTGAACGCTGGGAAAATTTAGCTGCAGAAGATACCTTTGTGATTGCCGAAACGGGGTTCGGTTTAGGTTTGAATTTTTTATTAACATGGTCACTATGGCTGTTACATGCGCCTAAAACTGCGCGACTCTATTATTACAGTTGCGAGAATTGTCCTTTGACTAAAATTGATTTAGAGCATGGTATTAAATTATGGCCAGAACTGCAAAATTACGCGAAAACTCTAATTGAAAAATATCCCGTTTTGACCCCAGGTTTTCATCAACTTCCATTTGATGAAGGACGTATTAATTTAATTCTAATGTTAGGCGATCCCAGCGCTTGTTATAAGCAACTTCTTGTTTGTGGTGATGTTCAACTTGAACGACAGCTTAGAACAAATTTTGTTGATGCTTGGTTTTTAGATGGTTTCGTTAAAAACCCTGCAATGTGGTCTGTGGATCTACTTCAGACATTAGCTTTACTCTCAAAACCTGGCACAAGTTTAGCGACCTATTCTGCTCCTCTAGTCAAGGAAAACTTAGAAGCCGCAGGATTTATGCTGCAAAAAATAAACGAGTTTGAACCAAAATGTCAGCGGGTTGTAGCGGAGTTTAAAGAACTTATAACAGCCAGTAGAAAATTACGCACTACCCCTTGGCACAGCAGTCCCCACTCGCCTTATAAAACTAAAAACGCCCTTGTTCTTGGTGCAGGTTTAGCTGGCTGTTATACCGCCTATGCTTTAGCAAAACGAGGTTGGAAGGTGACTCTTCTTGATGAGCAGTCTAAAGTTGGACTTGGTGCTTCAGGAAATAGGCAAGCGATTTTGTATCCAAAATTATCGGCCTACCGTTCACCGCTTACCGCCTTCATGCTCATGGCATTTATGTATGCTTGCCGTGTTTATAACCAATTTTTAACAAGTGCTGCAATTGGTGAGTTGTCAGGATACCTTCAACTTGCCTTTAATGAGAAGGAGCGTTTATCACAAGAAAGTTTGGCAAAATGGCTGCATTTTTATCCAGAACTGGGCCAAATGGTTAATGCAGAAGAAGCTTCTAACCTTGCTGGGATTAAACTAGGTACGGGTGGATTATTTATTGCTAAATCAGGTTGGCTAGATTCACAGGCCCTATGTCAGCTTCTAAAGCATACAAAAAATATTGCTTGGTCGCCCAATACTTCAATCTCAGAATTGGCATATCAGGATGGACTTTGGCATGCAGGGATTCATTCGGCAGAGGTTTTAGTCCTGGCTAATGGCTATCAGGCAACACAATTTGTACAAACGAATCACTTAACTTTAAAACCAATTCGCGGACAAATAACGTTGATCGCAACAAATTCACAGAGCGAAAGCTTGAAGATTCCGCTCTGTGGTGATGGCAATATTTTACCGGTTTACCAAAACTTACATTCCCTTGGCGCAAGCTATCATTTGGGTAACACAGAGAAGGGCAGTGATCATAGCGACGATTGCGAAAATCTAAGCCGCTTGGCAAAAATTCCTACTGATATCAAATGGTCAAATGAGATCAAAGCCAATTGGGTAGGTCTAAGGGCTGCGACAACCGATTATTTACCTCTGGTTGGCCCAGTCCCCGATGAGAAATTATTTAAATCCCGTTTCGCAGGTCTTGCGACTAATACTAAACGTTGGATTCCTGTTGCTGGGGCTTATTTTCCTGGTTTATTTCTTTGTGCAGGTTTTGGTTCAAGAGGATTAACCACCATTCCCTTGTCAGCTGAATATTTAGCGTCATTGATTAATAATGAGCCCGCCCAAATTCCTCAACCCATAGTGCAATCTTTGGCTCCAGCTCGTTTTTTGATAAAAGAGATCTCAAGGGGAGTCTAGATGTTTGGAAAATTTACAAAAGACACGTATAATGCACAAAAATTAAACTGCATGAGAATCCTATGTTAAAAATTGCAATCTACCTTCAGCGAAATCTTAATCGATTTGATATTTATAAATTTGACGAGCGTACAGGTCACATGTCCCCCTATTATGACGAGCGTTTTCCCAGTTTATTAAAATTTAATCAAGTTAGAACTCTCAAGGAAGCCTTAGAAGCTTTAGAATCATTAAACAATTCAAATTCTAAAAAAGTAATTAAAAATCCTGATTTTCGTAGCTTTGACAATTATGGTTTCGGTAGTCTCTATCCAAATAGCCATGAAGTTTACGAAGTAAAAGGGATTGGTGATGCACAAGAGTATGAGCTAAGCCTACTTCACTGTAAAACTTACAAGGATAGAGCCTCTTACCTGTCTATTGAACATATGATTTATTTATTAAAAACTAAATCCACACCCGTTTTACCCTTTTTTCGAGCTCTAAATCCATCTTCCCCATTATCTGGAATTAATAATGTTCATAGAGAAAATAGCGAGATTATAGACAAATCAGTTTCTGAAAAAATCAAAGAAGCCTTTTTTACTAATCATTCATTTCTAGGTGGCTTATGCGCTACCTATGATATTCTGATGGGTAATCATTATAAAGTAGATGCAGAAATTTATGGCGGTAAAGGCTCAAAAGGTTTGCTTGATTATCTTATTTTTCCCTTAGTATCTCGAAAATTATACTCTTATTATCAACAAGATATTAATTTCGCCGCTGCATTATCTCTTCTTATTGTTGTTCCGTTGGAAATTATACGGATGACAGTGGGATTAGCTTTAACTTTAGTCTTAAGTCTTGCTGTATTTTTGGTGCAACTCTTGAGCCCTTTGGTTATCAACAATGAAGAATTAGAAGCGCCGGGAGATGATGAGTGTTGCTTGGGGGCTTGTTGGGCAGCCGGAGGCTGGTAAGGCTGATGAACTATACTTAATTTGTAAACTGAATTATGGAGTTCGTTATGAAAAACCAATTTAACTTAAATAGGAGGGCTGTTAGTGGTTGTGGAAAGAGCCTTGAACCCATGTTGGGATATTGCTCTAAAATTCTTCCCGAATTAAATAAAGATGATTCTGAGAAATTAACTGAGGATTTGCTTAGCGTCTTAAAAGATTTCAGGCCAATTTTTAAGTCTAAAAATCAACAATCTTCCCTAGATGTTAATTTCATTAATTGGGGTAAACACGTACCACAACATAAGCCTTAAACTAGTAAATTCAATAGGTTATAAACATGAAAAAGGGTTTTATTAACCTTTTGAACGCAATTAACAGTTTTCCCAGTCGCTCATGGCTAAAATCAAATATTTGTTCTATTCTGAGTTAACCAGGGTAATTCCTGAGCATTCAGTTAAGTATTTTAACTAAGGATACTAAAATGAGCACATGGAATAGTGTAATTTTTATGAAGACAAATAAGTCATGGGATGATTTAAATATGCTTTCCAAGTGGGATGGCGTTGAAAAAATGTGGTCTACCACTGGCGATTGGGATTGGTGCATTAAGCTTGATTCTAAAATGTCATCGCCTGAAAAAACAGAAGCCTTTGTTGCTCGCATGCGCGAGGGTCATTGGGCAACTGAGACAAGAACTAATTGGTGGAAAGACGTTTCATCCAGTTAAGCAAGATTTGAAGCAGCATCGATATAGGGAAGACTTCAAGGCTAAGTTTGTTTATTTATAAATCGTAGGTCGGGCCCCTAGCCCGACATTCTTACCAGTTAAATTTATCTGGGGGCAGGGGCCTGGCCTACGACTTGATTAGGGTAGCTCTGATGATTAATCTTAACTTTTTGCACTAATCCATAGCGCCATAAAATCCACGACAGACATTGCAGCTAGTGAATTGGTATCGTTCATCGCTTTCACAATTTTCTCAACACGGGCTGAGTCAAATCGTGTGGCCAAATTACGCTTGAATTTATCTTGCAACACAGGGATCCCTTCTTCACGACGACGTCGATGACCAATTGGATATTCAACTGTTATCTGCTCGGATTGGCTGCCATCTTTAAAAAATATCTTCATGCTATTAGCAATGGAACGTTTCTCAGGATCAAGATAATCACGTGAGAATTGCTGGTTTTCACTGACATGCATTTTTTCTCGTAAGAGGTCAATACGCGAATCAGCTGCAACCTCATTTTCATAATGTTCGGCCCGTAAATCACCAAACAATAAACCAATTGCAACCATGTATTGCAGGCAATGATCGCGGTCTGCAGGATTATATAAGGCGCCTTGCTTAGAAATAATGCGAATTGCAGATTCATGAGTGACTAACTCAATGCGGGCAATTTCATCAAAACGTTCACTAACTTGGGGATGGAGTGCTACTGCGCATTCCACTGCGGTTTGGGCATGAAATTCGGCAGGATAGGATAATTTAAACAACACATTTTCCATCACATAGCTGCCGTAAGAACGTTGAAATTTAAAGGGCTTTGAGTCAAAGAGAACACCATAAAATCCCCAGGTTGGCGCTGATAAAGCACTTGGGTATCCCATCTCTCCTGTCGCTGCAATCAAAGCCAAACGCACAGCACGAGACGTCGCATCCCCTGCGGCCCAGGATTTACGAGAACCCGCATTGGGAGCATGACGATAAGTTCTAAGACTTTGCCCATCGACAAATACTTGTGACAAGGTACGAAGCATCATATCCCTATCTGCGCCAAACAAAGCAGCAGCAAGGGCCGCACTGGCTACTTTTACTAAAATCACATGATCAAGACCTACACGGTTAAAACTATTTTCAAGCGCTAAACAGCCTTGAATTTCATGCGCTTTGATCATCGCTGTCAAAACTTCATGCATTTTAATCGCCGCTTTTCCTTCTTTTAAATTCTTTCGGCTAACATAATCGGCAACGGCTAAAATAGCGCCTAGATTATCAGAAGGATGACCCCATTCTGCAGCGAGCCAAGTATCATTAAAATCAAGCCAGCGAATCATCGTGCCGATATTAAACGCTGCTTGAACTGGATCAAGTTCATAATCAGTTCCAGGCACTCGCGCACCATTGGCAAGTGTTGCGCCTGGTACAATAGGCCCTAGAAGTTTTGTGCATTCTGGAAAATTCAATGCAAGCATGCCACAGCCAAGCGTATCCATTAAGCAGAGTCTTGCTGTTTCGTAAGCATCAACGCTTTTAATTTCGGTGTTTAATACATAATCAACGATCCCTGAAATGACGAGGTCATAATCGGGTTTTATATTATCTTCTACAAAAGAATGCATCTTAGCTCCTCTCTTCAATAGCGATATATTTTCTCGGTTCAGGTCCTGTGTATTCTGAACTTGGTCTGATTAAACGATTATCAGCACGCTGTTCAAAAATATGAGCAGACCAGCCGGTGATTCTGGACAATACAAAGATAGGTGTAAACATGGGGGTAGGAATACCGCAATAGTGGTAGGCCGATGCACTGTAGAAATCAAGGTTAGGGAATAACTTTTTCTCCCGTCGCATGATGGCTTCAATTCGTTCAGATACTTGATAGAGCAACATCGAATGTTTCGATTCAGCAAGCTTGTGAGACCAAGCCTTTATAATATCCGAACGCGGATCACAATCTTTATAAACACGATGACCAAAACCCATGATCTTGGCTTTATTTGCAAGCATTTCCATCAAAGCAGGCTCTACATCATCTGGCGATTTGAATTTTTCGATCAATTCCATCGCAGCTTCATTAGCGCCACCATGCAAAGGACCACGCAAGGTTCCTATGGCTGAGGTAACGGCAGAATAAAAATCAGATAAAGTTCCGGCCGTAACACGAGCTGCAAAGGTTGAGGCATTGAACTCATGCTCTGCATAAAGAATTAGGGATACATTCATCATGTCAACTTCCAGCTTGCTTGGTTTTCTACCGTGGAGAAGAGCAAGGAAGTGTCCGCCTAAGGTTTTTTCATCCGATTCACCACTAATTTCTTTATCCTGAAAATGATAAGCATACCAATAGCACATCATTCCGGGGAAAAGTGCTAATAATCGATCGGCGATTTCATACTGCTGTTTAAAATTTTCCTCAGGCTCTAAGGTGCCTAACATGGAGCAGCCTGTTCGCAACACATCCATAGGGTGAGTGTTTCTTGGTATTAATTTCAATACCGCTTTTAAGTCTTCGGGTAAATGGCGTAATTTGACCAATTTATCTGTATAAGTTGAAAGTTCATCTTTGGTTGGTAATTTGCCATAGTGCAGTAGATAAGCCACCTCTTCAAAGGTTGCAAATTCAGCCAAATCGTCAATTGAATAACCTCGATAAGTCAGCCCTTTACCCTCTTGCCCTACTGTGGAAATGGCTGAGTTGCCAGCAATGACTCCAGCTAAACCACCAGTTGATTTATTGACCATCAGCTACCTCCATTAATTGATCTAATTTTTTTTCATAATCTTCATAACCTAGTACTTCATATAATTTATTTCTTGTTTGCATTGAATCAAGCAACGATTTTTGGCTACCTTCGTTCCTGATTGTTTGATAAACATTCAAGGCTGCCTGTGAC
>JACCWL010000195.1 GCA_013697645.1 Tatlockia sp. | reverse complement strand
CCCCTGGCCCGACAATGGATTCACCGGGTAAGAAATGTCGGGCCAGGGGCGCCGACCTACTCTTGTTTTTAAATAAGCCTTGATTGAACCTAAAGGTAAATTATGACTATTAGTTATGAGGATTTTGAGCGAGTTGATCTACGCTCTGGTACCGTAGTAAAGGTTGAGCCTTTTCCAAAGGCAAAAAAGCCCGCCTATAAAATTTGGGTTGATTTTGGTCCCGAACTGGGCATTTTGCAAACCTCTGCCCAAGTTACAGTGCACTATGAACCAGAGTCTTTATTAGGTTCAACGGTGGTGGGTTGTGTTAATCTCGGTGAAAAAAATATTGCTGGTTTTAAATCTCAATTCCTACTAGTGGGTTTTTCAGATGCGAATGGTGCTATTTGTCTAATCACTACTGCTTTTAAAATACCAAACGGTCAAAAATTGCATTAGAGAACGTTGGGAGTTAGATTTTATAAATTTAAAAGCTAAGAAGGATATTAGGATGAAAATTATAGTAATCGGCTCTTCTGGAACAATAGGCCAGGCTGTGGTTAAAGAATTAGAATCACGCCATGAAGTGATAAGGGCAGGCTTTACCTCCGGAGATATCAGAGTTGATATCAGAGATAGCAACTCTATTGAAGCCATGTTTAATCAAGTAGAAAATTTAGATGCCGTTGTGCTTAGCACTGGCAAAGTGCATTTTGGTGAATTTATGCAGATGCATGACAAAGAATATCAAATAGGTTTAGAAGATAAATTAATGGGTCAAGTTAATGTTGTTTTAATGGGTAGAAATTATTTAAATGAGGGTGGTTCGTTCACTTTAACAAGCGGTATTTTATCTGATGATCCAATTCGTTATGGCTCTTCTGCTTCGATGGTAAATGGAGCTTTAAACTCTTTTGTGGTTTCAGCTGCTATAGAAATGCCAAATAAGCAGCGTATTAATTGTATAAGCCCTAGTGTTGTAACCGAGGCTATGGATAGTTATGGCCAGTACTTTAGAGGCTTTAAATCAGTCAGTGCCAGCGAAGTGGCACTTGCCTATTGTAAGAGTGTTGAGGGTCTGCAAACCGGTAAAATCTATCGCGTTGAATAATTTTTTGTAGCCTGGTTAGCGCGTTAGCGATAACCGGGATTTGGGTTGGCTGAGTTACAAATGAGGATTGTGTTTTGACAACGTGGTTATCGCTGCCGCGCTAACCACGCTACGTAACCCCGTACCCGCGAATAGTCCTGCTTACGCACCCTACCGACGCGGTATAATTCTATGCGTATCTCCTAGAAACAAGTTGTGCAAGTTGTCGATAAGGATTTCATTTTTAGGCCTGATTCTTGAATAAGGATCTCTAAACTCTGAATAGGCTAAGTTTATGAGAAAGTATTCGCTCTTGTTTACCACTTGCATTTTATTGTTCAATGCCCCACACGTTTCGCATGCCCAAACTATCACAGAGCCCGACAACATTGGCCGTATTGTGCGATTTTTAATTTCTGACAGAATGTTGACTTTAAGCGCCTCTGGAAAACTCATTCCTTTAAGTTTTTATGTGGGTAATGAAGACGATATTGCAACGTATTTCGGTGATTATATTTGTACTAGCGAAAATACTTGCACAGTGATTGATACAATTTATCAAAATTCACAGGCAATTTTAGGCCGTGGCTTAGCTCCAATGGATGGCACAGAATTAGAATGGAGGCAGGCACAAGCACAGATTGAACGAACTAATATAAAGTATGGTACCGACATTTATCACGCAGCAACTTGGCAGATTGCCTTGGGCTTAGCGTCAGAAAAAGGCTTTTTAGACGAGACGCAAGCAAGAAATCTTATAGCTAATCAGTTAGATGCAATAACCAACCCTCTAAACCGTGCCATAGGCTTGGCTTATCGCTATGGAGGCCAGATTCCAATCTTTGATCCCCGCTTAGCTTTTACTTTCCGTTGGCTTGCAACCAATCTATATAATAGAGATCCGTTTTTTAATGGTCGTTATCAAAACTATATCAGTAGCGACTTCAATCTCTCAGAGATTGCAAGCATCAATCCCTCGTTTCTTCCCTCGCCCCTTGATTCCTTTGTAACAACTTGGTCTGATTACAAGCCCTTAACAGGTAAAAACGCTTGGGCACAGTTAATTGGTCCTTTGCAGGCAGAATATCTATTAAACAAAGGTCAAATCTCAGCCTATTCACCGGCCTTGCTTAATGCGATGAATACCCTAACCGCATTTTCATTGATGCAAGCGGGAATCGGAGCCTTTTACCATGCCCCTGCAGGTACAGAAGGACCCCAATCGCTCATTCCTGCAACGACGATTCTTATTGAAGATAATTTGGCCGTGTTGGCTGGTTTACAAATCTTAAAAAAAGTTTTAGAGAATACAGAAAAAACAGCTGAAGTAATTGTGGCTTTAGCACGCATTGATGTGATGTTGAATGGCGGTCAAACTCCCAATGGTTTTCGAACTAATGGTTTACTGAGTTTTCTATTCAACGGGGCTTTTGATACAGAAAATGGCATTTTCTTTATTTCTGGTACAGCGCCAATCCCTTCATCGACTAACGATTGGCGACCCGATCGAAGCGGTTTCGCAAGTTTCACCGCTGTTAATACGAACCTTTGGGCTTTATCTGCATTAGGTGTTGAAACCATCGATACTTGGTTTGGTAGTGGCAGCGCGCTAAAAATTTGGCTAACTGTACGTCAAAAAGGGGGTTATTTTGCCAATGGTGAATTTAGGAGTGTTGGATTTAGTTTTAATAATAATAGGGGTATCAAATCTGAATCAATTATGACCACAGCTGGAACAGCTGCTGCCATCAATGCGCTTAATTCATTGATTGATTTTTATGGTGACCAAGGCCCGGCAGTTAATCTTTTAAATGATTTAGAGGGTATGCGCCAAAATATCATACTTATGCGAAATGACTTGTACCTTGATGCAAATTTTATCGCAGCAACTGATCGGGAGTTTTTTATAAGGGTACCAGAAAGCACAGGGCAGGCTTATCTAGATGCTTCGAAACGTTTCTCTATTCCCTCAGATTGGAACGCAAATACTTTAGCCAGTACTAATGCGAATGCTTGGGTAATAATGAATCATTTTAACTTCAATCCTTTTCAATACAAGGGACAATTAGCGGGTGAAAATTATGCGAAACCCGAAAGAATAAATATTTTAAATAGTGACTTTGAACCGCCAGGCGGTGAGCTGTCTAAGACGGTATTAGTTCGTTTTAGAGCTGGTAATTTAGGGAATTTTAAAAAGTTGGCTATACGGTATAACCTGGATGGCTCTCAAACGAATTGGCACGTTTTATTGATAACTGATAAACGTGAAGGATTTGTTACACTCCCTCAGGGCACTAAAGCAATTTCAATTTCTTTTGCTACCCTTGATTTCGCCAATGCTTGTCAAATAATTCCTGCGAACCGTTTATGTCTCGATGAGGATTGCCTGAATGTTAAGATAATCAATGCGCGTTGGACTTCAAATGGCTTAGGATCTTGCGAGCTTTCTAGGTAAATTTATGGCAGAATATGTAAGCTATTGACTTTTCTACCATCTTGGTGAAATATCAGAAGCCTCGGCTAACTCAAAAATTCCCATAAGGAAATGTTATGAAAGTAAAAACAAAAATACTATCTAGTATAGTTCTTGGATCAGCAATTCTAGTTTCTGGTTGTGGTTTTAACAACTCAAGTTACTACACTCCACCAGTTAACTACACAATGGTTCAAATGCATTCAGACGCTAAAATTTTAGGCGCTGTAATGGCAATTGATAAAGGTGAAATAGCTGCTGCATCCCTAGCACAAAGAAAATCAACAAATCAAGCAATTCTCGATTATGCAGCTTATCTAAACAGCCAACACAGCCAAAATTTAGCTGAAGTTCAAGCTGTGAGCCAAAGAATCAATGTTGTACCAGTAAAAGGTGAAGTTGCAAGAATGCTTGAACACAAAGGCAAACGTATGATGTCTCATTTACATCATTTAAATAATGGTGCCTTTGATAGAGCTTATATTGCTGATATGGTTAAAGGTCATAAAGAAGCTCTGTATGTGCTCAATACGAAGTTAATTCCTTCAGCTATCAATCCTTTGGTAAGAAGACAGTTGGAAGATACTCGCAACCATGTAAGCATGCATTTGCAAAAAGCAATGGCAATTCAAAGTCAACTGGGCCGTTAGTTTTCTCTAAATGCAAGGTCACAACTAGGTCAGTGCTAATAGCCTGACCTAGTTTATTTTTACTAATCTAGAAACTCTGTATCCTCACATTCGCCTTATCGATCCTTGATTGATGCAAGTTCTTGTTCAATTCAACCCGCTCTAGAGTATTTACGCGATTAAATAATTTTATTAGCAAAAAAAATTTTCAGTATTTTGAATAACTTAGTAAAAAACACCTCTTTTTAGATTTGCATTTATTAAAAATATAACCTATTCCTTAAAGGCTACATTAACTAAGGAGAATATTATGGACAATAATCCAAATCGACCAAATCAAGGTCAACAAGGTAACAAACCAGGACAAGGCCAAGGTCAACAAGGTCAAGATAAATTTGGTCAAAATAAACCAGGTCAAGGTCAAGGACAAGGTCAAGGACATCAAGGCCAAGGACATCCAAAACAAGGTCAATCCCAGAAGCCTACTCAAAGATAATCTATAGTGTATTAGAATTTAATACACTAACTAGGGTCTGTTGACATTTTTTTAGCTAAGTTGAGATTCTGACTCAGTGCTCATTTTAAAGTGGATAAAAAGTGAAGCACAACTTAAGTTAGCGAAATGTCATCAGACCCTAGTTTTTTTTTTGGGAAAAAGAAGCAATGCACCAAAGATCCAGAGCGCCCACTTCAAAGCAATTTACAAACATCAAGACTTTTCTTCAACAATGACAGAACCTGCTACGCCATTTGCGCGTAGATTTGGATTGTACATGGACTCTGCCATAATTGGTGGAATTGTGTATTTCCCTGAATTTATTGCCTTAATGCGATAGACAAGTTCTTTGGCATTGCTGTCAAGACTCGTAAAGAAAACAACGCGATCTTCGCGAAGATCAGCATAGTCTATATTTTCTGTCTTTACTGAGTCTCGCAGCACCTCAAAACCACCGGGCAGGAGATCAATAATGGCAATATTGCTCAAGTAGCGATTATCAAGAGAGCGAACCTGAATATGTACGTCAATTTCAGAGCCAAGACTTGTGCTAGTAATTGGGTTGCCTTCTTTATCACGATATTCACGGGTAATTTCAATCCCTTTCTTAAGCGCATCGGTAGGTAATTGTTTGTCAAAACCCGCCTGCGTTAGTTGGTAAAAGAAGGTTTGCTGTGTTGGATTATTAAAAATAATTTTTGCGACCTTTTCACTCACACTTAATTTTTGATAGCGGTTATCAGATGAATTGGCAGTTTTTTCTTGGTTATCGGTAAATACTTCCTTAATTGAAAAAGCCGAATCAGTGGAGGGTTGATTAGTTTGCGCATAAGCACTTAAAGCTAGGCTTGAGTAGCTCGATAGGAGGGTATTAAGTTCGGCACTATTTATCGCGTTGACTAGGTTTAAGACCAAACTCTCTCCTACCAAAGCTAATTTCTCAGGGAAATGGCGGGCAACTAAATAAAGATATTGGGCATCTGCAATGTTCTTATCATAAAAATCGTTTTCTTTTATAGAGCTTGACTGAGATTTGTATTGACTGATCAAACGATTCGCTTCAGGGGAATTTTGCAGAAGCTTAAAGGTTGCGGCAATATAGGAACCAGTGAGCTCTTCCTGCCATTTTTGACTTTGCTCCCTATCCAGATAAAGTTGCAGATTAGTCAAATAGTTAGTCGTGACAATCTCATTGCGAGTTAACACATAAATGGCGTAGGCTTGAATTCGAGCATTTTCGATCGATGAAGGGGTTTGTCCGGCTAAATCACGCAGATAGCTAAGACCAATACTAAATAAATCAACGGGTACATTGTAATTTTGTAATCTGGCCTCTGTTAAAAATTGCATTGCATAAACCGAGGCAAAACCATTTGAGGCATTATCGCCTAAGCCTGGCCAGTAACTAAAGCTCCCGTTAGAGCGTTGACGTTGGCCGAGCAGTTGAATCGTTGCATTGATTTTATCTTTAATTTTTTGTAAATCAGTTGCAAACCAACTTTGGCCTGCCATAGCTAATGAAGGGAAGGCTTGACTGGTTAATTGTTCAGTACATCCATAAGGAAAACCATCAAGATAACGTTTTAAGCCGCTAACAAGAATTAAAGGGCTAGAGGACATTGACGCTTCAACTTTTCGATACTCAGGATAGAGTGAGCTTAAGACAGGGAGTGCTTTTTTTCTATCTTTTGATTTGCCACTAGTAACAGAGGTTGTAAAAGCGCTTGCTGGTCGCACAGATATTGTTGCATTCATTTTAGAGGCTTTGTTGCCAGAGCTTGCTGTTAAACTTAACTTTGCAGAACCAAGAGTTGTGGTCGCGCGAAGTTTAAAGTGTGCAATTTTTTCCTGACCTTCATTTATATTCAGATTAGATTGGGCTTCAGAAATTATTTCTAGTCCTGCGGTACTTGTTAACTGCAAAGATACTGGTGCATTATCACCAGAGCCTTTGACATTATTAGCAACGCTTGCTGTAATTTCAAATTCATCACCAGGTGCAACAAAGCTAGGTGTATTGGGGTTGATAATAAAATTACCACGAATCTCAGATTGTTTCTCAGTCGAACCCAAAGCGTCGGTCGCAACTGCAACGGCCATGACTCTGAGGCTGCCATTGAAATAATCAGGTAGCTGATAAGTCACCTGTCTTGCTGTGGCATCGGTGTCCATAATCCCGGACCAATATACGACTGGCAAATCAGTTTTGCGCTTAAAGGGATTAAGGTGATTTGCGATCATCTCTTCACCACCATCTCCGCCAACTGCTGACAGCTCACGATCTTGCACAAATTTGGGGAGAATCAGATCGACAGTTTGCTGAGTTATTACTTCCAAAGCATGTTTTTGGAAAAAGAAGGCGAGTGGATCAGGCGTTTGGTAATTGCTTACTTGCAAAATCCCTTCATCAACGGCAAAGACAAGGATTTTTCCTGGCTTATCTGTTTTGTAACTAATGGTAAATGGTTCGCCTGGCAGCGCTAGCTCAGGTGCATTCAACTCAATTTGCACAGCTTGATTACCGTGGTTTACTGCAAAGGGTGCTACAGAGTAACTTAAAGGACTAATAAAAATATCTGGCGAATCCCAATTGCGAACAAAACTGACATTGATATAGCCATTGCCTTGAAAATCTTCTGGAATATGAATTTTTTGAACAGAACTTGTTGAATCCGTTTTAAACCATTGCGTAGCATAAACTTTATCGCGCTCAATAGTGATTAGACCTGATCCGGTATAGGGGGCTGTGATTTGCAATTCAATATCTTCACCCGCTAAGTATTCTGATTTGTTTAATTTAATATTAAGTTCTGCATTTTTAGACAAGGCTTGATGACTTTCTCCCACAACACTGTATTTGAGTTGACTTAATTCATTGTTGTCTTTATCGAGTATATTTATCGCAAAATCACCAATTTGCTGAGTAGCGAGATTATAGTTGTTTCCTTGTTCGCTAATTGTAAAAGGTTTGCTGTCAATGACCTTGGATTGGATAATCGATTGATATTGATAAGTACCATCAGCTTTTTTGACAAGGGTAGTTACCGGGTGCATAGACAGTAGTTGAATCATTAAACCATCAACTTGCAACTGTTTAAGCTGTGGATTTACAGCGATTAAATTCACAGAACGTTGACTGTTTTGTTTGATATAAGCCAGATCACCATCCGGTTTATAGCCAATAAAGTAAGGAAGCGGGCTTACTAAGGCTGTTGATTGTGTGGCTACACTGCGACCGCTTTCTGCTTCAAACCCTTCGGCAAAAAAGGTGAGATGATAAGTGGCTTTATTAAAACGATCTAGATCTAAATTAAAAAGCGCCTGTCCTTTATCATCAGTCTTAGCATCCGCTAGGCTATCTGTGAACACTTTAGCTGGTTTGTTTGAATCTTGCAGTGGATCTTTGAACACATAATCTGGATAGCTTGCAAATTTGACAGGCTTTGGCGCAAGAAGTATTTTTGCGCTAACTTTTCTAAAAGCAGCCGGGGCTCCATATAAATTCCATAGATCTACTGTAGCTTTTAATTCAGTGGGTGAGATCCAGCCTTGAGTTTGCTTTTCAGAAAAACTAGAGCTGATACGCAGACGGTCAGGTTGGAATTCAGCAACACGAATGGTGGTTGAGCCTAGAAAACTATCGGGATGAGAATCCTTAACAATATAGAGATTAACCTGGTATTGTCCGGTCGGTGAGGTTGCATTGGTTGCGAAATCAAGGCTTAAAAAGCCACTGGGATCGAGAGTGAATTTTTCTGTCTTAATGGTTGTTCCACGCGGATCAATGACACTTACCTCTAGCGGTAAGCCTGCAGGTTGCGGTTTTGCATAGGCTTGTTTCACAATCATGCCGATATGCACGGCATCACCGGGGCGGTAAATACCTCTATCTGAAAATAAATAAGCACTGAGACTATTTAACTCTTGATTAGAGCTATAAAGGCCACCTGTATCAAAGCGGGAATAATTTAACTGTCGGCTTGTTTGATTGTAGGGAATAAAGGATACATCGGTCCCCAAGGCTGCCAGATAAACCGTTGGTTCTCGATCATCGAAATAACTTTTTAAAGTCGGAAAGTTTGCGCGGCCTTGAAAATCCGTTGTGCGTGTTAAAATAGCTAAGCCGTTTTTCCCTAGAATAGACAGAGTTGCATTGGCTATAGGTGTTCCAGTGGTGATGGATTGCACGAAGACATCATGCGAGCCGTCGCTATTATCTTTTACTAACATGCCTAAATCGGTAATTAAGATCAGTCGACTAGCGTTAACATCCAAAGCTTGATTTTTTTCAATATCCCAGCCTGATGCCTGTAGTAAAAACAAGCCATTTGGTCCGCTAGAATTCGCGCTAGCACTAAGGTATTTGCTAAAATCCAATGCCGTGTATTGTTGTTTGGTCTGGTCTCTGGCATCAAATTGTCTTATCTCGGAAAAAATCTCCGAAATATTCTGCTGATTAAAACTTTGATTCGTGAAATAGGGATTATTAAAATCGCCCTGTGTTTGTGTAACTAATTGATTAACATTGTCCGGTAAAACGCGGGCAAAGCTAAATTTCACCGCAGATAAGCCGCGCAAGAGAACTGAAAGCTTTTTCTCAGAACTCAAAGCAAGGAGGGCGCCTTTGTGGATAAAACCAATTTCCCTTGGATAAGGCGGGACTTTGATAATAGCGCTATAGTCATTTGCCAATACAAAATCGCCAAAACCCCGCATTCCTTTATCTATTTTCAAATAGAGATATTGGGGTGTTTGTGCATTAAATTTGTAGCTATGCAAGTTCGCATAATTACGCTCGCTTGCTAGACCTTGCATTGAGAGCTGCTTAGCTAGCGCTAAGATATTTGCCGATACTTCTCCAGGATTTTGCCATTCATAACTTGTTTTTTCTGGTTCTGTCGCTGTAGCAGGATAATTTTGAGGTAGCAAATAAACATGTAAAGATTTATTGATTTCAGGTTCTCTCACACCGAGCGTTGTTTCAATAGTTAATAACTGCTCTGGCCTATCCTGGTCATTGCGAATAATTGCAGCTTTTGCAACGCTGATTTTTAAATAATTAGAGTTATCAGGAATTAACAGGTTTTGACTAAGCTCTGATTTTATAAGGGCTGAGCCACTGGCGGATCTAACACCTTTGTTTATTGTTAGAATTAGATAGCGCGAGATTTCGGGTAGAGAAAGATTTTCTGAATGAAGATAGGCTATGCGTTTATGTGGGTCATAATTTAGGGTAAATTTATATTTTTCAGCACTTAGGTCGAGTTTATTATTTTTAAGTGCTTGAAACATCAAAGAGGTATTTGCTTCCAAACTCGCAGTGTCTACAGGAAAGTTGAAATGGATTGTGGCAACAACTTGTCGAATTTTAGGATTAACAGGATCTTGATAAAATTTAAATTCTTCAATTTTTGCTTTGAAAGCCACCGTTGAAAAGTAGTAATTATCCGATGCCATTTTGGCAGTCGGAGCGAAAACTCCTTTGTCGAAATGAATCGAATAACTTTGTCCTGCAGGCCAGTCAGGCAGAGGTGTAAAGACAAGTTTACTATCACTAGACCAAATCCATTTTCCCGGCATTGCAGGGTTTAACTGGATACCCGTGCTTACCTCTTTCCCGATTAAATTAATTGGCGCTACTGATTGGCTAAGGAAATTGTCTCCATGACCTAAACCAAAATCAATGGTCAAATTATCAGGGAATAATTCATCGCCTATGGGTGTGATGTTTGGGGCGGTAATGGAGGCTGATACTAACTGAGGTTGGGGTAAGTTTTTATACCAATGGTAACCATAACTACCTGCGGATAAGAGAGCGATAACAACGCTTGTAAGTACCAAAAATTGTATAGGCTTTAAAGCAGCTTTGCGCTTGAAATAAGTCAACCAGGGCGGGCTGTTCCAGCGAATACGCCCAAATACCAGCGACAAAAAAGCACTGAGCTTAACTTTAATAGATTTTAGTATTGGGTTCATTTTTAGTACACATCGAGGCTGTAAATAATCTTAGCGGGTGCATTTTACCCTATTTTAATAAAGATTACTTAACTTTATTTTATTCGAACCAAAAAATACTGGATTTAGGCGATTGAACAAATTTTTTACCAGCGATGGCTCTTTTTTTGGTAGAATTCTCTGCTTTTGAGAAAGGTAGTCAGGCTACGGTTCGGGGGTTAGCAAAATTTAAGGGTAGATCGTAGGTCGGCGCCCC
>JACCWL010000194.1 GCA_013697645.1 Tatlockia sp. | reverse complement strand
CCCCTGGCCCGACAATGGCAGAGCGGGTAAGAAATGTCGGGCCAGGGGCGCCGACCTACGATTTATTTGGAAATAATCTCAGGAGCCTATCGCTAAAAGAATCCTAATCCCCTCAGGTAAAGGAACGGATTTATTCTGCAAATAATCCACCCAAACAATCTTAGATGTACCCTGGGTCATCAAAGTCTCGCCTTGATAAATCTCATGATCGATGCTTATGCTCGAGCGGCCTGGGCTGTGTAAAGCAGAGGTTAATCTAAGTGTCGCAGGATAAATAATTGGCTTTAAAAAAGTACAGGCAACGTGAACGACTACTGGGCCTGTCGATTGTTGCATGTCGAATTGGATGCTT
Organism: Tatlockia sp.; assembly: GCA_013697645.1. Classification (GTDB taxonomy): domain Bacteria; phylum Pseudomonadota; class Gammaproteobacteria; order Legionellales; family Legionellaceae; genus Tatlockia. Next base: position 6,978 of record JACCWL010000194.1, on the reverse strand, counting down.
TGCAGCCATTCAATACGCGCTTGTTGGAAATAATCAAAATAGCGAGCGTTATTGACATGACCTAAAGCGTCCATGTCGCCCCATTCGATAGCAAAGATTTTTTGATGCACGGTTTTTTTATCTGTCATGATAAATCCATTGGATCAACATCCACATTCCAGCGGATATTGTTAGCTAATTTGTTGATTGTTAACCAGTTTCTCAGGTTCGTCAATGCACTGTGGAGTATTTTACGCGAAGGCGATTTGACTAATAACTGCATGCGATGTTGATTCGCTTTTCGCGCTAAAGGAGATGGAGCCGGGCCTAATACTCGGATTCCTTCTTTCTCTAATTGCGTTTTGCTGAGATGAAGAAACTGAAGTACCTTTGACGCTATTTTATCCTGAGCGCGAATGACGACTAAATAATGAAAAGGAGGTAATTCAGCCTGCTGTCTAATAATGAGCAAGGCTTTGGCAAAGCTGTCATAACCGTGTTGAATCAGCAGATTAAGCAGGGGATTATCAGGAATATGTGTTTGAATTAAGACTTGCCCTGCCTGCTCTGCCCGTCCTGCGCGGCCAGAAACCTGAGTTAGCAATTGGCCTAAACGTTCAAGCGAGCGAAAATCCTGATTGTAAAAGCCCGCATCCGTATCGAGAATAACTACTAACGATAAACGAGGAAAATGATGTCCTTTAGCGAGCATTTGTGTGCCGACAATTAACTGAGTTTCGCCTTTGTGAATGCATTCAAGATGCTTATCAAGCGCATTTTTTTTTCTAACTTCATCGCGGTCTATGCGCAATAAATTGATCTCAGGAAATTGCTCTTGTAAATACTCATGAACCCGTTGAGTGCCGGCTCCAATGGGTAATAATTCCTTGCCGGAACAGGCTTGGCAAATTATAGGAATTGTTCGGTTATGGCCGCAATGATGGCAAATCAGACGCCCTGATTGGCGATGCATAGTAAGGTGACTATCGCAGCTTTTGCAATCAGCCATCCAACCGCATTGGTGGCAGAGAAGAACAGGAGCATAACCACGTCGGTTAATAAACACTAAAACCTGATTGCCACGATCCAAATGCTCACGAATAGCTGCGACGCTTTTGGCAGACAAACCCTGTTGCAGTTTAGCATTGCGAATATCGATGAGTTGATAATGCAAGGGCGTCGTGCTTAAGGCTTTTTGGTTAAGACGTAAATGGCTATATTTCTTTTGTGCACAATTATGCAAACTCTCAAGGCTTGGAGTGGCAGAGCCCAAAATAATCGGAATCTTTGCTAAATAAGCACGCATTAGCGCTGTATCGCGCGCGGAATAACGTACACCTTCCATTTGTTTTAGCGAGGTATCATGCTCTTCATCGATAACAATTAGACCTAAGCGTGGCAAAGGTGTAAAAATCGCAGCGCGGGTACCAATCACTAATTTGACTAAGCCATCCTGCGCTAATTGCCAGGCAACTTGCCGCTCGCTTTCATTAAGGTTGGAATGAATAATAGCCATCGGCTCGCTAAAACGAGCACTAAAGCGGGCTAACAATTGTGGGGTCAAGCCAATTTCGGGGACTAAGACTAATACTTGGCGGCCTTCTGCCAATACTTTGCTAATCAGTTGCAAATACACTTCTGTTTTGCCCGATCCGGTTACGCCATGAAGCAAAAAACAATGATAGCCCTGTAATTGTTCAGAGATGAGATCGACCGCGGCAGCTTGTTCGCTATTTAAGTCTAAGGCGGGCTCATTGGTCTCTTTGGGGGGAAAAGGAAAGATCGTTTGCTGTGATAAACATATAAGCCCAAGTTCGAAAAGTTTAGTTAAGTGCTCCTGACTAAATCCTGCCTCTTTCAGGCTCGCCTTTGCTACAGGTGTTTGCTGTTCTGCCAAAAAATCAACGAGGGAGAGTTGCTTTTTAGCGCGAGGAGAAATTAGCTCTTTTGCCTTTTCAGATGCAACAGCCAATTCATAAAAATCACCCAGAGGAAGATTGACCTTTTCGCCTAGGCGATATTTTTTGGGTAAGGCGAGCGGAATAACTTCTGATAATGGTGCTTGATAATAGCTACTCACCCATTGACAGAGTTCAAGTAGCGTTTCGCTCAGCAAGGGTTGACTATCGATAACCGCATTTATTGTTTTGAGTTTACTTTGTTCTAAATCAGAATTTTCTACGTTAATGACCAGACCGAGACGAATTTTATTACGAAAAGGAACCCAGACTCTGGCGCCAATTGCGGGGTTAAATTCTCCGCCAAGGTAATCGAAGCAATCCCGACTAGTGTTTGGGATTGACACTTTATAAATGGTTCTCACGCCTTACGTTGCCATTCGTGACTGGCAGATTGTCCAGGTGCGGAGAAAACTTTAACCACTATTTTTTCAATGTGATGACGTTTTAATTCAGATTCGTCCTTAATCAATTCTTCCACAAACCAGCGTGATAATTCTTCTACAGTAATGTTTATCAGAGGCATTATCGTTACATCTTCTTTCAAAAAGGGTATTTTTTTATGATTAAAGAGAAAATAAAAATAGTCCTCATCCTCTGAGATTTCGATAAAAGGCGAGAATTCTGGCATTAGAAAAGTTTGATTTAATGAGCGACATAAGATGTGGATGCGTTCTTTATAATAACGATAATCAAAATTCATTCCCTTCGCTTCAACACAGGTGGTCAATCCGAGATAAACGTTGTACATGTGGCCATGCAAAGGTTCACGTTCCGTGGCTGAGAAGATGGTGGTGTGCCCTGCAGAAAATTTCATCGACTCTTTTTGCAGCTCTACAGTAGTTAAGTATTTTTTCATCTTATAAATTCGCTCGTTTATCTTGTAATTGAAAACCATTTAGAGTTAATTCGCTGTTTTTTGTCAAGGCTAAGACTTTAAACAATTCACCCATTTCAGTCGGTTGAATCAGTTGTTTCACTGCCTGCAGCTTTTCTAGCCGCAAACGTTCTTCTTCTGGTTTTTCTAATAAGCTTAGTAAACCGTTAGAGAGCAAAAAAGAGGCTTGGTTGCAAAAACCTGCGACATGAAAACCAGCGGCATGGGCCGCTTCTGCAACATGGGTAAAATCAACGTGGGCAGTGATATCTTGCTCGCCAAGATTAATGAAAGGATCAGTATGGGCACGATGACGATAATGGCACATTAAGGTGCCGGTATTGCGATCAGGATGATAATATTCATGCCTTGGGAATCCATAATCAATGATGAACATCACCCCAGCTGACAACATGGTAAAGCACTGCTTTATCCAGTCGTCTATAAATAAATTAACCTCTGAGAGATAGGGACTTAAATCGCTATCAAGGCATTGTTTAACTTGATTGATTAATCGTGGATTTGTTGCTGGTTTGAAAATTTCAACTAAGTTCCCTTTTGCGTCAAGACTAACAAAGCTTTCTTCAAGTCCTTGTTCAGTTTGTAAAAAACGGTGAACAGGCATCGCATCGAGCACTTCATTGGCAATCACCACGCCATTAAAAGGCTCTGTGGGCCAACGATCAAGCCATTGAATCCTGTCTAAAAGATGGGGAATTTCTTGCTCAAATAAAGTCTGCTGACGTTGGCGCAGATTCGAACTGAGTTCAAGGATAAAGTAATTAACAGGCAAGGAGGAAAGCGTTTCAAGCGCTGTTAAAAGATCAACACAAAGCCGCCCAGAACCCGCCCCAAATTCGAAGAGCTTCGGTTGCTCTAAGTTTTGCAGAACTTGCTGGCATTGATTAGCGAGCGTCTGTCCGAACAAAGGGGTTAATTCAGGGGCGGTGATAAAATCACCTTTGCTGCCAAATTTTTCTAATCCGGCGCTATAATAGCCAAACTCAAGATCATAGAGTACCTGCTGCATAAACTCGACAAAGGGAATCTCACCTTGTTGTAACTTTGCTCTTATAAGATCTGATAAATTCATAACTGATTAAAATTATAAAACGAGGAACATACCTTGAATCAAGCTAACAAACAAGCAATCAAAGTTGCTTTGGTGACTGGTGCAGCCAGACGAATTGGAGCTGCAATTATTAAGCACCTTCATCAAGCAGGATATCAAGTAATCATTCATTGCCATCACTCAGTGGCTGAGGCAGAGCAATTAGCAAAAGGTTTAAATCACCAACGCGAAGGGTCTGCTTTGGTATTAAAAGCTGATCTTTGTAGGCCTAAAGTGGGTGAAGAACTTATCGACGCCGCGCTTGCTTGGGCAGGTCGATTAGATCTGCTTATTAATAATGCCTCTGTTTTTTTAAAAACAAATTTTGCAAAATTTAATGAAACAAACTGGGATAATTTATTCGCCACTAATGTAAAAGCGCCGTATTTGCTAAGCCTTGCAGCTCGCCCTCATCTTGCTCGTCAGCAAGGAGCGATTATTAACATTGCTGATACACACGGCGATAGACCCTTGAAAGACTATAGCGAATATTGTCAAACCAAGGCCGCATTAATCATGCAAACAAAAGCCTTAGCCCGTGAATTTGCACCTGACATACGAGTTAATGCGGTTTCACCAGGAGCCATCGTATGGCCTGAGCATCAAAATCTAGTTAGCAAAGAAGAACAAGCTGAAATTATTGCCAAAACCCCTTTAAAACGAAAGGGTGAACCTGGCTTTATTGCTCAGGCAGTAGTGGCGCTTGCGGAAAATCCGTTTATTACAGGGCAGGTATTGAAGGTTGATGGGGGGCGGTCTATTTAAAATTTAAGCCTATTCTTTCTACACAACATATATCTTGTGTTTTTTATAATAAATAGCTATAGTAACTGCAACATATAAGTTGTGGTAAAACCTCGTGAATGGAAAAGAAGTTATAGCAATTTTAAAAAAAAATGGATGGCAACATAAATCTACAAGAGGCAGCCATTATAAGATGGAGAAGGAAGGTTTTTGTTCTGTGCCTGTACCAGTTCACGGTACTCGAGATCTGGGAATAGGCCTTTTGAAAGCTATTGAAAAACAAACAGGCGTGAAAATGACTGGTCGAGGTGAGTGATGAAAGATATCTTAGATTTAACTTATGGTGCCAAAATAGAGTCCGATGGCGATGGTTATCTGGTCACCTTTCGGGATATTGAAAACGCGTTTACCGGCGGTGAAACGCTTGAGGAAGCTATATTCAATGCCCAGGAAGTTCTTGATTTGATGCTCTTAGATAGACTAGAAAAAGATGAAGCTATTCCTTTGCCATCCCCTTTTAAAAAGGGAGAGGTTGCGATTGCAGCAAGTCCTGAAGTTACAGCTCCTGCATTGCTCCATATAATGAGGACATTCAATCATCGCTCTATGGTCGATGTTGCAAAAGCTATGGGCGTGTCCTATCAAAGTTATCAACGAATGGAATCGGGTAAAAATTTGACGATGAAAAGCTTAAAAAAGGCTGCGTTAGCTTTGGGATCTACTGTGGAGATAAGATTACGTAAAATCCATGTCTGATAACTATCTACTATTCCTTGCAATATACAGTTCTCAGTCGATGCTCAATATCACCTAGCCTTTCTAATTTATACAAGTCTTGCAAAAGCGTGCTATCAAGTTGATGGCGAAAATAATAGCGCAGCAGTGAGCGGGATTGTAAAACGGCTTTGAATTCATTTTCCAAGCTGGCTAAGCCTTGTAAATGTTGCAGAAAAAGAGCGAGTTGTCTTTGCACATCGCCAAAAAATTCCTTAGATTCTAGGAGAGATTGATAGAGCCAAGGCTTGCCTGTTCCTGCTCGCGAAATCATATAAGCATCGCAGCCTGTTTTGCTAAAGGCATCCTGCAAACTTTGTTCCTCAGCTATATCCCCATTTGCGATTATTGGAATCGATAAGTGCGCTTTTATTTTGGCAATTTGGCTATAATCTGAAGGAACATCGTAGTCATCAGTCCAGCGTCTGCCGTGTACAATCAAAGCATCTGCACCAGCTTCCTCGATAATTTTAGCCAACTCAAGATCAACATCGCTACCCTGAATCCGTATTTTGATCGTTAAAGGAATATCAACGGCTTGACGAACAGTAGCGATAATCGCAGCTAAGAGCAAAGGTTTCTCAAGCAAGGCCGAGCCTGCGCCTTTTTTACGAATTTTTTCCTTTGGGCAGCCGCAATTAATATCAATCAAATCAGCGCCTAAACTTTCAAGACGCCGCGCCGCTTCAGCCATCAGCAGTGGATCACTTCCTGAGATTTGATAACAGAGGATTTTTTCTTTTGCGCTGCGATAAAGATAACGCGAATTTACAGGCTGTTTGTGCACGACCTCATGGGCTGAAAGCATCTCTGTCACGGTATATGCAGGGGCTTTGAATTGGTAGAATAATTCTCGAAAAGGGGCGCAGCTAAAGCCTGCTAAAGGGCCTTGAATCAAGCGATTAGCTAAGGTTAGAGAACCAATTTTCAAATTTGTGTTAATAAATTGTTGCATTTGTTTGATGTTAAAACATGATGAAAAGAGATAAATTTGCTTGTATTATACCTCCAAATTCGCGTAGATGTTCACGCATTGTTAGATAATTTTAGGTTATATGATGGATAAAAAATATTTTTCCCCTATGGAATTGATACAAATTGCTACTCAACATGCCTATTGTGCTGAGTATTTCTTGCGAAATAATGCAGAGCTTGTTGTCGATGATAAAAAAGCTTCTGATAATTTAGCGCCCTTTGTTTCCTTGATGTATCTGGCCTTTGAATTAACGCTGAAAGCCTTTCTTGCTCACGGTTTTGTAACCAATAATCAACACAAAAATCTGGTTGAATTGATTGAACTAAGTCGAGATTTAGGCTTGGAAAACCAAGACGTGAATCTATTGAAAAATCTATCTCGCCAATTTGCCTTTCGCAAGGGAGTTGATTACGAACTTTGGGAAGATAGACAGCAATTGCAAGTATTCTGCACAGAGATCCTTGATCTTTATGAACGTATTCAGGAATTAATGCCTTTAGAATTGCAAAAAGATTATTTTTAAACGTTTACAACGTAGGTCGGCGCCCCTGGCCTGACA
>JACCWL010000193.1 GCA_013697645.1 Tatlockia sp. | reverse complement strand
CCCCTGGCCCGACAATGGCTTCACGGGTAAGAAATGTCGGGACAGGGGCGCCGACCTACGCGTTTTTATAGTTGAACCAGAAATGGATAATCGTAATTCTGTAACGATTTAATGATAAACCTTGAATACGCCGCGTAATCAAAGTTTTCATTTGTAGTTCTCATTATTTGTGCTCAATCTTATTGATAATCATTTTCATTTGTTATAAAGTTTCACTTCCTTATGATATCTGCCCTTCAGGTGAGCAATGAATACAAAAAAAATCCTAAAAAAATTGCCTTATTATTTTCTTTTAGCCCTTCTTACTATGGGAGCCGTTGCTATTATTGGCTTTTTAAGCTTTAGCGGTATGTATGCGCTATGGCCAATAATTTCTCTAGCTCTTAGCTCTTTTATCCTCTCTGTCGCCTATGAAGGAGAAATATACTTCCAGAATATTAAAGGATCACTCAACAAACTTTTTAAACCAAATTATCTAAAGTACCAGTTAGCAAGGGATTATTTATTAGAACAATTCACCAAAAAAATAGACCCTATCGATACTTCGGCCGAAGATTGCCCGCAATTTTTCAAAGTTTATGAAGCACGACTTAGAAAGCTACACAAATTTAGTCATAAGCGGTTGGATGCAAAGTCTCAGCTTAAAAAAAGGCAGCTCGAAAAAAACTTAAACGACCTGGAAAAATGGTTTTCCACACAACTATTTTCCTCAAAGACCAAAAATCAGCAGCTAACAGACTATGAAATCAGCTTGCGCAACTGGATTAAATCTAATCAACAAAATGAATCTCAGCAGCTGTTGAAAGAACGCAACTCCACCCATAAAGCAGTTAAATTCGGGTCGGGTATAGCTGGCGTGCTAATGGGTATAGGAATCACCTATTTGCTCGTTGAAGCCTTCGCTGTTTTGCCCTTTTTAGCCGGTATTTCTGCCGCCGCACTGCCCTTCATTATCATCCCCTTAGCGCTTGTCGCCGGTGCTGCCTATACCTTGCTGATTTATAATGCAGCGACTGACATGATTCACAATAAAACGCTAAATAAATGGTATACCACGCTAAGTAAAGACTTTGAAAAGGGAATTACAGTCCGCCATGTAGCCATTGCTGGTGCTGCAGTCCTATTACTTGCCCTAAACATTGTATTGACTCTTTGCACTGCAGGAACCTGGTGGACAATTGTTACAAAAGGTAAGCCACTCTTTAGCTGGATGGCTAATACCCTAAAATATGTCTTCGCTGTGACCATTTCTACTATCATTGGCTGTGCGCAACTTATCTTTAACCTGCAAAATACCAGCGACTCTTTAGATTTGATTTATGATGCCATAATGGCGGAAAGTAGTATTTTCACAAAAATTGCTAAACATTTTGTTGTTACCTTTGATCATATAATCGCTACTGAAAATTGGCTGCAAATCCTCAATCCCTTTCGTCTACTATTAAAATTAACAGTAACTCCGCTTCGTTTGATTGCTTTTTTTGGACATTTAATAAGCATTGGCGTGACAGCTGATAGAGTACCCGGCTTGCCCGAAATCGTTACGGCTATCCTTGGTATAATCTCCGAAGGTTTTGAGGATTTACATTATTTCGTGGGTGATCTTTTTCATGCTGACCATCACCATCATGATACGAAAGGGATGCTTAAGGAACGTTTAGGAGCAGGTCACAGTCATGATCACTCTGCCGATCTCCCGACCCGCTTAATTCACTTAATCTTTAGCCCCGTTTATCTTGCTGCTACTGGTTGGGATTATTTAGCTACACGCACTGGGGATCCCCTCAGTCGCCTTGTCCACTTTCTCTTAAGCCCTATCTATTATGTCGCTCAAGCTTTTGACTTCACTATCAATGAGAACAAAACTACTAATCCTTGTGGTCTTGTTAAATTAACGAATGAGGCAAAACTTTCTTTTGCAAAGCTAAGCGAAAAATTGCAGGGTATGAATGCAGTTGTGATGCATAAAGATGAACTCTTTTATGCTAATCAAAGAACGCAGGAAATCAAAAAAATTAAAGTACGTGAGGAGAATATTTATAATTACGAATGGCTTAAGACAAAATTTGTTGAAGGCTTTAAATTGGCTGATGACGAAGACTTAGAGTTAATCGTCTCCCTAACAGGTCGTCACGGTTCAGTTAAACCCATTTCCTGGAAAGACGCTTTAGACAAACAAAGAGGACTCCCTAGTGAGGAATCCGTCACTATCAAACCCTCAGCCGATGAACCCTCAGATGCAGGGCTTGAGCTCTCACTGTCTCTCTTTCTAATTGATAATTTTCGCAAAAAGGATTTGCAGAACCCTTACCTTAGTAAGGCTATTGCTCAGGAAAAAGATGAGGGGTTGCAAAACCTGCGAACGGACTTGAGTGAAATGCAAGATCCCACTAAAGAAGCGATTAAACAACGAATTATTCAGGAAAGTGCTAATCCGGTTCATGCAAAACATCGTTTCTTTAATCAAACAAGCAACACAGCTACCAAAGATTTTCTGGCAAATTTGTATTCGCGAGTTGATACCGCAGCTGTATGTGCTTAAAGCCCTTCCTAACTCTCTCGCCAGGCCACCCGCCGCCAGGTAGAGAGAGTTACAAAGATCGTCACAGAAATTCCTCCATGCATACCTAGGGTTGTCACCAAGCAATTGACAGATAAGTCACTTTGATTGTATAGTCCTTAAGACAAACCTTGCCCCTAGGCAAGGCAGCCTGAAAACATATCTTGGTAGGTTTAATGCAATTACTTAATGAATTGATAGGCTTTTTTGAAACGAAGGTTTCGCTTATTAAAAATATGTTCAAATTAGCCCTGCTCGAAACCAAACTTGCCAAGCAAAATATTTATCCTCTTTTAATATGCTTAAGCCTCCTAATTCCTCTAATACTCACTTTATGGATATCTCTGTTATTGGTTCTAGGTTATCTATTGCGGCCATACATAGAAAATACCTTGGTGATTTTGTTATTAGAATTAGCAATTCAGGGCGGGATCTTACTCGTGGTCTACAGGAAAATCTTAAGCCTTATCAAAGAAATGAGTTTTGCTAGAACCCGACTTTTTTTAAATAACCAGCAAGAAAGCGAATGAAACATACTAAAAAAGAACTTTTATTATTAATAGAAGAGACAGCAGAGTCTCTGCAAAGGGATAAGATTAAGCTTCGCCATCATCTTGCCTATTTTTCAAAGCTTAGAAAAAATAATCAACTGATGTTTGGTTTTTTAATTCCCGCGGCACTAATTGGATGGTTTGCCGGCAACTTCAGGTCACAAAATAAATCCACTCTTCTTAAAGTTCTATTAAAGAGTGTTGGTATAAAGACCGTCCGAAAGATTAAATCCCTGTATTTCCCAATCATTTAAAAACCTATTTTCTTATATACGCCACAAAAACCTTAATATATCTTCAATATTAGTGACAAAATTTGTCACAGAGCATTTGACAACAATATTTGAATATGTTTAAATAAATCATGGAATTTAAATTATTAACTAAACAGTTAATTAGAATTTTAATTCTCGCTTTAAAAAACCAAATAAGGAGTAATCATGTCTGATTTTAGAGATTTAAAAAACGAAGCAAAAAACAAGGGAAAAGACTTATATAACGAAGGGAAAAATGAAGCTGAATCTTTGGCTTCTCACCTTGCAGAAAGCGCCTCTAATTTATACGAAGAGGGTAAGAAAAAAGTAAACAGCATTGAAGACAAAGTCTGTGACTATTCTGATGAGCTAATTACTAAAGTAAAAGATCAGCCTTTGACTTCTCTTCTTATTGCAGGTGGCGTTGGATTTTTACTATCTGTTTTGTTAAAAAAATAAATTTAATTAAAAGGAATAACTATGAGTACGAATAAAGATTTATTAGTAACAACTCACTTATTTAAAGATATCAAATCAGCTGAAAAAGCGTACGAAAAGGCTATAGAAAATGGCTATACGCCTTCAGATATCAACATAATTATGTCCGAGAGTACTCGTAAGCAACATTACGGCTCTCCCTTAGTTAAAGAAGAATCAAAAGCTTCAGAAGGCTTAGGTATCGGTAGCATAACAGGCGCTGCAATTGGTGGTATTGTTGCAGCAATCGCTGCCATAGGTACAAGTCTTGTCGTTCCTGGATTAGGTATTATTATTGCTGGTCCCTTAGCTGTAGGCTTAGCAGGCGCTGGAGCTGGTGGAATTACCGGAGGACTTCTCGGCACACTTATAGGCTGGGGTATTCCTGAAGAAAAAGCACAAATATTTGAAACTGGAATTCAATCAGGTGGTATTGTTTTGGGCTTAAATGAGAAAAAACCTGAATTAGAAAATGATTGGAAACAATACAGTTAACTTTACTTGAATTGACTCAGCTTCTTGACTTTGTCAGGTAAGCTGAGTGTTTAAAAAAGTCTATTGGTGCTGTTTTTTAGCTACCAATTAGGAGAAAGGATATGAAAAATTTTTTATCATTTTTATGCGCAGTTGCTTTTACAGCATTAATAGGTTGTCAGGTTGTAGCTGGTGATCAATCGATTAATGAATATAGCTCTGATGCTGCAATTACGGCCAATGTTAAAACTGCATTACTAGCTAATAAGCGTATAGCTTCTTTACCTATTCATGTGGCAACAGAAAAAGGTATGGTCGTTCTCAGTGGTTTTGTTAAAACCAACAATCAAAAAATAGCGGCCGGTCAAAGCGTTCTTAAGATTAAAGAAGTTAAAATGCTCAGAAATAATTTAATTGTAAGATAATTAGTAAATTCATATTTATAAATGCAGGTCTAGCCTGCATTTATAAATTTTAATTACAGTAAAAAAACATTTAATTTAAATAAATTTCCAGTAATATTTTCAAATTTCCCTTCTTTAATTTAAGCCTAAATTATCAATTAACGCCTATCACCCTCATCAAAGCACCTCAGAAATTAGCGTAATTTTTATACATAAAGCGGTCTTATTTATCCATTATAATTTTTATTCAGATTTTTCTTAACTCACATTAAAAGACATTTTCGGCACAAAAAATTTGACAATAGAGTCACTAACATGGAATACTGTGATTTACCTAAGGGATGTGAAAAATGACTCACTAGGTAATTAATTAAAAATAATAAATTAAGGATATAAATTATGAAAACTTTAAAATTAGCCTGCATTTCAACTTTATTAGCCGCTGGTATTGCACACGCGTCCATCCCTTGCAACGGTTTAGAAATTAAAATTAAAAATAACACTACTGAAGATTTAATCGCTACAGGAATTAAGTTAGTAGGTGCAGAATTAAACCCTGGCAGTAGTCCACAAATCAATGCTAAAACCGAGCAGGTTTTTTCTGTAAACAATAGCAACAAAGATGTAGAGATGACAGGCGAATTAATTTTCCATACCGCTAGTCTTCCTAGTAAAGAAGTTAAAATTCAGTTCAATCTGAGAAATAAGACACTCTCTTGCCATCATGAAGATATTACTCCTCTCAATGCCAATTTCTCTATCGATAAAAATCGTTATGCAGGAAAGGTTGACTATACCATTTCTCATAAATAATATTTTGATTACGCCCGCATTCGATACTACTTTCGAGTGCGGTTCAAGAGATAGCTTCCTCAAAAAAATTCAATTAGATTTCTACTTCATCGATTCAAATAAATTTTTTAAACCTTCTAAATGCGATTGGGCCAAGGCCTTGGATTTTGCTTCATTCTGTTCGCCCGTTTTGCCAAACCATTCGAGACTATCTTGCGGTAATTCATCCAGAAAGCGACTAGGCAGGCAAGCTTGTACCTCACCCGCACGACGGCGCTGTTTAGCCAAGGTTAGACACAGTCCTTTTTGTGCACGTGTAATTCCCACATAGGCAAGACGTCGTTCCTCTTCGATTTGAGAGTCTTCAATACTCACCCGATGTGGCAATAAATCTTCTTCCATACCAACCAAATAAACATAGGGAAACTCGAGACCTTTTGAGGCATGTAAGGTCATCAATTGCAGCGTATCTTTCTCATGTTCATCAGCCTGCTCTAAAATATCTATCAGAATTAACTTATTCACCACATCAGATAAGTGTTTCTCGGGTTCTTTAGCTAGCAAACGTCCTACCCAATCTAAAAGTTCCCAAACATTATCCATCCTTTTTTGCGCTTTGGCTGGCGTATCGCAAAGCTCATAGATATAAGCTTCATAGCCACTTTCTTCGACCATTTCACGCAGAACTTCGACAACTGGCGCCGTTTGAATTTTTGTTTTTATTTTCTCCAGCCAATTTTTAAAATTTTGCAAGGCAGCTCGCGGTTTTTCAGCGATTCGTTCCGATAAGGCCAAGTGGTCGGCACAGCTATAAAGAGTCTGGCCTCTGCTCTGAGCATAGTGACCCAAGGCATCTAGGCTAGTCTCACCAATTCCGCGTTTAGGACAATTAATGACTCTTAAAAAGGCGGCATCGTCGGCTTCATTAGAAAGTAGCTTTAGGTAGGAAAAAACATCTTTAACCTCAGCGCGTGCAAACCAGGATTGGCCACCGCTAATTCGATAAGCAATCGAGTGATGGCGCAAAACCTTTTCAAAAACCCTTGACTGATGATTACCACGGTACAATATTGCATAATCACCGTAGTCGCGGCGAAGACGTAATTTATGACTAATTAAGTCGGCAACGACTTGCTCAGCTTCGTCATTTTCATCTTTGCAACACAAGACTCGCAGCATTTCACCCTGCCCCAGATCAGACCATAATTTTTTATCAAAGATATGAGGGTTATTCGCTATTAAATGGTTGGCTACATGCAGAATTCGACTGGTCGAGCGGTAGTTTTGTTCTAACTTAATTAACTTTAACTGCGGATAATCCTTTTGTAATTGCACTAAATTTTCAGGCTTTGCACCCCGCCAAGCATAAATCGATTGATCATCGTCACCAACGACGGTAAATGATGCGCGTAGACCAACGATTAATTTAACTAAGGTATATTGAGAAGGATTCGAATCTTGATATTCATCAATCAGCAGATGGCGAATTTTGTTTTGCCAACGTTCTAAAACCTCAGGATGTTGGCTCAAAAGTTTTACAGGCATACGAATCAGATCATCAAAGTCTACTGCATTATAAGCTTGTAAAGATTGTTGATAACGGGGATAGATTAATGCCGCATCATTAAAAATAGCCGTATTAGCCTGATTTTCGACAGACTCAGGCTCTATCAAATCATTCTTCCAACGTGAGATTTGATGTTGAATTTGCATCAAATAGTCCCTGTCTGATGCTTTCCCAATAGGTAAAAAACTACGCAAAAGTTGCTGGCAATCTTCACTATCAAAAATCGAAAATCCTTTTTTTAAACCACATAAACTCAAATCCTGCTTGATGATGGATAAACCAAGAGTGTGAAAGGTTGATATTTTCAAACCACGGCGACTTTTAGGCGGGAGCACTGCAGCGATTCGAGCACGCATTTCATTAGCGGCTTTATTAGTAAAGGTAACCGCACAAATGCTGTTCGCTACATAGCCACAACTCTCTAGTAAATAAGCTATTTTTTGGGTAATTACCCGAGTTTTACCGCTCCCTGCTCCGGCTAATACCAACAAAGGCCCATCGATGTACTTGACTGCTGCCGTCTGCTGAGGATTTAGCATTTCATTAGTCTCTTCCGTCAAAAAGTGGGCATTATCGCTTGCTAAAGGCCGCCAAGCAAATTTGTTTAAGTTGATAGCTCCTGGCTTCGGCCCGACATTTCCTACTCGACCCCTAATGTCGCCCAGAGAGTGCCGACCTACGATACACTTTGGAGTTATGTTAGAATAGCCGCAATTTTTATTCTCCAAAGGTTAGTATGAAAGAAACTGATTCCTTACAGCGTTTTATGTTTGAGCATGCCTCTATTCGCGGTGAAATTGCCCATTTAACCGAAACCTATCAAACCATCATGAGTCAACGTCCCTACCCGCCGATGGTTAGAAATCTGCTGGGTGAAGCACTTATTTCCTGTTTGCTTTTGGTTGGCAGCATTAAGTTTGAAGGTGAACTAAGTCTGCAATTTCAAGGGGATAAGCGCCTATCTCTGCTGCTAGTTCAATGCGATCATCAATTAAATATGAGAGCTTTTGCAGCTTATCAAGATTTTCTTGAACCTAATGATTATGCTGAAGCTTTTTTAAAAGGGCAGATGGTTTTAACGATTAATCAATATAATAAAACGCAGGCTTATCAAAGCATTGTTCCAATTCAATCGACTTCAATGAGTGAAAATTTGACCCATTATTTCGCCCAGTCCGAGCAAATTGCCAGCCAGGTTTGGCTTGCAGTCAACGATGATAAGGCTGCGGGGATGTTACTGCAATTAATGCCTGGACAAGACAGCTCACAACGTGAACAGTTTTGGGAATATGCCGTAGTGCTTGGCCAAACGGTTAGCCAGGAAGAATTATTAACACTGGATAATCAAACCTTGTTGCATCGTTTGTACCATGAAACGGAATTACGTCTCTTAGAAAACCGGCCTATCAAGTTTCAATGCCGCTGTAGTGAAGAGAAAATGAAAAATGTCCTAACGATTCTTGGCGAAGAAGAAGCGAGAAAGCTTTTACAGGAAAGGGATAAAATCGAAATTAATTGTGATTTTTGTAATACACATTATAGCTATGATGCGATAGATATAACGATATTGTTTCGTAAGCTTTGATTTGTTTTATGCTTCAAGGGCATTTCCATTTAGTTATTATAAGGTCTAGGTTGGGTCCCTGCCCGACTTTTCTTATCAATGCTCTCATTGTCGGGCCAGGGGGCCGACCTACGCCTGGCACAGTGTAAATTGACGGGTTTACTGCACTAATGAGTCATCTGGTCTAATAATTAGGCTATCTAACGAGGCATCCTGAAAAACTTCATAGCGCATCGCCCTTAAAATTTGCTGTAGGATTAAAAATTGCTCGCTTAATTGTTGATATAAACTCGACTGGCTTTCATACAATTCCCCAACGCTAAGATAGGCGGCTTGTCCCATATCGACAAAATAGTCCAAACTTACATGACGTTTTTCTGCCATACCGGGAAAAAGACCGCAAAACAGTAAGCTTTTATCACCAACATCTCGCAATAATTCAGCTTGTTGCTGCCTAGGTTTGTGAGTGGACTCGAGAAAATCGAGAGCTAAAACAGACTCAATCAATTTAATCCCCTGAGAAAACCGCATAAGCAAGAAGACAAGGTAGCTTTCTGTGTTTTCATTAAGCATCAAACGGGTTGACGCTTGGGCATCGTACACCAATCCATGCCATTGACTGAGCTCGGTGGGATGAAGAATTAACTTTTTCATGATATCCCCTTTTTTTGCTTCCTATTTTTAGTGTAGCAAAGCTTATACCAATTATTTAAGGTTTTGAAAAAAGGGGGATTTTACTCTTATTCAAATCTCACGAGCACTCAAGTCGGTTATCTAAATCCCCTCTTAAGTGTTGGGAATGTTACGCATACTAATAATTTTTGGTAGGCTTGGGTAGCTTAGCGATAGCGATAACCAGGTTTACTGAACTTCCGGTTTACCGAATTCCCGGTTATCGCTATCGCGCTAACCAGGCTACGCGGCTATCCTAGTCTCTTAATCTATCCAAGTTCCTGACTCATCTAGAAGTACTTTTCCGCCGTCTATTACTTGCAATTGACCGTTTTCTGAAATGTAGTAGATTACATTGCCATTAGTGAATTCATAGCCCAGTGAATTGCAATTGCTAGCACCTTCACAGGCTTTGCTAATTTGTTTCCCGGCTAAATTAAGGGTAGCTCCTGTTTCCTTATTCGTTTCTTCATAACTTGCTTTATCACAGTGTTCAATTTTTGAATTTTGGCAGTTAATTATTATTTTATAATGCGGAGTATCCAGGGTTTTTGCAGAAATTAATCCAGAAATTAGCAAACCTATTACCGTCATTATTAGTTTCATATTTCTATCCTTAGCATGATGAAGCGCTTATTTTAGCGTAGTTTCTAATAATTCAAAGGAATAATTTTGAATTGTCTCTTTTGATTGATCAAGTGCAATTGGAATAACAAAATTTGCGATAAAATGCTGCCAAAACTCATGATAGAGAAATTTCTGTAGAGAATGCTCAGCGGATATTGGAAAGCAAGGGCCGTGATTTGCCTCTAATAACCATACTCGATCGCAAGAATCAACAAGGAAATCGAAGCCATATATTGCTAAAGTACGCGTCTTTTTACAGATAAATGCTTGCGGATATTCCTGTTCCAAACCAGTTATTATTGCAGTCACTATCGCTTTGATTTGTGGATAAAGTGATTCAAAATCAGCAAAACGCTGCGCAGGAATTTGCAGAACATTAGCCTCATTAATTTGCAAATGTTCATTGGTTAAATGCGATTTGAGCTCGCTAAAATCGTTTTCTGCATAAGGATGCAAAGCAACATTATAGTAACCAAAAGGATAGAGAAAATTACCGCCATAGTTGGTTGTGACTACAAACATACGGATTGAGTATTTACGTCTATCTCTTAATAAATGAGGATTAGCTACATAGTGTTGTAAAACATGCTCCCCACCTAAGCGTTTTGAGCTTATAAAATGGGCCTGCAAATCACTCAAATTTTGAAATAGTTTAATTTCCTTTCCATTATTTAATAAGGCCGGTTTTAGAATCCAAATTAAATTAGGGTTTTGTAAATCTAACTTTTCCAACACCTGCGGCCAGTTTTGATCATTGATGCAGTAGGTTAGGGGCATAACTTCAGGGCAATGTCGTGCAGCTAATTGCGCGAGTAAATGTTTGAATTCAAGTTGTTGAGCCGCCTGTAGGTCAAATTGAAAATTATCCTCGCTAAAATCCGCTCGCCATTTAAAACGGCTTGGTCGCCAATTCTGCTCTTTTAAAAAGCGGCACAAATTATAATAGGTCGGGGTATGTGATTCTTTTAAGCAGAAGCGAAGTTGGCGATTCATATCTTCAATTCTCTATTACTTTAATTTAAAATTGACAGTATAAGTTAACCCTACCAGAGCTGCAAAAGGGCGTCCTCGTAGGACGATTTACAGGTATTTGCCAATTGCTATCCACTAAACGTTGGGATTTAGCTACCAATTCATGTATAATCGCTGCTCATTTGTCTTTTTTGTATGTACTTCAAAAAAAGGTTAACTAATCCTGCTGTTATATCGCCCAATATAGGTCATTTATGATTGAGAAGATTCGAAATATCGCCATCATCGCCCACGTCGATCATGGTAAAACTACTTTACTTGATAAAATACTGCAACAAACCGGTACTTTCAACGAGCGAGCGCCTAAGATTGAGCGAGTCATGGACTCCAACGCACTTGAGAAAGAGCGAGGCATCACAATTCTTGCTAAAAATACCTGCGTCTACTGGCATGATCATCAAATTAATATTATTGATACACCGGGACATGCGGACTTTGGAGGTGAAGTTGAACGTATTTTATCGATGGTCGATAGCGTTTTATTACTCG
Source organism: Tatlockia sp. (assembly GCA_013697645.1). Lineage (GTDB taxonomy): Bacteria > Pseudomonadota > Gammaproteobacteria > Legionellales > Legionellaceae > Tatlockia. The sequence goes on along the minus strand of JACCWL010000193.1, from coordinate 2,624 downwards.
TCGATGCAGTCGATGGTCCCATGCCACAAACTCGTTTTGTTACGCAAAAAGCCTTTGCCCTTGGTTTAAAACCCATTGTGGTCATCAATAAAATAGATAGGCCAGGCGCGCGTGCTCATTGGGTTATGGATCAGGTTTTTGATCTCTTTGATAATTTGGGCGCAACGGATGAACAGTTGGATTTCCCGGTTGTTTACACTTCGGCCTTAAATGGTTATGCCAAACTTGATTTAGATGATGAAAGCAGCGATATGAGCCCCTTGCTGCAAACGATCCTTGACCGAGTTTCTCCACCAGATGTCGATGAGGAAGGCCCTTTTCAGATGCAAATTTCTTCCCTCGATTACTCATCCTATGTGGGTACTATTGGTATTGGTCGCGTAAATCGCGGCAATATTAAAGTCAAATCACCGATTAAAATTATTGATAAAGACGGAAATGTTCGTGCTGGCCGCTTGCTGCAAATCCTTGGCTTTAAAGGACTTGAACGAGTGGAAGTCAACGAAGCAAATGCAGGTGACATCGTTGCCATCACAGGTATTGAACAACTCAATATTTCTGACACCATTTGTGATCCAAACACGGTAGAAGCTTTGCCGCCCTTAACCGTTGATGAACCAACAATTACCATGACCTTCCAGGTTAATGATTCACCCTTTGCTGGCCAAGATGGAAAATTCGTCACTAGCCGTAAAATTCGTGAGCGTTTGCAAACTGAGTTGCTTCATAACGTGGCTCTGCGTGTAGAAGATACAGAAGATCCTGACAAATTCAAAGTGTCTGGTCGTGGTGAATTACATTTATCTATTCTTATCGAAACTATGCGCCGTGAAGGTTTTGAACTCGCAATTTCAAAACCAGAAGTAATTATGCGGGAGGAAAATGACCAACTCCTAGAACCCTATGAGCGCCTGACAGTGGATGTAGAAGAAACCAACCAAGGCACCATTATGGAAAAATTGGGAGAGCGTCGCGGTGACTTACAAAATATGGTCTCTGACGGTAAAGGACGAGTGCGGTTGGATTACATTATCCCAACCCGCGGCTTGATTGGTTTCCATACTGAGTTTTTATCCGCAACCTCTGGTACTGGCTTAAATTACCACGTTTATGATCATTATGGCCCTGTAGCTAAGGGACGTATTGGTAAACGGGCACTTGGGGTTATGATTGCCAATTGCCAAGGAACAACACGCGGTTTCGCCTTGTTCAATCTACAAGATCGCGGACGCTTGTTTCTTGACCCACAAGCCCCTTGCTACGAAGGAATGATTGTTGGGATTCATTCTCGCGACAATGACTTAGTCGTGAATGTGACTAAAGAGAAGCAATTAACCAACGTTCGCGCCTCGGGCACTGATGAAAACATTGTCCTGACTCCACCAATTAGATTCTCACTCGAACAAGCTTTGGAGTTTATTGACGATGACGAATTGGTTGAAGTCACACCAAATGCAATTCGTTTACGCAAAAAGAATCTAAAAGAAACGGATCGTAAACGTGCATCCCGTTCCAATGATGATTAGGGTCTAAGCTTCACAAATTTATTTTCCTACTAGCCGCGGTCCTCGGCCTACCCGATTACCGCTGCCTTCCTGGTGTGACTTTCTGCTACCGCGGACACGCCCTGAGCGATCTTCGTGTTTTCACGAACGGAAAGAAACGAGCTCAGGCTGATAACTGACCTCATTTTTAAGCGAAACGATATCGTTAAAGAATCGAGCCTCAAAATGAACTGATTTCTTGAATTTGTGAGCGATTCTCTCTTGGTGAAGCGGGCAATCAATGTTCTCAATGAGTTTGTCTGCGATTTCGACAAACTTTAAAGTGGCGTAGACGAATTCTTTGTCTGAATAAGTGCTAATCCAATTTCGAAAAGGATGTTCAATACTAGAGGTTGATAAAATCGTCCGCTCCCCTAATTCCTTATAGACTAAAAAGCAAGGAAGTAGACTCACTACGGCTTCTTGAACCGAACCCTCTGTTGCAGTCTCAAGAAGATGTTGGCAGTATTCGTCGATAACTGGCATTTTTTGAATCGTCTGTTGATTTTTAGCAAAAAAAGAAGGGCTCGGTAATTCCTTTAAGTATGTTTCCTGTATTTCTCTTTCAAGTGCAATGGTGCCTTTTAAAAATAAAAAGATCTGACTGGCATAGGCTTCATCTAAACGTTTAGCGACTAAATGAAGTGCCTTTGCGTATTCACGCAAATACAATTTATCTTGCTCTAAATAATTCCTAAAAATTCGAATTTGCAGGACGCCTTTTCCGAGCGCGTCATTGAAAGGAAGTGTATGGAATGTCGATAAAACACGAAAATTTTGCTGAATTAAAAAAGCTATTTTCACTTTTTATTCTCCTGATTTATGAAAAATTAGGAGAAAGTAAGACTCAAAAGACTTAAGCCATTTTCATCTCACTCTCCCTCCGCAGGCATTACCCAGTGCAGGTTCTAAGGGTTTTTCTCAGCTTTGATTTTGCTATCAAAGCACCCCTGGTGAATCAATCCGAGCCAGTCTATCGAAGCTAATGACAGATTGTCAAGATAAGAACAAACAATGTTATCGGTGAAAAAATTCATCGACATTTTAGGTAAATTTAATTAAATTAGCCCACTACTAGGG
>JACCWL010000191.1 GCA_013697645.1 Tatlockia sp. | reverse complement strand
CCCCTGGCCCGACAATGGCTTCGCGGGTAAAAACTGTCGGGCCAGGGGCGCCGACCTACGCGTTTTTCAGTTGAACAGACATGGCACGCAGTGACTCGGATCCCCAGATCTTATTCTTCACAGAGCTCACAGCATCTAATCAATTTTATCTTAAATTTCCATTCTTAGACCAAGGCAAATTCGCCTTCAGAGCTACTTGAATATAGCTGGCACAATTTTTGCCTTTTGATACTCATTGATATTAGTGAATTTTTAATTTAATAATAGAGAAAAAGAATAAGGCACCTTAAGACGATGAATACCGAAAAACTATCAGTCCTACCCATGCTATCAGATGCATATGCCAATATTTTGACAGAACAAGCTCTTGAATTTATAACCACCCTCGAACTGGAATTTAGAGATCAACGCAATTCCCTTCTCGGGCAAAGGTTAGAAAAACAAAAAGGCTATGATAAGGGCCAATTTCCAGATTTTCTCAAAGAAACTGAGCAGGTACGCAACTCGGATTGGAAAGCGGCAAAAATCCCAGCTGATTTATTAGATAGACGGGTTGAAATCACAGGCCCCGTTGAGCGCAAAATGATAATCAATGCCTTAAATAGTGGAGCAAAAGTTTTCATGGCTGACTTTGAAGACTCCAATTCACCTACTTGGGATAACTGTCTTCAAGGCCAAATCAACCTCTGTGACGCAGTGAATAAGACTATTAGCTATAAAAACCCTGAGAACAAAAAAGAATATAAACTCAACTCTGAAACTGCGACCCTCATGGTCAGACCGCGGGGATGGCATTTAGCGGAAGCAAATATCTTAGTTGATGGCCATTTCATGTCCGCCTCAATTTTCGACTTTGGTTTATTCTTTTTCCATAACGCCAAAAAATTAATAGCACAAGGGTCTGGACCTTATTTTTACTTACCCAAAATGGAATCTCATTTGGAAGCTCGTCTATGGAACGCTGTTTTTTGTCGAGCTCAGCAGTTGCTTGGCATTCCTCAAGGGACAATTAGAGCGACAGTATTAATTGAAACAATTAGTGCAGCTTTTGAAATGGATGAAATTTTATATGAGTTAAAAGAACATTCTGCGGGGTTAAATTGCGGCCGCTGGGATTATATTTTTAGTTTTATTAAAAAATTTAGAAATCATAGCGAATTTGTTCTTCCTGATCGCCAGGATCTAACTATGACAACACATTTCATGCAATCCTATGTTCGATTATTAATCGCAACCTGTCATCGACGTGGCGTTCATGCCATGGGAGGAATGGCTGCTCAAATTCCAATTAAAGGCGACGATGAAGCCAATCTTGCTGCCATGAAGAAAGTTTTCGCTGATAAACAACGTGAAGCATCGGCAGGTCATGATGGTACCTGGGTCGCTCATCCAGGCTTAATCCCCATAGCGCTTGAAGCCTTTGATGAATTGATGCCTGAGGCCAACCAAATTGCAAAACTTAAGCCTGATTATAAAATTAACCAGCGAGATCTATTAACAGTTCCTGAAGGAAAAATTACAGAGCAAGGCATTAAAAATAATATCAGTGTAGGAATTCAATACCTTAATTCATGGTTTATGGGTAATGGCTGTGTGCCTATAAATAATTTGATGGAAGACGCAGCAACAGCTGAAATTTGCCGATCTCAACTATGGCAATGGCTGAAATTTGCCGTCAACTTAAGTGATGGTAGAAAGCTAGATAAGCAATTATTTAAGGATTTTACTGAAAAAGAGTTAGAACGTATTAAAACCTCAATGACTGCCGAGGCTTTTGCAAACTCAAAACTTGAGAAAGCCTTTCAATTGTTCGTAGGAATGATTAGCCGAGAAGAATTTGATGAATTTTTAACGCTGCCCGCGTACCCCTCGTTAGTTAATAATTACAGGAAGGAATATCATGACCATGAACCAGCAAGAACAAATTAATCAATTAAATAAAGATTGGAAATCTAATCTTCGCTGGGCCGGAATTCAGCGTCCTTACCGGGCCGAAGAGGTTCTAAAACTTAGGCCGTCAATAAAAATAGAATATAGCTTAGCGAATCATGGCGCTAAACGTTTTTGGGATATGCTACAAAAAAACACACCAGTGACAGCACTAGGCTGCCTTAGTGGCAACCAGGCTGTACAGGCCATTCAAGCAGGACTTCAGGCGATTTATTGCTCCGGTTGGCAGGTAGCAGGGGATAATAATTCATCCAGACAAATGTACCCCGACCAAAGTTTATACCCCGTTGATTCGGTTCCTAAATTGGTTGAATCGATAAATAATGCGTTGCAGCGTACTGATGAAATCTATTCTCTTGAAAATGACCGAAGCATAGACTGGTATGCGCCAATAATAGCAGATGCCGAGGCAGGTTTTGGCGGTAATTTAAACGCCTTTGAATTAATGAAACATATGATTAAAGCAGGGACTGCTGCAGTTCATTTGGAAGATCAGCTTTCCTCTGCTAAAAAATGTGGGCACATGGGAGGTAAAGTATTAATTCCTACTCTTGAAGCAGTCAACAAACTGATTGCCGTTCGGCTTGCTGCTGATATTTGCGATGTACCAACGGTTATTATTGCTCGTACTGATGCGGATTCAGCCAATTTGATAACTAGCGATTTTGATCAAAATGATCAAATGTTTTTAACTGGAAAGCGCTCTGCAGAAGGATATTTTTATGTGAATTGCGGTATAGAGC
>JACCWL010000190.1 GCA_013697645.1 Tatlockia sp. | reverse complement strand
TCTATATCTGGTTTAACAAAATCGGCTATAGGCTCGCAAGCTTCCCTAACCTTGCTTACAAATCTCATTACTTCACATTTATGTTTATCATTTTCGTTTCGATAACTTACGGAATTTTTTAGTTTTTCAAGAGATTCCCCAATGATTTGCAAGTCATCAGTCTTTGCAATAATTCTTAACTGAGAAAGGATAAGATCAAGTTCTTCAAGGTGCGAACCTGTGTCTAATTTTTCAATATGTTGACCAAATTGCCATTCAGCCTTGATAATTTCTCTTCTAGCTTCCTCCCCTAATTTAGAAAGGGTTTTATTAACTTCAGGTTCTTTATTTATATTGGGACTCTTTGACTCGAATTTTGCATCTGCAGGATGAAAAAAGCCAAGATCTTTTAGATAATTGACAGTGTTTTTTACTACCAGGTGATCCTGTTTTCTAGCCTCAGTTTTATCAACGAATAAATTATCAGCAAAAAGATAATGTCCGCCGCAACCCCTATAAATGAATGAGCCTATCCCAATCCCTAAAACTACTAACATCAGATTCGCAAAGAACGGCCACCAACTAATCTCGTGAGCATATTTTATTTGATTCTCTTGAAATAGAGTTATAGCTTCCAATTCAAATTGAAGTGCAGCATTTTTAAATTCATTTAATTTTTCTTCAGCAGATTTAGAGCCATTTTTTATTGATTCCACCCTACTGCCGAAATCCGTTAATATTATAAATAAGTTAGCATTAACTACATTTGGTATGTTTTTATACTTAATCGTTTCAGAGTTTATGTAGGATTCTATTGCATTAATAATTTCATCATAATTATTAAGCTGTTGGCCCTTAGCAACAAATTGTCGATACAATTCAACGCGAAGAGCCGCTGAATAGATTTCTTTAAAAGTAATTTTATTTTCAGAATTGTTTACCTTTTCAAGATATGTTTTAGCAACCTTAGAGGCATTTTCACTTGCTCTAAGAATCCCCTTTTGTTCATCAAGAGAAAAGCTAACCCCGCATTTTTTTAGGGCGTTACCTCGCAGACAATCATCATAATTTTTCATTATGTGATTATATAAATTAAAAACTTCAGCGACTTTCATACAAAGACCCATTAATTATTGATTACATATTGTACATTGGTATTTAATATAATTCAACTTTCTCCCTAGCTTCTTGAAAGCAATAACCTTTTTGAAAAAAACAAAAATTGCGACTAACAATTTTAAGTTCCTCGCACAATATAAAGGTCATTTCTATGGTGACTGTGACATGTTCTTTAATTGAAAACTTTGATTACGCTGCGCCGCATCAAGGCTATGATGTCTAAATATTGACGTAGGTCGGCGCCCGCGGGGCAATTGTCGGGCCAGGGGCGCCGACCTACACGTTATATATAAAAACAAGCCCAGAAGCAGCGATTCACTAAGGCGTTAACCACCTCATTTCAATAAACATGCGTAAGCCTATTGAAGGTTTTTTCTTTATATAGTTACAGAATTATGAGCATCTATTTCTGGTTCAACAAAATTGGTAATAGGCTCGCAGGCTTTATCAACCCGCTTTACAAAACTCATTACTTCAATTGTATGTTGGTCAGTTTCTTTTAGATAACTAACTGAATTTTCTAATTTTTTAAGATTACTAAAAATGACTTGCAGATTGTCATTATTTTCAATATTTGGTAAAAAAGAATTAGCGCAGGCATAACTACGGGGCATGACTTCTCTAAAATCCTCAAGATGATGACGAAATAGCAATATAGCCCTGTCGATTTCTTTTCTCGCTTCCTGCCATAATTCTGGCAAGGTTTTTTTAATTTTAGGTTCTGTATTTATAATTGGTTTCTTTTCCTCGACTTTTGCATCTGCAGGATTAAAAAAACCAAAATCTTTAAGATAATTTACTGTGTCTTTTACTACCAGGTGATCCTGTGCTTTAGGCTCAGTTTTATAATCTGCAAAAAGATAATGATCGTTGAAACCTCTATAAATAAATGAGCCTATCCCAACCCCTAAAACTACTAACATAAGATTCGCAAAGAACGGCCACCAACTAACGTCGTGATCGTATTTTATTTTACTCTCTTGAATTAGAGTCATGGCTTCCAATTCAAATTGAAGTGCCGCATTTTTCATTTTATTTAATTTATCTTTATCAGATTTAGGACCATATACTATTAATCTCAACTTATTTTCGAAATCCTTTAAGGAATTAACAAGGGTATCTGATACTGCCGTTGGTATGTTTTTCGATTCAGAGTCTATGTATGATTTTATTGCTTTAGAGATTCCAATAATTTCATCAACATTATGAATCTTTTGTCCCTGAGCAACAAATTGTCGATACAATTCAACGCGAAGTGCCGCTGAATAGATTTCTTTAAATTTACTCTTATAGATTTCAGAATCGTTTTCCTTTGCAAGATATTTTTTAGCAACCTCAGATGCATTTTCACTTGCTGTATGAATATCCATTCGTTCATTAGTAGAAAAGCTACCTTTGCATTTATGTAGGGTACGGGTAATAGCTGCATTAGGGATGTGATGACTATGTGTATCATTACCTCGAAGATAATCATCATAACTCTTCATTATTAGATTATATAAATTAAAAACTTCAGCTATTTTCATTGAAAAAATCTCATTAATTATTGATTGCATATTGTACAAGAGTATCTAATATAAGTCAATAATTATAACTTAGCCGCTATAGGCAATAACTTATTGAAAAACATTAATATTGCGATGCTAACAATTTTAGGTTTCTCGCAGAGTATAAAACCATTTTTTTGTGGCTATCCTACTTGTTTCAAATTAAAACCTTGATTACGACATGTCAAATTGAAGAGCATCGCTAAAATTACTAACTATCTCGGGTTCAAAATTTGAGAAAAAAGAATTTCCATTCGTTAAGAAAGAAAATTCTTGAGCTATACCTTCCGGCGGAGAAAATTGCTGAACAATGGAAAACAAAATGGCTAGAGGAGAAGTCTCAAAGAGAAAACTAGTCGCTAAAAACAAAAACTCGGGTTGGGTGAATTCTTCAAATAGATCTCGTTCATAGGCTGAACCTGGGGCTTCTTTTTTAGGCATGATAAAAAATTCATAGGAGAAAAATTCATAATAGTGACTCGTTTTAATTTTTTGTCAATGGGGTTTGTACACTGCTCTCAATCACAGCACTTAATTCTGAAAAATACCTAAATTTCGTGTAGGTCGGCGCCCCTGGCCCGACATTTCTTACCCCCGGGCAATTGTCGGGCCAGGGG
>JACCWL010000189.1 GCA_013697645.1 Tatlockia sp. | reverse complement strand
CCCCTGGCCCGACATTTCTTACCCGCGAAGCCATTGTCGGGCCAGGGGCGCCGACCTACACGTTATAAATATACCAAGCCTTGAGGCAGCGAAGTGCTTAGGTGTAAACCATGTCATGTCCCACAACACGCAGCTTTATTAAGCTTGTTCTTCCATTAAAATGACTTGAGTAATTATCTTCTCATAAGGATTATAGGCTGTTAAAATGTCGGCTTTGTACCAACCTCAGCTTATCAAGGAGCAATCATGCATTTATTGCAGTGGAAAACTTTTCTAATTGCAGGATTGATTTTAATGAATCCTCTACTTGCTCAAGCAACAACAGCAACAGAACAACTGCAAGTTCCGCAATGTTTGGCTAATCAATTAGACCAAGAGTATCCAGTGCTCGCAGAAAACACGGCCTTTAAAATTTTAGATCTACCCTCAGCTGAGTTAGATAAGATTGCTCTCAAAGCGTCTCAAGTTGAATGCGGTCATTTTCTAAATGTCAGCCATCTTTTGACCTCTGCTACGACCTTAGACGCCAAGCAAAAGATCGCTAATAAAATATTGGCAAATTCGCTTAAAAAAGTCGGTGCTAAATCGGCAAAATTATATCAAATTATGCATGGTGAAGCGGTAGAGGCAGCGCTTGAAAAAATTAATTCTGCAAGAATTTGGCAAGACTTAACCACTTTAACCAGCTATTACAATCGCTCTGCGACTGAAAAAACTGGTCTTAAAACAGCTGAGTGGTTAAAAACTCAATTTGAAAATTTAGCACTTGCCTCAGAAAGACATGATACTGCAGCTTATTTTGTAAAGACTCGAGCACCGTATATGCAACCCTCTTTAGTCACTGTAATTGGTAAGGATCGCAAGGAGCCAGCGATAGTTATTGGTGCACATATGGACACACTAAGTGGCTTTATGCCGGGAGCGGGTGATGATGCTAGTGGTTCTGCAATAATCCTTGAAACAGCACGCATCTTGTTAGCTTCCGATAATCATTTTAAGCGACCTGTTTATATCATTTGGTATGCGGCTGAAGAGCGAGGCTTAGTAGGTTCTCAGGCTGTGGTTAGCAATTTTCTCGCCAAAGGCATCCCTGTGGACGCAGTCATACAATTTGACATGGCGGGCTTTCGTCACAATGAAAAAGATTCCACCATGTGGATCTTTCAAGATCAGACTGATAAAGCCTTAAATGAATTTGTTGCAGCACTAATAAAGACCTATATTAAAGTCCCTGTCGATTATTCTAAATGCGGTTACGCCTGCTCGGATCATGCATCCTGGATGGCTAAAGGGATAGCTGCTGCATTTCCCGTGGAAACTAATTTTAAGGACCATAATCCGTATATTCATACCTCAGGAGACACTCTAGGTTTATTAAACACAGAGCATTTGACTAATTTCACCAAACTAGCTTTGGCCTTTGCAATTGAGCTTGCGAGCTCCTAAGCCGCATTGATTGTAAGGTACTATTATTAATAGAGTTGTTCGTATTTTTTCTGCCCGCCTAGTGTGCGCTGATAAAGAAAATACACCATTTAATAAGGAGTACTTGTTCTGGGTGAAGTGGTTTTGGCCGGCATGTCGTGCCATTGCTTAGGGCATCGTTTTATCTGTTGCAATCGCTGGGCAATGGAACTCTGCAGTAATTTCTCCGCGGGAATCAATAGCCTGCAAGGCCACTGGAAATTTCCAAAGCGTATAGAGATGTTTTAAAACTTCCTGAGTATTTTCTCCCAGCGGGACCCGGTTTTGTTGCGCATATTGCAAGGTGAGCGAGCGGGAGCCTACCACGTCAACTGAAAAGACCTGAATATTTGGCTCTTGATAACCAAGATTATGCTGTCTTGATAAGGCTTCACGAATTGTTTGATAGCCCTGTTCATCATGAATTGCACCGACTAATAAGTCCGGATTTCTATCATCATCCACGATGTAAAATAATTTTAAATCACGTATTAAACGTGGCGATAGATATTGGGCAATAAAACTTTCATCTTTAAAATTCCGCATCGCCGTATCGAGGCTTGATATCCAGTCATGATTAGCCAAATAAGGAGACCATTGCTTGTCTTCCTCAGTTGGGTTTTCACAAATTCGTTTGATGTCTTGCATCATATTGTAGCCAAGCGTGTAGGGGTTGATGCCGTTGAAATAAGGGCTGTTGAAGGCCGGTTGCATGATAACATTCGTATGGTTTTGCAGCACTTCTAACATGAATTCGTCTGTTACTAAACCTTCGTCATAGAGGGCGTGTAAAAGAGTATAATGCCAAAAACAAGCCCAACCTTCGTTCATCACTTTGGTTTGGCCTTGCGGATAAAAGTATTGTGCTATTTTTCGCACGATACGAATAATTTCACGTTGCCAGGATTCTAACAAGGGTGCATTTTTTTCGATAAAGTAGAGAATGTTTTCTTGCGGCTCTTCGGGAAATCGTTTTTTATGGCCATTCTCGTCGATATGTTTCGCTTTCGGAATGGTTCGCCACAATTCATTGACCTGTGATTGCGAGTATATTTCGCGATTTTGCTGGCGAATTTTTTCCTCTTGTAGGGACAAGGTGGCAGGATGTTTATAACGGTCAACGCCATAATTCATTAAAGAATGGCAAGCATCGAGTATAGTTTCGACTTCATCAATCCCATAGCGTTGCTCACATTCGCTGATGTAGTTTCTGGCAAAAACCAAGTAATCAATAATGGCATCGGGAGAAGTCCACATTTTAAAAAGATAATTATTTTTAAAAAAAGAATTATGACCATAGCAAGCATGGGCTATGACTAAGGCTTGCATGGCAATCGTGTTTTCTTCCATCAAATAAGAAATACAGGGGTTGGAGTTAATCACCAATTCATAGGCCAAACCCATCTGTCCGCGTCGATAACTTTTTTCAACGCCAACAAAATGCTTGCCAAAGGACCAATGATGATAGCCAATGGGCATGCCAACTGAGGCGTAGGCATCCATCATTTGCTCAGCGGTGATGACTTCAATCTGATTGGGGTAGGTATCCAGTTTAAAATCTTTGGCTAGGCGCGCTATTTCCCTATCGTAGGCTTGGATCAATTCGAAGGTCCATTCGGCGCCAGTGGATAAAGGTTTTTTTTTCATGCGGTTTTCCTTTTAAATAATTGGCGGAAAACGGGATAAATATCGGAAACAGTATCGATATTTTCCATAGCAAAATTGGGATAGAGCTCTTTAATCTGTTGATAAACTTCCCAAAGACTTTGATGATGTCGGGGCATAATTTCAATGTAGGCAAAATATTGCAGCATGGGCATGATTTTTTCTTGTAAAAGCTCTTGGCAATAAGGTGAATCAGCATTCCAATTATCACCATCGGAAGCTTGAGCGACATAAATATTCCATGACGATGGCGGATAGCGTGCCTCGATAACATTGTTTAATAACTCGAGTGCGCTAGAGACAACTGTTCCTCCCGTTTCCCGCGAGTAGAAAAACTCTTCTTCAGTCACTTCTTTAGCCGAAGTATGATGGCGAATAAAGACCAGCTCGATTTTCTCGTAGTTTTTAGTGAGAAAAAGATAAAGCAAGATAAAAAAACGTTTGGCAATGTCTTTTTTGGCTTCGTCCATTGAACCGGAAACGTCCATGACGCAAAACATCACAGCCTGTGTCGAAGGTGCTGCAACTCGGATGCGATTGTTATACCGGAGGTCGATAGTATCTATAAAAGGAACGGCGGCAATTTTTTTCTTTAAAAACTCAATATCTCGTTGTAAGCGTAATAAATTGACATTGTCTGATTCAGGTGAGGCTTCAAGTTCTGCTAATTCCGCTTCAGCGGTACGGAGTTGGCGTTTATAAGGCGAGGCTAAGGCCATCCGTCTGCCAGTGGCTTGTCGCATTGATCTTAGCACATTGATATTCGCAGGGATGCCGCTGCTGCTCACTCCTCCACGTACGGACTTATAGGTTGTAAGGCGTGCTAATTCTTTTTTAACAAGATCAGGAAGCTCAAGATCCTCAAAGTACAATTCTAGAAATTCTTCCCGTGAAAGTTGGAAAACAAACTCGTCTTCTCCTTCACCTGTATCACTAGCTTGACCGCCTCCACCACCGCCATCGCCTTCGTTAGGACGCTTAATTCGATCGCCTTTTACAAAGTCATCATTGCCAGGAAAAATTCGTTCAACCCGACCCCCTTTGCCGCGATAAAAACGATGCTCAGTGATATCTCTTGCCGGAATGCTTATTTGTTCACCCTGATCAATTTCGGTAATACTACGTTTGCCCACGGCGTCAGATACCGCACGTTTGATTTGGTTTTTGTAGCGGCGCAGAAAGCGTTGGCGATTAACGGTGCTTTTTTTACCTGCATTCTGTCGTCTGTCAATCAGCTGCGACATATCTAATTCCTTAGAGAAATTTCGGGCTTAAGCCCTGCACCTTTTGAGTGTCATCCCCGTGAAGCGGGGATGACACTCTTGGCTAAATATAGCCCAATTATCCGGTCCTTATTGCGATTTTCTAACCCGCAAATACCATTCGCAGAGTAATCGGACTTGCTTGCGGGTGTAGCCTTTGTCGACCATCCGAGAAATAAATTCCTCATGTTTTTTCTTATCATCTTCAGAGGCTTTGGCATTGAAGGAAATGACGGGTAGCAAATCCTCAGTATTAGTAAACATTTTTTTCTCAATCACTGTTTTTAATTTTTCATAGCTATTCCACACCGGATTTTTGCCGTGGTTATTGGCTCGCGCTCTGAGTACAAAATTAACAACCTCGTTGCGGAAATCCTTGGGATTTGAGATACCAGCTGGTTTTTCAATTTTTTCCAACTCTGAATTGAGCGAGCCACGGTCAAAAATTTCGCCGGTATCAGAATCACGATAATCTTGATCTTGAATCCAGAAATCAGCGTAGGTGATGTAGCGATCAAAAATATTTTGTCCGTATTCAGAGTAGGATTCGAGATAGGCTGTTTGAATTTCCTTACCAATGAGTTCAACGTATTTTGGTGTTAAATGCTCTTTGATGAAGTTTAAATATTTCTCATGCATTTCTTGCGCGAATTGTTCCTGTTCAACCTGGCGTTCAAGGATATAAAGTAAATGAACTGGGTTGGCAGCAACTTCGCTATGATCAAAGTTAAATACCTTCGATAGAATCTTAAAGGCAAAACGGGTTGAAATTCCGCTCATTCCCTCATCAACCCCGGCAAAATCTCGGTATTCTTGAAAGGATTTGGCTTTAGGGTCGGTGTCTTTTAAGGACTCGCCATTATAAACCCGCATTTTTGAATAAATGCTTGAGTTTTGAGGCTCTTTGAGACGAGTGAGTACTGAAAATTGCGCCAGCATAGAAAGTGTTCCGGGAGCGCAGGGTGCATTATGAAGCGAACTGTTATCGAGTAATTTTTGATAAATACGCAATTCTTCAGACACTCGAAGACAATAAGGCACTTTAACGATATTAATACGGTCAATAAAGGCTTCATTGTTTTTGTTATTGCGAAAGGTTTGCCATTCCGATTCGTTGGAGTGGGCAACGATAATCCCTTCAAAAGGAAGACCTGATAAACCTTCTGTTGGATTGTAGTTACCTTCCTGTGTTGCAGTTAACAAAGGGTGAAGCACTTTGATAGGTGCTTTGAACATTTCCACAAATTCCATCAATCCGCGGTTAGCCCGGCAAAGACCGCCAGAATAACTGTAAGCATCAGGGTCATCTTGAGAAAACTCTTCCAGTTTACGAATATCAACCTTACCCACTAAAGACGAAATATCCTGATTATTTTCATCGCCAGGTTCTGTTTTAGAAATGGCAATTTGTTTCATTCGCGAAGGTCTAACTTTGATAACCCGAAACTGGTTAATGTCGCCATTGTATTCCTGTAAGCGCTTAATCGCCCAAGGTGACATCGCATAACGAAGGTGACGTGTGGGAACGCCATAGCGTTCAAATAAAATTTGGCCATCTTCTTCAGGATCAAAAAGAGACAAAGGAGAATCGAAAATTGGCGAACCTTTAATAGCATAGAAGGGAACTTTTTCCATCAAATCTTTTAGTTTTTCTGCTATAGACGATTTACCACCGCCAACTGGACCTAGTAAATAGAGTACTTGCTTTGTTTCTTCCAAGCCTTGGGAGGAATGTTTTAGAAAGCCGACAATTTGTTCTATTGGTTCTTCCATTCCATAAAATTCATTAAAAACGGGGTAGCGCGGTATCACTTTATTCGAAAAAAGCCTTGATAGGACAGGGTCATGGCGCGTATCAACCATTTCAGGTTCACCAATAGCCATTAACAAACGTTCGGCTGGATTTGCATAGGCTGCGGGTTCTGTTTTACAGAGTTCTAGATATTCCTCCAGACTCAGTTCTTCCGCTTTGTTATCCACAAAACGCTTGGTGTAGTTAGCTAAAAAATCATGTGTACTCATGAGCTATCCCCTTTTACTTATCCCTGCTGGGAGAAAACGCTTTTATTTGATTCTTTTTGCATTTCGCTGGTAAAAGCGAGACACTACCTTCTTATTTTCATTATAGATCCTATTGTTAAAGGAGCAAAGTTCATGCCAGACTTGACCATTTATCGAAAAGATTATAAGGCTCCCACCTTTAGTGTTTCAACAGTCGATCTTGATTTTGATCTCTATAATGATCATGCCCTTGTAGTGAATCGCATGCAGTTAAAGCGACAGTCTGAAGGCGCTTTGCATCTATATGGTGACGAATTGGAACTTGTAAGTCTCCATCTCAATGGAAAGCCACTCGATAAAGCCAATTATCGTTTGGAAAACGATGATTTAATTATCGACAATTGTCCCGATGAGTTTAGTTTAGAAGTAGTGACACGTATTGAGCCGCAAAACAATACAAAATTATCTGGCCTGTATCGCTCCAATCATCTCTTTTGTACTCAATGTGAGGCTGAAGGATTTCAACGCATTAGTTTCTATCTTGACCGGCCTGATGTATTAGCAAAATTCAGCACAAAAATTTCAGCTGATCCAGCAACCTACCCTGTATTACTCTCCAACGGCAATTTAATTGATTCAGGTGAACTAGAAAATGGTAGGCATTGGGTTCAATGGGAAGATCCCTTCATGAAGCCCTCCTATTTGTTCGCCTTGGTTGCCGGCAATTTGACATTCCTCGCCGATAAATTCACCACCAGCTCGGGTAAAATAGTTGATTTACGTATTTATGTTGAGCCTGGCAATGAAGATAAATGCGCCCATGCTATGGATTCTTTGAAAAAGGCAATGCGCTGGGATGAGGAAGCTTTTGGCCGCGAATACGATCTCGATATTTTAATGATTGTGGCGGTTAGTGATTTTAATATGGGAGCGATGGAAAATAAGGGCTTAAATATTTTCAACTCCAAATACATTCTTGCCCGTCCCGATACGGCCACAGATAGCGATTTTGCAGATATCGAAGGGGTCGTTGGCCATGAGTATTTTCACAATTGGACAGGAAATCGCGTCACTTGCCGCGATTGGTTTCAATTAAGTTTGAAAGAAGGTTTAACCGTATTTCGTGATCAAGAGTTTTCTCGTGATATGAATTCACGCGACGTAAACCGCATTAGCGATGTGAAAGTTTTGCGTAATGTCCAATTCCCGGAAGACGCAGGCTCCATAGCACATCCAGTACGCCCCGACTCCTATCAGGAAATTAATAATTTTTATACAGCAACAGTCTATAACAAAGGGGCTGAAGTCATCCGTATGCAACATACGCTCTTAGGTAAAGAAGGTTTTCGTCGCGGCATGGATTTATACTTTAAGCGCCATGACGGCAAGGCAGTAACGATTGATGATTTTGTTGCTGCGATGGAAGATGCCAATCAAGTTGATTTTAGTCAATTTAAGCTGTGGTATAGTCAGGCAGGCACGCCTGAAGTAAAGGTAAAGTCTTGTTATAACCAAGGTACGCTGACTTTAACCATGACCCAGTCTTGCAAGCCAACAGCAGAATGCAAAGAGAAAAAACCCTTTCATATTCCTATTCGCATCGCCTTGTTTACGAAAGAAGGTCAGGCTTTAGCACTTGAACAAGAAATATTGCAATTGAGAGAACAAGAGCAAACCTTTAGTTTCCCTAATTTGCCCTCTAAGCCAATCGTATCTTTGTTGCGTGATTTTTCAGCACCGATAAAAATAGATCTTGAGCAAAGTGAAGAAGAATTGCTGGCCTTACTACGCTTTGAATCCGATGGCTATGCCAAATGGAATGTAGCACAACGTTTGGTACTTTCCTGCCTTACAAACTATTTAAATACACCTCCTAAGGAATGGCAGATTCCGCAATCCTTGGTTGTAGCTTTTCAATATGTTTTAGAAGACGATACTCTTGACGATGCTTTAAAAGCTGATTTGCTCACTCCGCCTGGTTTTGAAGATCTAGCTGCAACACTGACCACTGTGGATGTTGACGCTGTCGAAGAGGCGCGTTGTTTTTTCCGTGCCGAGCTTGGCAAACAACTCTTTTCAGAGATGACTAATCTGTATAAAAAGTACTGGCAAAAAGAAGATCATGGAATGCATGCAAAAGCCTATGGTCAGCGAAAATTACGGAATCTTTGTCTGTGGTTTATGATGAAAGCCGATGAAGCGAAGACACTGAGTATTTGCCAAGAACAATTTAGCAAAGCCAAAACAATGACAGATCAGATTGCCAGTTTCGCCAATTTAATTAATTGTTCAAACGCCAAGGTAAGGGAGCAGGCGGCTGAAAGTTTTTACAAACAATGGTCAGAAGATGAACTTGTTTTGGATAAATGGTTCTCCATCCAAGCAAGTTCTGTATTAGCAGATACTTTAGCAGCGGTAAAAAAATTAATGAAACACCCTGACTTCAGTATAAAAAACCCGAATAAGGTCAGAGCACTTATTGGTGCTTTTTGTCAGGCAAACCCTCGCAATTTCCATGCTGCAAACGGATCTGGCTATGCTTTTTTAGGAGAAATTTTAACGGTAATGGATAAAATAAATCCACAAATTGCCGCTCGATTAGCAACCCCATTTACCCGTTGGCATCGTTATGATGCTAATCGGCAAGCACTCATGAAACAGCAACTTAATCGCCTGGCAACTCTTGAACTCTCTGGTGATTTGCGAGAAATGGTTGAAAAAAGTTTAGCGGCGTAACAGGGTATAAGCAGGTCGGGCCCTGAGGTATCGACACCTTATGATTGTCGTCCCGCGTAGGCGGGGACGACAATCATAATAAAAATAGCGCCCCTGGCCCGACA
>JACCWL010000188.1 GCA_013697645.1 Tatlockia sp. | reverse complement strand
CCCCTGGCCCGACATTTCTTACTCGTTCTCCCAATGTCGGGCCAGGGGCGCCGACCTACGATAACCAGTTGCATGATGAGCCTTCAACGGTGGCAGCTAAGGCTTTTATCCTTAAGGTAGCGCCCACCAACTTTACGCCTCGAGCATTATAAAACATGCTCTAGGAGGCCGATAACTGTTTCTCATCATTTAAAATTATCTTTATTCTTCTTATCTCGCAAACGGATTCCCTCTGCTTCGAGAGAAATTTCACCCTGCTTGTAGAGGTAACCAATGGCGGCTTTAAAACTCTTTTTAGACTCACCAAACATCTGCTGTATATCCGAATATGGACTCTTATCATGCAAGGCCAAAAACCCTTTCTCTTTATGCAAATGGGCAAGAATACGCTTTGCTAGGTCCTGGATATTGTCCTGCCCTGTTTTTCTTAAACTTACATCAATCTTGCCATCATCTCTTAAAGTTTTGATATAACCAATTACCTTGCTTCCATAATCCAAGGTCTGAAAAATATCGGAGGCATAGATTAAACCCCAGTGGGTATCATTGATAATTACCTTAGTGCCTAGAAGGGTCGTCTCAGCTATTAATAGATTTACTTTATCAGTCTGCTTAAAGTCAGCTGGCGCCTTATCCAAGTAATAATCAAGCTTGGAACTGGCAACAATTCGTCCATCCCTATCTTGCCTCACATAAACAATATAAGATTTTCCTTTTTCCATCGGACGCTGCTGTTCTGATTTAGGAACTAATAAATCTTTATCTAAACCCCAATCAAGGAACGCACCAAATCGATTCACATCACTCACCTTCAAAAAAGCGCAACTATCTACCTTCGCAAAGGGGCGCTGTGTAGTGGCAATAATCTTATCTTCGGAATCAAAGTAGATGAATACTTCCAAACTATCATGCATTTTTGTGCCAGCAGGCAGGAATTTTTTAGGTAACAAAATTTCGCCCCAAGAACCACCCTCCAGGTAAACACCAAAGGTTACTTCTTTTATCACCTTTAACCGGTTCAGTTGTCCTACTTTAATCATTTAATTACTCATTTTTTTTTGAGCACTAAGTTTATCATAAAACCTATCTTGAGGATTGAAGCGGGATTAATTCTCATCTTGTAATCAATTTTGATATTTTGTTCTACACCTCCGCAATAAGACATAATCTAAGGCAAAAAGTATTTTAAACCTTTATAAAAAACAAATTTTGCAAATAGTGATAAAATCATTTGCATTTAATTTAGGTTATGGATTAATCTAAAAGCGACTCACAAGGACAAGGAGATTGCAATGGGTAAGATTGATGCAACTGCTAGTGAAGTAAAGGAAGAAAAAAAAACACAACCTCCACTTTCCAATCCAGGAACCCCTCAATTTTTTAATCAAAAGGCTAAAGCCGCCCCACCGCTCGAAATAGAAATCAAGGAAGGAGCAAAAAAGCAAGAGCCCGTTGAAAAAGAACTAAGCTTGCAAGGAAATAAAGAAATTTTATTAGCTGCAATCTTGCAGACTCAAAATATGTTGTTACAAGAATTAAAGACCCAAAACATGTTGAAACTGGCGAAATTTAAGCTTCAACAAGATCAAGAAAAAGAGAAGTTGCAAGCAGAGAAAGAAAAGAAAGCAGAAGATGACGAAAAGAAAGCAAAGGATGACGAATTTTTCGAAAAAACGATTCGATATTCAATGTATAGTTAATTTAAGGCTATATTCTTTTAAACCAGTTAACAGTTATGCTGTTAATTGGTTTTTTTTATCCAGTTGAGAGAAATGGCGGGCCAGATGAATGGCACTACCTTAAGCGGTCAACACGCCTAGGTGGGCGCCGACCTATGTTAGTTTGATAGGGTCAGGCTTTTACCCGATACTTCCTCGTTCTAAAGTGTTGGCGTGCAAGCATCTTCACAGAAGGTCAAATCCTGCTCTACTTGGATGGTTGTATGGTGAATTTTGTGTTTTTCTCTTAATAATTTTATCAATTTTTGTCGCGCCTTATCACTAAGAGGTGCTTCTGGCATATAGAGATGCACAGAAAGCGCATTTTCCTGGGTAGAGATTGCCCAAATATGCAAATCATGAACTTCTTGAACTCCAGGCTCAGCTTGTAAAGAATTAATGACCTCATTCCAAGAAATACCGCGCGGGACAGCATCAATAATTAAACGAAAACTATCAGCAAAAAGGGACCAAGTACTCTTTAGAATCAAAAGTGCAATCAACAAACCAACAATCGGGTCAATCCAATGCCAATTCGTCCAATAAATAAGTGCTGCTGAAATGACTACACCCAATGAAATGAGTGCATCATAAAGTAAATGTAAAAAAGCAGCGCGAATATTCAAATCGTCAGATCCACGCATAAATAAAGCCGCTGTCGCACCATTAACAAAAATGCCTATTGTGGCAACGATCATTACAGAAAAAGCCTGAACCTCGCTAGGTGAAAAAAATTTGTACACCGCTTCAGTCGCAATAATACCGCAAGTAAAAACAAGTAAGACACCATTGGCGAGCGCTGCGAGTATTGAGGTTTTTTTCATGCCGTAAGTTGTTTGTTTTGTTGGTATACGATTCAATAAACCATTAGCTACCCAGGCAAGAATCAAAGAGAGTACATCACCAAAATTATGAATAGCATCGGCAAATAAGCTGGTTGAATTGGCTAGATAGGAAAAAATAATCTGGGCGATTACAAATAACCCATTAGCTATGATCGCAATCAAAAATGCACTATTGAAGGACACAGAACCGTGGTCGTGGCAATGTGAATGGCCATGATGGTGCTTATGATCATGTTTTTTATCTTCATCTTCATGAAAGATCATGGCTTGAACCTCATTTTTTGTAAGTGCGAAACTTGGGCTTTATGGATAGAAATGTCGGGCCCCTGGCCCGACATTTCCTCCATATTGCCAATCTCTTGCTAGATCATTAGCGAAGCATTATACCTTTTGTTCATCCGAAACAGGATCTTCTTGCTCATTCTCGTAAAAATTAATACCAATTTTAATCCGCTCACGTGAATTAGTCTTCAGCCAAGCATTAGTATCACGTAAAGAATAAACACAACCACAATATTCTTGTTTATAGAAATTTTCACGTTTGGCAATTTCATACATTCGTGCGGCGCCACCATTTTTTCGCCAATTGTAAGTCCAATATTCTATTTCAGAATAGCGACTCGCAGCCCGTATGCCGGCTTCATTAATCTGATTCATATCTTTCCAACGAGAAATCCCAAGCGAGGTGGTGATGACTGGGAAACCATGTTCATGAGCATAAAGCGCTGTTCGCTCAAAACGCATATCAAAACATGCTGTACATCGTTTGCCCCGCTCAGGTTCCCACTCAAGTCCCTTGATGCGAGCGAACCAATTATCCTTATCATAATCAGCATCAATGAAAGGTATGTCATGCGCTTTGGCAAAAGCAATATTTTCTTCTTTTCTAATTTCATATTCTTGAACTGGATGAATATTGGGGTTATAGAAAAAAATAGAAAAATTAATCTTAGAAAATACTAGAGCCTCCATAACCTCACCCGAACAAGGCGCGCAACAGGAATGCAGGAGTAATTTGTCAGCCCCATTGGGCAATATTAATTGCTCACGTTCAATCATTATCACCATCCGATAAATTAATAAAATGTTGGCGATAATAACAAAGTTCAGCAATCGAATCTTTGATATCATCCAAAGCCAGATGTTTTGATTCTTTGACAAGGCCTTTTAACAATTTAGGCCGCCAATACTTAGCTAATTCTTTGAGTGTAGAGACATCAAGATTGCGGTAATGGAAATAGGCTGCTAAGTCGGGCATGTATTTATACATAAAACGTCTATCCTGACAAATGCTATTTCCACACATTGGTGATTTACCTTTATCAACATAGTTTTTCAAGAATTCAATGGTCATTTTTTCAGCCTGGGCCTCGTTAACAGTCGATTCCAGAACTCGTTTTACCAAACCAGATTGGTTGTGCTGCCTTGTATTCCATTCATCCATTTCAGCTATTCTTTTTTCATCCTGATGAATTGCCAAAACAGGGCCTTCTGCCAAAATATTCAATTGAGAATCAGTTACAATCGTGGCAATCTCAATAATACGATCTCGCTCTGGCTCAAGACCAGTCATTTCCAAATCTATCCAAATCAAATTATTTTTGCTTTTCATATTGTTTCCAAGAATTTAAAATAAGTTCTACGCAAGCAACTCGTCGTTTATGAATTTCGTGTTTAATTGCCTCACCTTGAAAACCCTGTTCTATCAAGTTTTGTGACGACACTTTAGCACACTCGAATAATACAAAAAGCCATTGTGGTGCCTGTTTGTAATCTATTTTCCGTCCACGCCCCTGGGAATCCGCTTCACAGGCTAAAACAAGATTCTCAAATAGTTTAGGACGACGAAATGCATCCGTTTGCTCTAACACTTTAACGATTGTTTCTGCCTTTAATTCAAATAAGCGATGAATTTTTAAATGATAGCGCGAAACCATCACCGCAAATTTACGGTAATCTGCAGGAATTCGCAAACGCTTGCATAAAGATTCAATTATCTCTACACCTCGTTCCTCATGTCCATGGTGTTTTGGCCATTCTTCCATTGCGGTTGTTGCTTTTCCCAAATCGTGCACTAAGGCACCAAAACGCACTAGGGAATCGACTGATAATTCAACAGCAGCCTGCAAAACCATCAAGGTATGCACACCGCTATCAATCTCAGGATGGTGATTAGGTGGATTAGGAACTCCAAATAAAGCATCAATTTCGGGTAGAACAACTTGAAGTGCGCCGCAAGATCTTAAAGTCTGAATAAAAACTTCTGGATTTTTTTCCTCTAAACTGCGCTGCAGTTCTTGCCAAACTCGCTCAGGAACCAGATGCGCTAACTCGCCTTGTTTTACCATCTTATACATCAGAGCTTTAGTTTCATCAGCCAATTTAAACCCTAGATGATGAAAACGTGCGGCAAAACGTGCTAGTCGCAAAACTCGTACTGGATCCTCTACAAAGGCGGGAGAAACATGCCGCAAAATTTTGTTCTGCAAATCGGCATAACCCTTAAAGGGATCAATTATCTGACCCTTTTCATCTTCAGCCATCGCATTGATGGTTAGATCGCGACGTAATAAATCGTCTTCCAAACTAACATTCTGATTAAAATCACAATCAAAACCATAATAGCCCGGCGCTGATTTACGTTCAGTTCTCGCCAAAGCATATTCTTCTTTGGTCTTAGGATGAAGAAAAACAGGAAAATCGCGTCCAACTTGTTGATAACCTTGTTTGAGTAATTGCTCAGGTGTTGCTCCGACAACAACCCAATCACGCTCTTTTACGGGATATCCTAAGAGCTTATCGCGAACAGCTCCTCCGACTAAATAAATTTTCATTAGATTTAACTACCTTTTTATAAGTGGTTTTATACTTGTTTTGCGCGGAGCCTTTCTATTTTAGCGCCAAAGCTGTATATGGTTTATAATGTCGACAAGTATAATCTATCTTTAAACTATGAGTAAAAGACGAATTAACAAACAGCAGTCCGCGCGCATTCAAAAAATCCAGGCAAATTATCGTCAACAATCTGAAATTGATCTGTCTCTAACCACTGAAGAAGGTCTTGTGCTTAGCCGTTTTGGGAGGCATGCAGAAGTTGAAGATTCTAAGGGCAATCGTATTCACTGCTCCATACGTCCAAACATCGATTCCTTAGTCGCAGGCGATCAAGTTGTTTGGCAGGCTGAAACTGAGTTTAAAGGAGTTGTGGTCTCTCGTTATCCACGCAATTCAATGCTTGGCCGGCCAGACAACCGCGGTGCATTTAAGCCAATTGCCGC
Source organism: Tatlockia sp. (assembly GCA_013697645.1). Classification (GTDB taxonomy): domain Bacteria; phylum Pseudomonadota; class Gammaproteobacteria; order Legionellales; family Legionellaceae; genus Tatlockia. Next base: position 4,182 of record JACCWL010000188.1, on the reverse strand, counting down.
TAACATTACTCAAATCATTGTTGTCACTGCTGCAAAACCAGAACTAACCTGGTCGCTGCTTGATAGTTATCTTGTGATGGCCGAAGACTTAGAATTAGAGGTTTGCATTGTCTTAAACAAAGTGGATCTAGTCTGTGATTCCCTAAAAAACGAGTTATTGGCCTGTTATCAACCGCTTGGTTATCGAATTATATTCACTTCAGAACAGAATCATCAGGGTTATGACTTACTCAAAGAAACATTAAATCATCAAATCTCTGTCTTTGTAGGTCAATCAGGTGTTGGCAAATCATCAATCATCTCAGGCTTGTTACCTCACGAAAATAATATTCAGACAGGCGAAATATCAGCCAATACGGAATTAGGATGCCACACAACCTCTAATTCCCGATACTATCACCTACCTAGCGGAGGCGCTTTAATTGACTCGCCAGGGGTGCGCGAAATTGGTCTATCGCATATGCCGATTTCTAAAATTACGCAAAGCTATCGCGAGTTAAGGCCGCTCATTTCGCAATGTAGGTTTCGTAATTGTAACCACCATGCTAATCCTGGTTGCGCAATTATGAAGGCGTTATCAGAGGGCAAAATAAGCCCCAAACGCTATGAAAATTACCTTAAAATTATTAAACAATTTGGCAAGTAAAAATTTTAAATTGAGTGACTGATGACATTGCGCTAGATCAGGCGTCAGACTAGCAGAAATGCCAACAGCCCTTAAACTCTTAAAGCTAATTCAGGCAGTGTTATTTGGGGGGCCGCTTGCTTCAAACAGTTAGCAAAATCCTTCTTCGTTTTCGTTCCCGTAACTTTCTGCATCCGTGATACCAGATTATCGAGAGAACGATTATCATCTTGAGTTGATCCCGTGGATTCAAATTTTTTATTTAACGAATCTTTAAGACTATTATAAGTTTTGCTGATATTTCCTGGACTAACGCCATGTAAACCCACTTTAAAATTTGGAGCCCGCGCGTTATTTTGGGCCAAACGATGTACAAAAAATTCTTGGCTTTCTTGAATAAAGGTTTCTTGGCTATAGATGTTTTGTCTAGCTTGGTTAAGTAACTGCATAATTGACCCTCTGTGGTCTAAGATTAGATCAGAGTTTAAGAATTTGATAAAATCTATATTCACCATAATCCATTTTTTATAAATATTTTCCTCAGAAGAAATTAAGAGCGCATACAACACTGAGAGAAAACTCTCAATAGCCTCACTTAATTTATAATTCTTCGTCCTTATTTCCTTCGCTACAGACCATAAGTTAGTTAATAATAATTCAGGCTGAAAATAACTTTTTTGTTTATCATTATATATAGAATCATTTTGAATTCTTTTTAACCAATCAAGGGTGTCATCATAGCGTAACCATGAGTTTTTATTAACCTGAGAGGGGAGGAGATCCTCCCTAAATTGTACATATAGAAAACGTGCTTGACTAAAATCACTTTGCCTAATACTTTTCGCAAATAAGTTAAAGATCTCATAACCAGACCCCGTCACTATATTGGAATAATTATTGCCAAGAGTAATCGGTGTACCGGTGAGAGGTATATACTGAAACGGATGAGTGAATAGAGAAGTCATTATGATCAGAATACGCCTTGTTGCCTCTTCTTCCGTTAGTTCATCATAGTTGCTGTAAACGCGTTTTGCTGAAGTTGCACGCATAGATTCAATATCAACTTGTTGTTCAATGCTATAATTAAATTTCGAATAGGGTGCATAGTCCATGACCAATTTTGCAAAATATCTTCCATTACTCGCCATGCAATCCTTTGTCTGAATCAAATTCATTATCTCTCGAACTGAGGCTTGAGAACTGCCTAGTAAAATTCTGTGCCTATGAAGTCTATTTTTTTCTTCAGTCGGCAACTTGGAAACATAGACATAAAAATCCTCATAAAATTTTCTTGCACTAGCCTTTTCAGATTTGCTCACTTTACGATTAGTTAAACCATAGGGATTTAAAATACCGTTAACCATCTTTCTAATTTCATCGATCATTTCTTTGCTGAGAGGTGGGTCATCAGGTTTTTCTTCTATGCGAAGAAAAAAATCATAGATGCCTGGATCTGCAAAGGATAAACGAATTTTCTCCTTGTGGCTTAAAGGCATTGGTTCACGATAATTACAATTATAGAAAGTTCCATTAACTTTATAATGCCTAACACAGTTCGGTAAAAAAATAAGCTGTCGGCCATTAGTGGATAAAATATATTTAGAAAGTGGATAATTGGTCAGTGGTTCTGTAGTAATAGGATCTTCGTCATGACTTAAGGTTGATATCAGTAATTTAAAGTAATTTGGATCAATATATTTTGCACCAGCCAAATATTGGCCTAACCTAAACCAAGGATAGTTAACTCCATTTTGCATGCGAAAATAGTCATATTTAGTGTCAATAACTCTATCCCCGCGCAAAGCATACATTTCCCTTATTTTGCTAACTATTTGTTCACGAAATTCTTTCTCATTACCTGTGCCACCCTTTTCAATAGCTTGCTCAATGAGCTTAAATATTTCCACTTGGAGTGGTTTGATATTATCTGTACTATTTATATTTAGATTAAGAATGAGATCTCTTAAACTATGCAGTTTCGATTTAGTTCTAATTTCTATATCTTCATAGACTGATTTTAGATTTTCATTTTGACTTACCAATGCAGGATTCACTGTATAAATACACTCTACAACATTTAATAGCTTGTTATTCAACCCATTTTTATCTTCCTTCAGGCAATCGAGCAGAATTTCTACTAAAAAGTGATTTTCGCCATTTACTTTTATTTGCATTCCATAGAAATTATTAACTTCAGCCAAAGGACGTTTTGCTAAATAATCAATGAAGTTTCTAAAGTAAAATTGAAACCCTTTTAAATCTCTAGGCTCTTTAATTAGATCTAAACATTTTTCGATTATGTCAAGTAAGTAGGGTAAGAGATAAGTAGAGCAAGCTCCATTATCTTTCCAAGTAGGGGCAATTACTTTTTTTACGTAATCCCAAAAACTAATGTAGCTAATACCATTTGATGCTGTGAATGCTTGCCCATCTCCCCATTTGGAACGAATACGATTAAGCTCATCAAGCGATAAGGCCCTTAAACGCGCACCGCTTTTTGGCTTATCACGAATTCCAAAAGCTCCGGAAGATTTTTTTAATTCCTCATAGAGAGCTAAAAGTCGATGCCAAGTATTATCATTTGAAAGGTAAATGGAGCGCGGCTCGGGAGCCTGCTCCAATCTAGAAAAATTATTTGGATCAAAACTATTAGCAAGAACCGGTATAAGTATCTTGAAATAATGTTTTTTTAAGTCTATTGCTAAGTCCTTGGCAAATAAAACCCAAGGCTCATTTATGCCACCCGAATAAAAAGTATAATCATGAGGTTTACCCGCTATTTTATGCCAACGTGTTACAAACAATCCCTCAATCAGGGCAATGTCATTGGCATTAAGAAGTGGCTCATCGAGGATTGTATTTGCATTTTTTTCAATGGTAAAATCATTATTTTTAGATTTTTCTTGAAAGCCAGTAAGCTCTCTTTGGAAAAGTTCTAAATCCCCCTCCATTGATTCAATTTTTAGCGAACTTGCCTTAGAATTCCCAGAAATAACCTCTTCAAAATCTAGTAGTTCATTAACAACTTCTTTTCCATTCTCAGCAATAATAGGATTACAGAACCTATTTTCTAATAGGGTTAAAAACTTTAAATCTCTTTTAGGTAGCTTATCCTTTAGAGCTGATAAAGATTCAATAAATTCCTTTACTCGACGGACTAACATGCTAATCAATATCCTTTTAACTAGTGACTGATTTTCTCGAATTTTGAATTAGGGTATTTAGACATTAGACCAATATCATGGCACAGATAAGAGGATACAAATGTTAGGTCAACAGCCCTTTTTTTTGTTTTTCCGTTCTACTTAAAAGCAAATTAAATAGACGATACTCAAATTTAAGATAATTAGACATAAATTACTACCCTCAACATCATTTAATTTTTTTATAAGAGGTAAATCCACATCTCACGCATTGCGCAAATTCGGGGTTTCAGATACCGGTTGTCGCAAAAGGCAACCAGATTATTTAAATAAAAAAAAAGCGGCTAGAAGCCGCTTTTAAGAATAAAACCCTGGCGATGCCCTACTTTCACATGGGGAGACCCCACACTATCA
>JACCWL010000150.1 GCA_013697645.1 Tatlockia sp. | reverse complement strand
CTAAATGATGACCTCTTATAGAGCTATCACTTACGAGAAGTTCCAAGATCTAGCAGTAGTAAGAATGCACCTATACAAATGGCAGCGTCTGCAACATTAAATACAGGCCAATGGTGGTTTTGGTAATAGAGATCGATGAAATCAATAACATGACCCATTGTTGCCCTATCATATAAATTCCCAAGTGCCCCGCCAAGAATCAGACTAATCGCCAAAGTTTGCAGCTTGGCTGCTGGTGATAACCGCATTAGCCAACCAATCAAAAGCGCCGACATTGCAATACTAAATCCGGCAAAGAACCAGCGATGCCAACTACCAACACCACTAAGAAAACTAAAAGCCGCTCCAGTATTATAAGCCAGAGTAAAATTGAACATGGAAAATACTGCTTCCGGCTGATAAGGAATTAGATTGGCTTGAGCCCAATTTTTAGATAACTGGTCAAGCAAAACTATTAAAAGACTTAGAACAAACCAGGGCCATTTTTTCATGCAAAGCGCCTCACTTCATCAGATCCAGAGATATTACCCGCACAGCGCAAACATAATTCAGGATATTGCTTATCAAACCCAACATCTTCACGGCGATGCCAACATCGACTGCATTTCTCGTAAGTGCTTGCGCGCACAGAGATTGCTAAATTTAAATCTTTATTATATGTAATCTCATCAATCGCATCCTGTATTGGTTTAACCAACACGGCAGAAGTAATTAAAATAAAGCGCAATTCTTCGCCTAGTTTATTAAGATGATCAAAAAGTTTTTCATTAGCATAAAGAGTCACTTCAGCAGCCAAAGCAGAACCAATCAGCCCTTCTTTGCGTTTGCTCTCAAGCGCTTTATTGACTTCATCACGAAGGAGCTGTAACTGTTGCCAGGAATCCATATCCACATCCTGAATTTCAGGCCAGCCTTTATACCATTGCTCAAGAAAAACAGAATCACTCGGTTTGCTAGGTATAAACTGCCAAATTTCTTCAGCAGTAAAGGATAAGATTGGAGCCATCCAACGTGTTAAAGCATGCACAATATGATACATGGCCGTTTGGCAGGAACGCCGAGCAAGACTATTCTTGCCAGTGGTGTATTGCCTATCTTTTATCACGTCAAGGTAGAAGCTACCCATATCCATTGCACAGAAATTATGAATTTTCTGATAAATCAGATGGAACTGATAATTTTTATAGTCTTCTTCAATTTCTTTTTGCAGATCCTGGCTTCGTTTAATTGCCCATCTATCAAGTTCTACTAATTGATTTTCTTCAACGGCCTCTTCTGGGACAAAATCAAATAAATTAGCCAGTAAAAAACGAGCTGTATTACGAATTCGTCGATAAGCATCTGCATTACGTTTGATAATTTCATCTGAAATGCTCACTTCATGGCGATAATCAGTGGAAGAAACCCACAGCCGTATTATATCGGCGCCATGTTGATTAATGAGTTTATCCAGGGATACGTAATTTCCCTTTGATTTGGATAATTTTTTCCCTTCAGAATCCACAGTATAACCATGGGTCAAAACAGTTTTGAAAGGCGCGTGGCCATACATAGCAACTGCTGTTGTCAAAGAAGAATTGAACCATCCACGATGTTGATCCGAACCCTCAAGATAGACATCAGCAGGGAGACTAAGCTCTGGATTTTGTTTTAATACACAATAATGCGAAACGCCTGAATCAAACCATACATCAAGCGTATCCGTTATTTTTTCATAATATTCTGCATCAGCACCTAAAAATTCGGCAGTATCAAGCTCAAACCAAGCATCAATCCCTCTTTTTTCAAATCGCTTGGCAACCTGCTCGATGAGTTCGACTGTGCGCGGATGAAGTTCTCTTGTTTCTTTATGTACAAACAAAGGCATGGGCGTACCCCAAGCTCGTTGTCGCGAAATACACCAATCCGGTCTAGTCTCAACCATCGACGTAATACGCGCCTTACCCCATTCTGGTACCCAACTCACCTTTTCAATTTCTGTTTGAATTGCTTTACGTAAGCCACTCTTGTCCATAGCAATAAACCATTGTGGTGTTGCTAAGAAGATCATTGCTGTTTTATGACGCCAGCAGTGCGGATAGCTGTGGCTAATTGTTTCAGAATGAAGAAGTACCTTACGCTCAGTTAAGACTTCAATAATTTTGTCGTTCGCCTTGAGCACTGATAAACCTGCGAATAAGGGAATATCACTAGCAAAGCAGCCATTAGCCAACACCGGATTAATGAGCGGCAGCTTGTAAATCATACCTACTTGATAATCTTCAGGACCATGAGCTGGTGCTGTATGTACAGCCCCTGTACCAGAATCAGTAGTAACGTGATCACCTAAAATTATTGGCACTTGCCGCTCATTAAAAGGATGCTGCAATAAAATATTTTCAAATTTTTCGCCTCGGACCGTTCCTAAGCGTTCATAGTTTTCGATTCCATAACGCTGCATAACTGTTTTTTCTAGAACATCACTGACAAGGAAATAACGTTCTCCAGCATCCAACAAAACATAGTCTAAGGCAGGGTTTAAGCAGACGGCTTCATTGGCTGGTAATGTCCAGGGAGTGGTTGTCCAAATCGGTAGGATTAGCGGTTTTTCTGCTAATGATTTATCAAAGTGGGCTAATAATTCACGGGGTTTTAGCGCGAAAAAGGCTACATCGATTGAGGGTGATTTTTTATCTTCGTACTCCACTTCCGCCTCAGCCAAGGCAGAACCACAATCGATACACCAATGAACAGGCTTAAACCCTTGTTGTAAATGGCCGTTTTCTATTATTTTCCCCAGAGCGCGGATAATGTTGGCTTCATAAGAAGCATCCATCGTTGTATAGGGATGCTCCCAATCACCAAAAACACCTAAACGCTTGAACTCTTCTCGCTGAATATCAATTTGACTGGCTGCGTATTCACGACATTTAACTCGAAACTCAGCAATAGAAATTTTTTGGCCAGCTCTGCCAACTTTTTTTTCAACATTCAGTTCTACAGGTAAGCCGTGGCAATCCCAGCCTGGAATATAGGGTGTATCAAAACCGCTAAATGATTTAGATTTAACAATGATGTCTTTTAAAATTTTATTAAGTGCATGACCGCAGTGTAGATGGCCATTTGCATAGGGGGGACCATCGTGCAGAACAAAACGCTTTGAGCCGGCCTGGACTTCTCTTATTTTTTGGTAAATACCTATACTTTGCCAGTCTGCTAACATTTGAGGCTCACGCTGAGCAAGATTCGCCTTCATTGGAAATAAGGTATCTGGTAAATTTAAGGTATCTTTGTATTCTGCCATAGTGCCCACTCTATAAAGCGTTTAGAAAAAACCCAAGCCCAACGATCAATCTAAGGTTCAATCGTCGATGACAGGGTAAAATGTCGCCTGCGGAATTCCGATTTAGCCGCAGCAATATCATCATGGATCTGTGCTATCAAAGCATCCACTGATGAAAATTTAACCTCATCTCTTAATTTGTGCAAGAAAAATCCTTGCAACATCTCGCCATACAAATTTTCATCAAAATCAAATAAATGAATTTCTAGCGTATTTTTTGTGCCATCAACCGTAGGTCTAGAGCCTAGATTAGCGACTCCATTGATAAACCTTCCTTCAATGCTGTGCACTTGTACACAAAAAACGCCATGTATGGGTAGTTTTAAGCGATGCATCGCTAAGTTTGCAGTAGGAATACCCCATTGTCTACCTCGACCATCTCCTTTAATCACGCGTCCGCAAAGACTAAAGGTTCTACCTAATAAATCTGTGGCTTCCTCAAGTGCACCTTGCTCCAGGGCAGTTCTAATTTTTGTCGAGCTGACGCGATTATCCTTTATCGAAAAATCGGCAAAGCTTCGCACTCTACAACCATGACTTAAGCCTAACTCTTGCAATAAATTGACATCGCCTAAACGTCCTTGGCCAAAGCGAAAATCTTGACCGAGTAATAGGTATTTACAATTCAATAAAGAAAAAAAATACTCTTGGGCAAAATCCTGAGCTGACATTAAAGCCAAAGCTTCATCAAACTTAAGGCAATAAACAAAATCAACCCTAGAGGATTTAAGCACAGCTAGCTTTTCACGTAAACTCGTTAGTCGCGCAGGCGCTTGTTCGGGGCGAAAATATTCCGCTGGTTGGGGTTCAAATAACAATACAACCACGGGAAGCTGCAATCGATCTGCTTCAGCACGTAAGTTTTTCAATAAAGCTTGGTGGCCAAGATGGACACCGTCAAAATTACCAATAGTTGCAACTGAACCATTCACAAAAACAGGAAAGTTAGTCAATCCACGCAACAGCTTCATAGATACCGAAAATAGAACAAAAAGAAAGGATTATACCGAGTTTATTGCAGATTGCGAAAGAAAAGGATTTTCTAGAGGATTTTCAAGAAGAAGAAACCTTGATAACGCTGCGTTTTAGGGACATGACAGGGTTTAGACTTAAGCACCTCGCTGCATCAAGACTAAGTTTTATAACGAGTAGGTCGCGCCACTGGCCCGACAATGGCTTCCCCGGGTAAGAAATGTCGGGCCAGGGGCGCCGACCTACTCGTTTTTATAGTCGAAAACAGAAATGGATAAACGTAATCTGTAACGATTTAATAATAAACCTTGATGCAGGCAGCGTACTTAATGACGGACCTGCAAAATCAAAGAGCCACAGATATTTCATCTATTATTTCCTCTTGTTTATCTTTACTTTCATCGCCCTTATAGATGTTAAAATCAATTTTGCTTTGATGGAATTTCTCTACAGAAGGCTTATGAGCAATACTAAAGATTGTCGTTTCGCTAGGAGTCTTGCTTAGCTCTAGAAATTTGTTATAAATAACCTCTTCTCTTTGTGTACCCATCGCTGAAGTTGACTCATCCAAAAAAAGAAAATTCGGTGGTGGTTTCAATAGAACCCTAGCAGCAGAAAGAAGCTGTCGCTCACCCCCCGATTTTTTAGTCCAATCTGGTGTTTCTTCTGTTTGTAAGTTAGGGATCTCGTCTGGCAAACCCACATCTATTAAGGCTTTAGTATATTGTTCATCAGTATAAATAACTTCATCGGGATAGGCTAAAACTTCTTTTAAGGTTGTCCCAAGGGGTAAGGAAGGATGCTGAGGTAAAAAGCATATTGATTTATTTTTGGGAATCGTAATTTTTCCTTCACCATGAGCGTAAGTGCCTGCGATTTCTTTAAACCATGTGCTTTTTCCACTTCCTATATCGCCTGTTACTACCACATGCACTCCTGGCTCTAATACTATATCCAGCTCTTTAAAAATCACTTTAGTGCTAGAGGATTGGGGTAACAAAGTATTGACGATCTCTGTTCTAATAACCTCTGTATCTTCTTTTATAACTTTTATCCCTTTAGGATTAGCACCTAAGCCCTCTGTTTCAAGAAAATCGAACAGAGCGATTATACGTTCTACTTTTGCCTGATATTCACTTAGTCCCTGATAAGAATTAGCGAACCAGCTTACTGAGCTATTCACTTGTAAAAAAGACATCAAAATTTGCATCAACTTAGGAATATCAATATTTCCTAGAAGTACCAGTGGCAGCGACAGCAAAATCGGCACAGTCTCAATGATATTCTGATAGTAAGTTTGAAATGCAGAAAGTTTGGCTTCTGTATATAATTTTTGATTTCCAATTTTATTAATTTTTTCCATCTTATTATTGATGGATTTTTGATAAAAAAGCTCTGCCCTTTCTAGGGCAATATTTTCAGCATCCTTAATGACGGTTTCAAAAACTCGTCTCAGATCTGCATCTGCATTTTCCTGTTCTTTATTCGTCTCAATCAGGGACCTACCTATAAAATAAGTAAGCGCTGTAGCCCCAATGGCAACAATAATTGCAACCCAAACCAGATAACCTGGAATAACAAAAGTACCAAGCGTGAGTGCTCCGCCAACAACCCATAAAGTAGAAACAAAGGTTCCAAAGCTTAATATTGAGTTTAAAAGATCTGCAGCCAAATTGACTGTTAATTCAACGAAACTTTTTATATCTGATTCAATAATCGTTGGAATATTTTCCATATTAGAAACGCGATTTACATCCAGATTTTTTTTATTTGAACTAAGTAACTCATCCTTTACTTTATGGGTTAGCCATGATCGCCAGAGAATACACAATTTTCCGATAAAATAATTTTTTGCTACCCAAGCTGTGACTATCCCAGTGGTTAAAAGAGCTAATTTACCTATGGCCAGATAAAGGGGAGGTCCTGCAACTTTGGCAGCAAGAAGACCCCAAAATCCTGCAGACCACCATGAAAGAGCTGCCATTAATGCCACAAAGCCTATTACGCAAATTATAATTCCTATAACATAGGCCCAGGCATACAATTTTTCGTCTGAATTGACAAAATAATCTTTGGTTAAATTAAAGTATTTCCCCCAGGGAAATTTTTTCTCATTTTTTTTCTCTTCTTCTGATTTGCTAAAATATCCTAAGAATTGGCTCCAGTAAGATTTTTTTGCTTTCTCGTTTTCATCATCTTCAGCAATAAAGAGAGCTTTAATTGCTCTCATTTTTTCATTCATATACTCGTAAAAAGACATAACAACTACCTCAGTTCAATCAATGTGTTTTCTTTAATCCCATAAAGCGCAGCCATTCTACATCAATTTATAGGCTTGTTGTTTAAATAAATTTCTTTATGTTGAAAATATTAGAGACAATAATAAAAAATAACCTAATTGGTTGATTTGATTATCATCTAAGAGAACTGAGGTATGGATTTTGTAATTGTAATAGCATCAGCTTTTTAATTGCGTGAACCAATTCGAATAGCTAGTTATAAAATTGTTTAAGAATTCAAGAGTTTTCACATTAACGATATCCCCCTTCTCATCAAAAAGCTTATCGATACCTGCAATATAAATTTCGGGGGCCTGCATACAAGGGACATCAAGGAATACAAAGGTTTGTCGTAAATGTTGGTTTGCGCCAAATCCACCAATAGCGCCTGGCGAACAGCTCACTACGGCAGCAGGTTTTTTTCCCCAAACAGACTGCCCATAGGGCCTTGATCCGACGTCGATTGCATTTTTTAAGGGTGCAGGAATTGAGCGATTGTACTCAGGAGTGATAAATAGTAAACCATCCACCGCTTTTAGCTTCTCACGAAATGAAGTCCATTCTTGGCATGGTCTACCCTCATCATCGGGATCTGGGTTATAAAGAGGTAATTCGCCTATTTCGACAATTTCCGCCTCAAAAGAAGAAGGCAACAATTTAATTAAGGCTTGAGCAAGTTTACGGCTCCATGATTCTTTACGAAGACTGCCAACAATAATGCCGATTTTCTTCTTCATTTTATCATCCAATGATTTAGCTTATCTTTTAAAATAGTCACTCAACATTCAAATTGCAAGAACCACAAGATTGCTCTTTGTGTTGATTTTTCTAACGATATGATAAATAAATTTGAATTTAGGAACCTTAATTTACCGTTATTGCACTATAATGGTGCGGTACAACTGATTTAATCACCTTTCAATTAATCCAGATTGACTGCGATAGAGAAGACTCATGGCTCAACCGCTAATTAATATTACTCGCAAGCAAGCCTATGTTTTCGCCTTTTTTTTAGTTCTTTATGAATTTTTAACTTATATTGCTAATGACATGATCATGCCGGGTATGATCCAAGTAGTTGAATCCTTTCATGGACCAGAATCAGCAGTTGCAACGTCCTTAACAGCTTATATATTAGGCGGTGCAAGCTTGCAATTATTTCTCGGGCCGCTTTCAGATCGTTATGGCAGAAGGCCTATTATGCTTATAGGCGCCCTGCTTTTTTTCCTCTGTACCCTATTTATTGCTTGCTCAAATTCAATTGATCAATTTTTGCTTGCCCGCTTCTTTCAAGGCATGGGTTTATGTTTTATTGGGGTAATTGGCTATGCTACTTTGCAAGAAATTTTTGCAGAAATGGATGCAATTCGCTTAATTTCGATAATGGCGAATGTTTCGACTACTGCACCTTTATTAGGCCCGCTGCTTGGTGCGATTTTTATCAAATATTACAGTTGGCGCTTTATTTTTGTCTTAATAGCATTTTTTGCACTTCTTGCGCTTTGGGGTTTATGGCGCTTTATGCCTGAACCCATTGGTCAAATAAAACGCGATGGCGAAGAAATTAAACGAGTGGCAATCACTCCTCGAGCCGTTGCCACTAATTACCTAAACTTACTAAAAAATCCACCTTTTATATTGAGTTCATTTGCTCTTGGAATTGGTCTAATGCCTTGTCTTGCCTGGATTGCCCTTTCTCCTGTTATTTTAATCGCTGATGCAAAACTTTCTATAGTGGAATATGCACTTTGGCAATTACCAATTTTTGGCGCGACCATAGCGGGTACCTGGCTTTTACAACACATGACTCGCAAAGGAACTCTTAGAAAAATTTTGTTTAATGCGTCGATTATTCTGAGCTTGGGACTTGTGTTGTGCTTTATTTTGCCTTTGTTTGGTTCAAATCATTATATTTGGCTTATGCCTGGTCTTATTGTGTACTTTTTTGGAATAGGAGTTATGGGTGCTCCCTTGAATCGATTCATTCTTTTTTCCACTCCTGTTAGCAAAGGCACCACTTCAGCACTAATGAGTATGATCTCAATGTGTATTCAAGCTTTAGGTATAGAGTTGGCTAATTATTTTTACACCTCTCATTCCAATACCATCTTTGGTCTTTTTTGCGCCTTAGTAGCCTGTGTCTATTTCGTTTTTCTTAGTTCTGCTCTTTTTCTGACAAAAGACAAGAAGGTTTAAAATAAATATTAAATGGAAATCGTCTGTAGTAGATTAAATAAGAATAATAAACAACTTAAGGAAAAATAGTGAAATTATATTATACAAAGGGCGCTTGCTCACTTGCAATTCACATTCTTATTAATGAAATTGGTATTGATTGTGACTATGAATCAGTTGACCTTAAAACGAAAAAAACATCAGAAAATAAAGATTATTTAGCAATAAATCCTAAAGGCGCAGTTCCGGCTTTGGAGTTGGATAATAAACAACTTATTACGGAAAATCTTATCATCCAGCAATACTTAGTTGATCAATTTAAAGCAAGCGAATTATGTCCGCCAGTTGGCGATTTGCAACGTTATAGGGTTCTTGAATGGTCAAATTATATTTCTACTGAGGTTCATAAGAGTTTCGCAAATCTTTTTAATCCTGAGATTACAAAAGAAATGCAGGAAACTATTTTCATTCCTATGATTAAGAAAAAACTAAGCTATCTCAACCAACAACTAGCGAAACATTCTTATCTAACCGGTAAGCATTTCGCCCTGCCAGACGCCTATTTGTTTGTAATGTTGTTATGGGCTAAAAACATGAAAATTGATCTAGATGACTTACCTGAAATGAAACATTATTTTGCAGAATTAGCTACAAGACCTTCCATAACGAAATCACTTAATGAAGAAGGAATAGAAATCACCATTTAGTTTTTAGGTGGGCTATTAGCAAAATCAAAATCTTTTTTGCCAAAATAAACGGTTATTATAGCCCCTATAATAACCAAAATTGCACCGAATAGTGTGGGCAAATCTGGTATCTGACCCCAAATAATCCAATCAAGAAATCCTGCAAAAATTACCGCTAAAAAAATAAGAGGAGCCATTAAACGTACCGGTGCAGTGACGTAGGTTAAGGTAGCAAGGACTTGATAAGCGGTCCCCAAAATACCAATAATTATAAGCATGAGCCAGGTTGTTGGTGACTGTGGTTGCCACTGCAAAGCGGCTAGCAACCCCGAGACAAGTGTAGAGATAAAAAAATAATAAAATAACATTTGCGATGTAGGACTAGTTTTAGAAATTAAACGCAGTTGTACAACTGCTAAGGCCGAAAAAAATCCAGAGGCAAGGGCGATTAGTGATTCTATTCTTAAAATTTCTTGATCCGGCTGTAAAATAACTCCTACACCAATAAAACCTATAAGTATCCCTAGCAAGGCTTGTTTCGATGTCTTAACGCCTCTCATTAACCATACAATCAGTGGAACGAATAAAGGAGAGGTATTGTTTAATAATAAGGCATCGACCAAAGGCAGAAATTTAATCACATAGAACAGCAAAAAAAGAGCTAGTAAGGCGGCAATAATTCGTATTACGTAACCGAAAGGTTGCTGGATTTTAAAACTAAAGTTCTTATCCTGTATTAGCCAAGGTATTAAGATGATAAGGCTTATCCCGAAACGAAAAAAAACGAGTTGCGATGTAGGAACCTGCTCACGAACCTCTTTAACAAAAATACTCATCAGAGCGAGGGAGAACGCGGAAAGAACCCCATATAGTATTCCGCGTTTTAGGTTTTGTTCTCTCACAAAAGGCTGAACCATTATTTGTTCCAATTTTAGAGCTCTATTAGGAGATAGTTAGACTGGCGCACGCAAGGCTTGCGACGTCTCTATCAGCTCCTAGTATATACTCCTCCGAATTGAAAATATTGGTTTTAGGTGAGGGATTTTTTCTTATCTTTGAGAACTATAAATTGGATTAGCTGTGCGAATAAACATTTGGGTAAAATATAATTTTCCCTTTTCATCTCGAGCAAGGCCTATACCTGTTAGATTAAAATTCCCCTCAATATTTCTACGATGTCCGCTACTCGTTAACCAATTACGAACGACATCTCTGCCGTCTTTATAGTTGTATGCGACATTTTCAGAACCGCCTTGGCAGCCTTTAATTTTTGCATACAAGCGACTAATTCGTTTATCAAAGTTTTTGTGACCGAAAGGTAGAGCGTGACTGGCCATATCCCTGCTATGTTTTGCTGCTTCTTCTGACATTAGGTTGTTCATTTGTAGAGGTTTTAAGTGAAGCTTGCTACGATATTCATTGACGTGGAACAAGATGGCTTTTTGATTAGCCTGATCGATAGTTGACGTATCTGTAGTGGGCGTCTCTGCGGCTATTGCGCTGGTTCCCTGCATTAAAAACCCAATTAGGGATAAACTATAAAGCATTTTTTTTATCTTAGTCATAACTCACCACTGTAATTTTTGAATAGCAATGATGTTAAAATATTTTCCATTTGTCTATAAAAATATCGCAGTTGAGCAAAATATATCAAATCAAGCTATCCACCAAACGGCTTGAATAAAACAGCGAGGAAATTACAAAGATATAAAACTAATCTAAAATTTATTAATATACAAATTAATAAAAATAGCGGAACCAAAATAAGATGGAAAAATTTCTTAATCGACATGAAGCGGGTATTGCTCTTGCAAAGGAGCTAAAGCCTTATTCACATCAATCTGAAGCCATTATAATAGCGTTGCCTCGAGGCGGGGTTCCAGTCGCTTATGAAATTGCTAAAGCGCTTTCCATTCCTCTTGATATTTTGATCGTCAGAAAATTGGGAGTGCCTGGCCATGAAGAACTCGCCATGGGTGCGATTTCAAGCGGCGACACTATCATATTTAACGATGAAATTATTAATTCCTTAAATTTATCTGATTCTGTAATTCAATCTGTCATTCAAATTGAAAAAAAAGAACTAAATCGCCGTGAAAGTTTATATCGCAATAATAAGCCACTTCCCTCACTCAAAGATAAGACTGTCATCTTAGTGGACGATGGTATAGCTACCGGAGCAACGATGTTAGCTGCTCTACAAAGCATAACCCAACAAAAAGCAGCGCAGTTAATCATTGCCGTCCCTGTAGCTGCCCTTTCTACTTGCAAAGAATTTGCGAGCAAGGCTCATCAATTCATTTGCCTGCTTAAACCCGTTGATTTTTACGCGGTTGGCTTATGGTATGAGGATTTTACTCAGACCACAGATGAAGAAGTAGCAGAGTTATTAATCAAGGCCAATCAAAATATTAGCTAAAGTTTTGATATAAACAGGTAGATCGGCGCCCCTGGCCCGACAATGGATGCACTGGTAAGAAATGTTGGGCCAGGGGCGCCGACCTACGCTTTTTTAAATAACTTCAAAGCAAACCGCGAACAAGTCGCGGTAGGTAGGGAAATTATATCTTTGTATGCAGGACTAGTTCTTAATCCCTATTTAGCATGAGGAGGCAGAGGGCGAACAATCAGTACATCGCACTCGGCACCGTGAAGGATGGCATTAGCTGTAGAGCCTAGTAATAATGCAAGACCGTGTTTGCCATGACTGCCTGTCACAATTAAATCAATTTTCTTTTCTTGCGCCACACGCAGAATTTCATTCTTTGTCGAACCAAATTCAATCATGCAATGCTTAGCATCTACCCCTAATTTCTTGGCTAAGGTCGATAATTCTTTTTCAGCTTGCTCACGTATTGATACTTCAACTTCTGCAAAACCTGCAAAACCTGGATAGGCATAAGCGGGGATTGGTTCAACGACGTGAACGAGAAGTAGATCAGCTCCATTCTCATCAGCTATTTTCTTGGCTTTATGGGCAGCTTTAACGCCGACCTCATCAAAATCTGTCGCGAATAACACTCTTTTGTACATGGTTTTTCTCCTTGGCAATCTCCAGCTAATCTAAAGACTAGCAGAAAATTTCTAAATTTCCCATATAAAGCATGTTCTAAAAATTTTATCCTTTCTAGTTTAACTCATTGAATAAAAAAAAATAATTAATAACTGGACTTGCTTAGGAGAGTTTGTGCGCATGCGCGAAAAATAGGCGCTAGCAAAAGCGGTGGTGAGCAGGTAGCTCACCCTATTCCCTTCAAATTATCTGTCGGACGAACCCAGGGATGAAAACGTACTAGGTCTGTTGGTAAATTTTTAATTGCTTCTAGAGCCTGTTTTTTTTGCTGATAATCACCAATCGTTAAGACATACCAATCCACATTATCACGTTGAGTTAACCTGATTTTTATCCCTTTAATATTGTGTTTATTCACGAAACGCCTCAGGTCTTGTTGCTTCAAACTTGCCATCAATTGAATTGTAAAAGGCTTAAGTTTGACTTTAAGTTGCGCGGTAGGTTCTTTGATAGCTAGCGTTTTTATAAGCGCTTTGGGTTTAACCTGACTTTCTGGATGAATAGTTATCGTTTTAGGTATTACAACTACTCTATCTCTCACCACTAAGGAATCATCATTTTCACCATCAATTGCAATATCAACTACTCGTTTGGGAGATGGCTGTACTTGTTGTCTGTTTGCCGCTTCAAACCAGGTTGGTATTTGGCTACCGCGGGTTGCTAGTTCATGGTTTATATCAACTAGCCGGCTGATTAAAATGAGTTCCTCTAAAGGTATTTCTGGAACTAGTGAGGGTAAAGGCTGAGTGACTTCCACGAATTCCGCATAATCATAGTTATCTTCTAAATCTTCGGAGGAAGGTAAAAACTGATTTTGCCAAATAAAAGAAGAGGCAACCAATGCCACAGCAGCAGTTACCAGAAAACTAACTCCTCTTAGCAAATACTTGCGCTGCTCTTTGGATTGGTTTGCCTGGAGAGAGTAATAATCATTCACTTGCGTATTTATACAAGCAATATTGCCCCTAGTGTCTTCGTAAAATTGCTTTAATTCTTTGTCTGTTAAAATTTGATCTAATTTTTTTGAGGGGGGAAGAATAGTTCGCAGATAGGTTTTTGTTTCAACTGCAGTTAAATTACCGAGCTCTAAACTATCTATTAATTCATTGTCTATTTTATTCAAAATGGTAGACAGGGAAAAATCAGATACTAAACATAGATGGAAAAAACCATGATTACCCTGATTTTTTATTTCAACTAGGATCTCTTGCAAAAAAGATTCAGGTAAATCTTGGGCATCATCAATTATAATTAAGATCTTTGTTTTTTGCTCATTGATTCGCGCAACAAAATGACTAAGGTTGACGTCAGGATCTACTCCAAAACCAAATTTAGCATTAAGCTCGGCTAAAAACTCAGCTTGTGAGAAAGGAGCTGCGGCTTTAACTACATGCGATTGTATAGAGGTATCAAGGCCCGAATGTAATAAATTAGAGAAAGTCGTTTTACCCGAGGCGCGTTCAGCCAATACTAAAATTAGAATATTATTGAACAAGACTAGATGATTAATATAATCAATTTTGCTTAACCAAGAACCAGGCTTAAATACCTGCAGGGCAATTGGATTGACTCCATTCTTTGTGCCTAACTCCATTGCCTCATTTTGCATTTTTAATCTCCTTCGACTGCGCCTTGCAAGGTTAAGTGCAAATTTTCTTCTGATACAGCTCCCTCTATATAACAGTTTCCAAATGCTCTCATCAGTATAAAGCGCAAGCGCTTATTTTTAATTTTTTTATCTTGTGACATCAAGGCGCGTAACTTAGAGAGATCAATATCAGCAGGAATTCTGCGGGGCAATTTTGCTAAAAGAAGCATCTCATCAACCAAATGAAAATTTTTTTCATCAGTGCGTATTTGTTGGTGAGATAATAAAGCCGCACAGTAGAGACCAATTGCAACAGCCTCTCCATGTAACCAGCGATCATAGTGAGTATAAGCTTCAAGTGCATGGGCAAAGGTATGGCCTAAATTTAATAAAGCTCTTTGTCCGGTTTCACGTTCATCTTCTTGCACAAAGCTCGCTTTAATTTGACAACATTGACTAATAATTTCCGAAAGCTTGTCGGATTTATTCTCTGCCAGCCCTTCTTTTAAAGCACTATATACCAAATCAAGGAATTGGCCACCTTCAAGCAAAGCATATTTGATAACTTCTGCAAGACCTGCTTGGAATTCACGCAATGGCAGTGTTTTTAGGGTATCTAAATCGATGATCACAGCATCGGGTTGGTGAAAACTCCCTATCATGTTTTTTGCTTGGGGGTGATTTATAGCAGTTTTCCCCCCAATCGATGCATCGACTTGAGCTAATAATGTAGTTGGAATCTGGATAAAAGATACACCGCGCTGATAGGTAGCAGCCGCAAAACCCGTAATATCACCTATTACCCCACCCCCTAAGGCTATTAAACAGGTATCTCGATGATGCTCTTTTGCAATCAAAGCATCATAGATGGTGAATAAATTTTGCTGATTTTTAAAGACTTCACCGTCATCAAGAATAATATGGTCACATTGTCTTTGACTAAAGGCTTCTTGCAAATACTTAAGATAAAGTGGTGCTATCGTGTTGTTCGTTACTATAAGCACTTGCTTTGCAGACACGTAACGTCTAAGCACCTCTTCATCCTTTAAAGCATGATGGCCTATGAGAATAGGATATTTATGCTCAGGCAAGCGAATATTTAATTCCTGAAATAGACTAAATTTCGCCATAAATATATTTTATTATGTTGTTAGCTACGGCTTTAACAGTTAATTTATCTGTTTCAAAGCTAATATCTGCCAATTCATCGTAGAATGGCTCACGTTCATCACGCAAAAGTTCTAATCTGCCCTCTAAATCATCGGTTTGCAATAATGGGCGTTTGGTGTCACGTTTTGTACGCTCATATTGTTGTTGTAAAGAGGTTTTAAGATAAATAACAGTACCTCGACCCGCTAAGGCATTGCGATTTTCTGGCGTCATAACTACACCGCCACCTGTAGCCAGAACTATATTTGTTTTTTGAGTTAATTCATCAATTACTTTCTGCTCACGGCGCCGAAATCCGTCTTCCCCCTCAATATCAAAGATCCAGGAAATATCAGCTCCTGCGCGTTCCTCTATCATTTCATCGGAATCATAGAACTCAAGTTTGAGCTCCTTTGCCAAAGTACGGCCTATTGTGCTTTTACCAGCTCCCATCGGCCCAATTAAAAATATATTTCGTACTTTAACTATGCTCATTTTTAATTACATACCCCTTGAACTTAAACATGGAAGAATACAAACCCCTTAGTGATAATCTTTAACCTAGAAAAACAGCAAGAAGAATACTCGTATTAGGGCATTGAATCTACACACTTTTTGAGAATTTATCGCCTACTCACTAATTCTTTTCTCTAGATTTATGAACCAATCCCAACGGCTTACCGAACTTATCCAACTCAACACCTCCTGCAAATGCTTGACCCTCTCCTTTAATTGGTGTTTGTGACAAGTTGGTGGTTATTATCCTAGGAGTAATGAAAATGAGCAACTCCTCATTTCTGATCATTACGGATCGATTTCTAAATAACCCACCTACTATAGGCAATTCTCCCAGGAAAGGAACGCGATTTATCGCATTATTTTTATCTTGTTTATAAATGCCTCCCAAAACTATTGTTTGTCCATTCTCAACCAGAACAGTGGTATGAATTTCTTTTGTTAAAATCGAAGGAACCCCGTTAAATACTTTTACTGAGGGTATATCCTGATTGATATGTAAATCCATTAAAATTTTAGAATCCGGTGTAATTTGTGGTGTCACCTTTAAACTTAAGACTGCTTTTTTGAATGCCACAGCGGTCGCACCGCTTTTCATTGCCTCCTGATAGGGAATTTCTTCTCCAGACTCAATAACAGCCGTTTGTTGATTGGTTGTTATCAATCGAGGGCTTGAAATTATCTCCCCTTTTCCTTCACTTTCAAGTGCAGACAACTCTAGATCAAGGAGTATATCATTTCCCAACTTAGCAAGAGCAATACCGATTGAGGCTGGAGATCCGGAAAGAGGAACTGCAGCTAAGTCAAGATTTAAACGTTCAGCCAATGGTACCGTAGCTGGGGCTATTTCCCTATTTTCTAACTGACTCCCTCTTCTTAAGCTTCCCCTTAAATGGTTTGGATTTGATAGACCAAAACGAATTCCTAAATCCCTAGCAAAATCTTTGGACACATTAACAATACGAGCCTCAATTAAAACCTGTTTAACCGGCACATCAATATGTCTTACAAGTTTCTTTATTTTTTTAATCTGGCTTTCAGTGTCCTGGATCCAGATAGCATTAGTTCTACTATCAACGTTTAAACTGCCTCTGCCAGATAAGAGCGTCGAGTTTTGATCCTTAATTAAGGTAGCAACTTCCTGTGCCTTGGCGTAGTTTATCTGTAACAGGTCAGAGCGAAGAGGAAGCAAATTTCCAAGATCGGCCTGAACATTAAATTCCTTCTTCTCACGGTCAATAATTTCTTCAGCAGGAGCAATAAGCATCACATTACCTATATTTCGTTTGCTTAAGGATCGGGTCGTAAGAATAATATTTAATGCCTGTTCCCAGGGAACTTCATATAAGCGCAAAGTAATAGAGCCGGTTACTTTATCACTTACTACCATGTTCATGCCAGTAAATTCAGCCAATATTTGCAAAACGGCCCTTACTTTAATGTCTTGGAAATTTAGAGAAATGGCTTTGCTGTTAACCCGAGGATCAACTTGATTTTGCTTGTTTAATCTCTCCATTTTGAAAGCTGGAATCAAACTCTCATCTTCTGAGTTCAAGCTATCCTGGGCAAATAAACTCCCCCATCCTAAAAATAAAAGAAGGATTATAATAATCTTAGACAACACTAACTCCTATTTGCTTGATGTCGACCATTTGCCTATGGCCTTATAAAATATTGGCGGCTGGACTGTCATCTGAATTTAAATAGATTTCTTTAAGTTCCTTTTCTGATTTTCCAGCAACAATAGTTCTTTTTTCTAAGAGCAATACATTTTCTTTAATCGCAATAACTCTTTCTTTTTTTTCTCCTAATACATCCCCGACTTTTATAGAAAATAATTTGCCGCCTATTTGACTAACTAATGCCCATATTTCCGACTCTTTCTTTAAAATCCCAACAAATTTCAGAGATTCCAAGGGTAGCTCCTCTAAAGTTTCTTTATTTTTTGTTCTATTCTTTGCTAATTTTTTATCGGATTTCATTTGAAAAAGTGTGCGTAAGGCAGCCTCTCCTGAGTAGGTAAATTTAGCCAGCTTCACTAACTGAGGATCTGGCTCAGGTTGCTGCATAGGCTGGTTCTTAACCCGATTGATATATTCGGCTAAGCGTGTTTCTGAGGCGGAGTCACAAGCCATCAGCAATACGCTAAGGAAACTTAAAAAAATGCAATTTTTTTTCATTTTATTATTCATAATATCGATAAATTTTTGCCGTGATTTTCATACGAAGAAAATTGTTAATCTTATTATTAATTGACTCATTAATTACCTCAAAATTCTCAAAAGTTATTAAGCGATTTAAATCAGAAATTTTAGCTAGAAACAAGGACAAACAGTGATATTCTCCAACCACTTCCATTTTAATAATTAGGTTCTTGGATAATTCCTTTTTTTCAAGAGCGATGGGCGCAAAAAATTCAATAATCAAACCGGAAGAGACTCCTGCCTGCGAGATGTCGTTTACTAAGCTTGAAATCTCATCTTCTTTGACTAATTGCTTCAAGCCCTTTTCATATATATTTTCCACTCGATTTAGTTGTTCTTGATAGGCTTGCAAATTGGCTAAGGGTTGTTTTTTTTCAAATTCCATTTTAAGACTCATTTCATCATGATTAAGGTACTTATATCGATGAAGAGATGAACTGAGAATTAGGCCATAATTTAATGTAAGAAGCAGAATTGCAATAAAAAAGAGCATAAAATATTTTAAAGAATTAGGCCAATAATAAAAATTATCGAAAGTTAAGAGATTTAAATTTATCTGCTTCATTGGTTTAAATTCTCTACATTTTCAGGTTTAAGAATAAAATTTAAAGTAAAATGATTGGTTGAATAAAACGGTTTTTCTTTTTTTATTTGAATCAACCTTGCTGCTTTCATCCATGGGGTTTTTTCGATATTTACCATCAACTGGGATAGAGATAAATTTGATTCAGAAATACCTTCTAAGGTTATTTTGTTTTTATTTCCTCCAAGAAAATTTAAATAAACACCTTCAGGAATAAGTTTAATTAATTCATCGAATAAATGATTCACTAAATTAAAGCTAGATTGTAATTTTTGCCAATCGGATAGCTTATTTACCAAGCTATTTATTTGATTTTTTATGCGATTTATTTCATGTATTTTTTCATTTAAAATTGTAATTTCTTTTCTAAGATAATAATTATTATTTTGTTGCCTTTCCATCCGTTTCAGAACAGCATAATTGATAATTAAGCAGCTTAGAACAACAACTAATAACCCTGTTAGAGCAAAATTTATAAATTTTTGTTTTTCTCTTCTGCGACGAGTTTCACGCCAGGGCAATAAGTTAATTTCAATTGTCATGGACTTGTCTCAATGCTAAACCCAGAGCAATTAGAAACCTAGGAGCTTGCTTTCTAAATTCTGCCAAATTTATATTGTTTGAAAAACTTAAGGATTTAAAAGGATCCGCTACACTAGTTGGGGATCCAGTTTCTGCTTGAACTTTTTGAACTAGCTCAGTTAAGACTGAAATTTCACCCGCTAAAAATATTTGCTCCAAAAAATCAAAATGGCAGGTTGAGAAAAAATAGTGCAAAGACCTTTTAATTTGCTTAAGAGCTGAATCAATAAAAGAATCGAGAATTACTATATTATAATCTGTTGGCTTATTCTCAAGTTGGGCAGCTTGTTCTATAGCTTGTAATTGACTGGTATCAAAAGCTTCTTCCTGTGTATAAATACTTTTTCCATTCTCATAAACAAATATTTTTATGGACTCGTAGCTGATTATAATTAGAGCAATAAGTTTGCTGTGACTGTTTTTAGGAAATAATTGTTCAATCACGGACGCTAGAACATAGGATTCAATATCAACAAGCTTAACTTCCAAACCAGCATCCCTAAGTAGATCAACACGCCTAGAAACGTTGTCTTCACGAGAAGCAAGGAGCTGGACATCAAGCATGCCTAAGGATGTTTTACTCGGGCCAATAATAGCAAAATCAATACTTATTTTATCGGAAGGGTAAGCAAGGTACTTGCCTGCTTCAAGTAAAATTAATTCTTCCATCTCTCTTTCATTTAAACTATCCACAAGTTGGATAGTTTTGCTAATCACAGTAGAGTCAGGAACAGCTACCGCTGCAAATTTAGCTGAGGAATTAATTTTGGCTAAAAGTTTTTTGATACAGGATCTTATCTTTTCTCTATTTTGTTCCAAGGTATTACTAGGTAAACGCTTATAGCCATATCCTTCAATGCAAAACCTATTATGGTAGAGTGAAATCTCCAAAATTTTGACAGATGTTGGACTGATATCCACACCAAGCAAGGAACGATAGTTAGCCTTGAATCGCTGAAGCATTCTAATTTTCTCCATTAAATATCCCAAAACTGGACTTGTTTCTGCTGATAGGTCTTATTTTCCATTTTTAAGACTAAAAGCGGGCGTAATATAACTGAGAGGTTAGCAAAAAGAAAGATATTATTTTTTAGCGAGTTAAAAGTGAATATTTTATTTACATTTAGGCGAAACAAAGTAAATTCAGTAAATCTGTCTAATTATCTTTAGCTCAAGCGTAAATAAAAATCCTCCTTACCTTTAATAATTCGCAAAAGACTATTAAAACGCGCTATAATCCGCTATTCGCTTTTTAAATTGAATACATCCCCCTCATGAAAAAACCAGCATTTTTCTGGCGCAAAGGCTTTTGGGCTTTGGTAAGTCTTTTTTTTCTTTCACTCATTTGTGTCAGTCTGCTCTATCTCTATCTGCAAAGTCAGCTTCCCAGTGTTGAGTCGCTGAAAACAGTTCATCTTCAAGTGCCTTTGCGCATCTATAGCCAGGAAGGTTTGTTAATTCAAGAATATGGCGAGAAACGACGAATACCAGTGACCTATGATCAAATACCGCCGATGCTTGTGCATGCCCTTTTAGCTACTGAAGATCAGCGCTTTTTTGAGCATCCAGGCGTGGATATTGTGGGGCTAGGCCGAGCTGCTGTAAATATGATCCAAACACGTACAAAATCACAGGGTGGTAGTACTATAACCATGCAGGTTGCCCGTAATTTTTTCTTAAGCAGCAAAAAAACTTTTTTACGTAAATTTAATGAAATTTTATTAGCTATCAAAATTGATAAAGAATTGCCAAAAGAAAAAATACTTGAACTTTACCTCAACAAAATTTATTTGGGTAACCGAGCCTATGGCGTTGGCGCTGCGGCAATGATTTATTATGGTAAGCCCTTGAACGAACTAAATCTGGCGGAATTAGCCATGATCGCTGGGTTACCGCAAGCACCATCTACTCAAAATCCAATAGTTAATCCAACCGCCGCGAAAAAACGCCGTGATCATGTTCTCGAACGCTTGCTTGAAGAAAAGTTCATCACTCAGCAGCAATATCAAGAAGCCTTCGCTGAGCCGATAACAGCCCAGTATCATGGCGCTGATATTCAGGTTAGCGCACCCTATGTTGCCGAAATGATTCGTCAATCTTTGTTTGAACATTTTGGACCAAAGGCTTACACCAAAGGTTATAAAGTTTATGCAACGATAAAAGGACCACTACAAACCGCGGCAAACCTTGTCGTTACCGATAATCTTCTGGCTTATGATCGACGTCATGGCTATCGTGGACCTGTTGCCAATATTGGCAAGGTCGATAGTCAATTACCCCATTTCTTTAGCAAAGCACTTCGCCCCTATCCAATAAATGGTAACCTTCTACCAGCGATTATTCTAACTGTGGGTGAAAAAGACGCGACTGCAGCTACAGCTGATGGTCAAACAATAAATCTGCCCTGGGAAGGTTTGTCTTGGGCAAGACCTGCATTAAAGAATGGTTGGACAGGTAAAGCGCCAGCCAAAGCAAAACAAATTGTCGCCCTTGGCGATATTATCTATGTACATCAACAAAAAAATATTTGGCAATTAACTCAGATTCCGCAGATTGAAGCGGCACTTGTTGCTTTGAATCCTAACAATGGCGCTTTAGAAGCCTTAGTCGGCGGATTTAATTTCCAGAAAAGCAAGTTTAATCGGGCAACCCAGTCCGAAAGACAACCAGGTTCGAGTTTTAAACCCTTTATATATGCAGCAGCATTAAATAAGGGTTATACGCTGGCCACTTTAGTGAATGATGCACCGATAGTGGTTGATGATCCTAGTCAGGCTAGTTTGTGGCGCCCGCACAATGTCAACCTTACTTTTAATGGCCCAACTCGTCTTAGAGATGCGCTGGTTCACTCACGTAATTTAGTTTCAATTCGTGTCTTAGATGACATCGGTTTTGACTATGCAATCGATTTTATTAGCCGTTTTGGTTTCCGCAAAGCAAGCCTGCCTAAGGCTCTTTCGCTTGCCTTAGGTAGTTTATCAGTCAGCCCTATGGACTTGACAACAGCCTATGCGGTATTTGCCAATGGTGGATATAAGATTGATCCTTATCTTATTGATCATGTTACAGACAATGAAGGCAAGATTCTTTTGCAAGCTAAACCTGTGGTTGTGTGTAAAAATTGTGACCCCTCAAAAGTAGATCCAGCAACTCAAGCACCCCGTGTCATTCCAGAAGATATAGCCTTTTTAATGAGCTCTGCCTTAAAAGACGTTATTCAGCATGGAACGGCTCATGCAGCAAAAGTGTTAAATCGTTTGGATATTGCGGGTAAAACAGGAACAACGAATGATCAGGTTGATGCTTGGTTTGCCGGCTTTAATTCTGAATTAGTCGTTACAACTTGGATGGGTTTTGACAATCCTCAATCTTTACATGAATTCGCAGCGAATTTAGCTCTACCTTTATGGATAGATTTTATGAAGACAGCTTTGGCAAATACCTCAGAACTAGAGATGACGCAGCCCACAAATGTAGTTGCTGTGCGTATTGATCCTGCTAGCGGTTTGCTTGCCCAAAACAATCAAAATAACGCCATTGTTGAATACTTTCGAGAACAGGATTTAGCGGCAAATGGTAATCCATCATCACAACCCTCCGCTGATTATGAGAATCCAACAGAGGGTGATAGTAATGCAAATCATAGAGTTGAAAATACAGAAAACCAGGCTCTGGCAGCAGCGGCTCAGGATCAGGAGAATCTCTTTTAGGGCGATTTTCTAAGCTGTCACTTCATCCAGAATAGCCCGAAGCCAGAGTAACCTGGTTAGCGCGCAGCGATAACCAGGTTATCAATCAACCCTCAAAAAAACCACCCAATTTAGCAAAGACCTTGCAATAAACTGTGGGGCTGGTTCCCCGGTTATCGCTATCGCGCTAACCAGGCTACGATTTCTATCGTGTCCCATATGTAGCCTGGTTAGCGCGCAGCGATAACCAGGTTATCAATCAACCCTCAAAAAAACCACTCTAATTTAGCAACACCTTGCAATAAACTGTGGGGGCTGGTTCCCCGGTTATCGCTACCGCGCTAACCAGGCTACGATTTCTATCGTGTCCCATATGTAGTTGCTATGCTGAGCCCAGGAAAAAAGATATTGCTAAGAAAGAGTCTCCGAGTTAATTTTAAAACGATTTACGTTAGGCAACGTAATTTAACAAAGGAGACTCTTATGGAAAGAGATTATAGAGGAAAGACCGTATTTGTTGGAATAGATGTTCACAAGAAAAGTTATACGGTTTACTGCCTA
>JACCWL010000145.1 GCA_013697645.1 Tatlockia sp. | reverse complement strand
AGCCAACTCCATCGAACAACTAGAGCTACTGCTTCCTTATAATATCGACCCTTCATTGCTAACTGATATGCGTAGTCTACCCAACCTCATTATACCTGAGAAGAGTGCGGTTAATTAACCGCATACTATTTTTTCTATAGCCTGTTTAATTGAAACCTTATATTTCAAAATTACAGGTTAACCTATGTCGAATTCCAATCAGGCAGACAAGATAGAATGGCTGCCAAAAAAGATCATTCAAGTTCCAGCAGGTTTTTATAAGTCTGAACAACTAAGGCTCTCTTTGCACAGAAACCCAATCATCTTTATTTCGGCTCGGTGTTTCCTTTATATAATTCATTGGATTCATTTTCTGTGGTATTGGGTTCATTAATAATCTGATTTGCAGAATATTGTGGTTTAACAAAATTTGGATACGGTCTAAAAAAATTTTGATTTGAATTATTAAACAAAGTTTTCTCATTCTGATTCATTGCCATCGTTAAAAATAAGGCCATTGGGCAATGACCTGGCTCATTTATACTCAGAGGTCCTACTTCTTCTGTTATTTGGGTATTTACAAGAACTTTTTCTATGTCTTCTTTCAATTTTTTAACAATCACATTTAGCGGTTCTGTTTTATCCTTCACTAAATTAAAAGCATAATTTGCAACCTGATCTTCTGTAATAGGCTCAAAGGGCTCTCTACTAACATCAAGTAAAAAACAGGTTTCTTTATTAGCTGCCGTTAATAAGCAATGTTCAATAGAAGTTAACGATTTTGCATTAGGGTAATGAGAGTGTAATACATTAATAAAAGCAGGAGATAAACAAGCCGTACTTAGGGTAAATGCATAGCATAGATTGGACGCAATCAGAACCTCCAACAAGAAGATTTCCTGTGAATTAGCGTTCTTTTTTAGCTTGTAAATCGTTAAAGCCTGCGTTAAGAGTTTTAGAATTTCATTTTGTGAAAGAATTGCTATCTTTGACTCAGAAATTGGACTATTTTTCTGATTATTTTCTGCCCCAGAAAGAAATTGATCGAAAGCTTTAAAGGCTAAAGATCTAAGCCCAGGGTTATCTATCTGATCTTTAAAACAATAGAGAGCCAATAGAAAGCCCTCTTTCTCCATCTTGTGTTTATTTAATACAAGATTAAAATCGCTTAGAAGTAATTGGCCTAAGAATTTATTAGCATGGTGTTGAAGAATTGGATTAGTAAAAGAAGGTAAAAGACAGTGCCATTGTTGGGCATTGTTGGAAGTAGTCAGCGCTTTTAAAAGACGGTAATGCTCAGCAGGATACTTGCCTTTCGATAGAGAGTTTAGGTTGGGAATGAGTTTTTCAAGCTCTATTAAAATAATTTCAAAAGTTTTAGGATTATGGATCAATTTTTCAGCATTTAATGGGCTTAAGCATCGCGCAATTGCTTTATTTCTATCTAAATACTTAGAAATTAGATCATTATTAACTCCACCAAGATTTAATTCGACAAGATTATAGTTGACTGCTAATGCCAAAGTTATTTGTTTAACACCCTCTTTGGAAAGATAATTTTCAAATAGGTCCAGACTTTGAGGAAGAACTAGGTATTCAAGGCTAGTATTGAATAAAAGGCTACCGCATAAAGAGGAAAACCCAAAAGGAGTTATATTATTGTATCCAAGGTCAAGGTACTTGAGTTTAGTATGGTTTTTAAGTGCAGTCCCAATGATGGCAGCTCCGCTATCATCCATATTAGTGCTACTAAGTTTAAGGAAAGAAAGTCTGTCATTTAGACTAAGAGCTTCACTAATATATTGAATAGCTTGATTTTCTAGCCTGCAACCGACCATGCTAAGCTTCAATAACTTTGGATTGATTTTGATTAGTTCGCCTAATGTTTTAGCTTCAACATTATTAATTGAGCACCAATCAAGAAACAAGGTAGTCGATGAAGATTGGTTGAACTTTTCCAATCTTTTTTGAAAATTATTGCGTCGTTCATCAATAATTTTAGAAAAAATCGAACTTAAACTCAAATGGGTTCTCGGTGCGAGCATCTTGTCTAATTCTTTTGTATACATAAAATAAAACCATGCCAATAAAAAGGAGAAATATTAACATAAATTTTAGATTATGTTTAAGATTCAGTCAGGAATTCCTCTTTTTTCTACCTTATTCTTTTCTTTCTCTTTAATAAAACATACTCAGTAAACGGTTACCACGTTCCGCTTATCAAGTAATGACAAAAGCCGAAAGGATAGAATGACAGTTTTTGTCAGTAGCGAGTGTTGTTTATTGCTCAGGAATATTGTGAATTTCGCGCCATTTTTTGAGTAAAGTTTGGCGACGTTGAGGATAGC
>JACCWL010000136.1 GCA_013697645.1 Tatlockia sp. | reverse complement strand
CAAGGTAAGAAATTGGGAGGTAGTATCAGAGGTAACTTTAAATCCAGAAAAACAAGCGGTAATTAAAAAACTATTAGTGGCCTAAATTTACAAAAAAGAGTGTCAACTAGCTTGCAAAACGCCGATAATTTAAAATAATTAAACAGATCATCGATATGTTTTTTTTCATTAGTGAAATTAATTTTCTTTTGTAGAGACTGATTTAATACAGTAATTCGTCCCTCCGCATCGCAAGCGATAATTCCATCTTCAAGATTATTCAACATTGCATTTAAAAATTCTTTCTCGTTCTCTACTGCATTAACCATTTTCTTGTAATAGGTCGAAGCCATTAATGCCATACTTATAATTAGTGATGCGACTCCTGCAACAAAAAAGGCTAAATAATTTGGATTAATTGCTTCAAAAGTTGTGCTCATATGAGACGTTTTAGGGGTAAAAACTGCAGCCGCCATACCGGTATAATGCATACCACAAATAGCTACTCCCATAACCAATGCACTAATTATTTTAAGATTGAATTGTCTTTTGATTGACCCTTGATTGCTTTGTAATGCTAACCAAAGGGCTGCTTCAGCGGCGGCAACAGCGATAATTATTGAAAGAAAAAATAAGCCAGGTAAGTACTTAATATCAACATGAATTTTCATTCCTTCCATGCCCATATAGTGCATCGTAGCAATTCCAAATCCAATGAAAATTCCACCCAATCCTAAATAAAAAATGGATAAATTATTTTTTTGTAATATTGAAAGCGCCAGCCCAGAAGCTAACATGGCAACAAATAAAGAAGCCGCAGTCCAAGTAAAATCGTAGACCATTGGCATGGGCATGATAAACGCAAGCATACCAATGAAATGCATAGACCAAATACCTGCACCCATTGCGAAAGCCCCACCAACCAGCCAGTAAATTTTAGCGCGATTGTTTTTTTCAGCTCTTAGTCGACCTACTAAATTTAATGCAACATAAGAGGCTAGAACAGCGACGATATAAGATAGAGTTACTAATTTGAAATCATAATAACCGTGAATAGCATTGGTGGGAATTGGAATTGATTGAAACCATGTATAGTTTAAATTCATATTACATCCTGTAATATATTAAGTTATAGAAGCTTTTTTAGCTTAATGCATCATATTTATAATATTTGGTCTAATAAACAAGCACATATTTACTGTACCTTTAGTCTGACATTATTGAATGTTATTTTCTAGAATAATGATAATAACACGAAATAGAGCTTACTTTATTTCTCTAATATGGTAAATATTGAGTCTATTACGACGTTGATATACAACGTTTCTATCATAGCCTATGCTATGCTTCAATAAGCCCTGGTTTAATATTATTATTTAATATTAAATAACGAATTTGCTCATTGAAAAAAAAGACTAGAGAAGGTGATATGGGTGACCCAAGTCATAATAAAAAAAATAAGATGGCAAAAATAATGGATAAATTTATCCATCTAAAAACAATTGCAGAAACACTTCCCCACCTAGTCTGGATTGCTAATCCAAATGGCGATATAGATTATTATAATCAACGATGGTTTGATTATAGTGGGACTACTTTTGCTAGGATGGTACAGGAAGGCTGGGAAGGTGTCTTACATCCTGACGATTTGCAAAACTATATTGATCAATGGCAAAACGCTCTTCATTCTTGCGAATATTATGAAGTAGAATATCGACTCAAAAGAGCTTCAGATGGTAGCTATCGTTGGCACTTGGGACGTTTTTTGCCAATCAAAGAGGAATCGAATGAAGTTGTAAAATGGTTTGGTACTAGTACCGATATTGACGATTTAAAGCAAACCCATGAGAAAATAACAAAAGAAATAGCCTCTAGAAAGGAAGGTGAAAAAGAAATTAGCTTAAATGAGCGGAAAATAAGTTTAATTATCGAAAACTCTTACGATGCTTTTATTGGAATTGATGAAGATAACAAAATCATAGCCTGGAATGCTCAAGCTGAAAAAATATTTGGTTGGAATAAAAAAGAAGCAATTGGAGAAAACTTAGGCGAATTGATAATACCTGATCGTTATAGAGATATGCATAATGCGGGTATAAAGCGTTTTATCTCAACTGGACAAGGGCCAAGAGTAAATACGAGATTACAGCTAGAAGCCTTAAATCGGGAGCAAGTTGAATTTCCAATTGAGCTTACTGTTGGTGCTATTAAATTATCTGGCAAATATGAATTTTTTGCATTCATACATGATATAAGCGACAGAAGAAAGTCGGAAAATAATTTAAGGAGACTATCTCAAACAGATTTCCTCACCCAAGCAGGAAATCGAGCAATTTTCTTAACCAATTTGCAAAATGCGCTACAATCTAATAAGTCTGATAAGTTAATCGCCGTGTTATTTATTGATTTAGATCATTTTAAAAAAATTAATGATACACATGGTCATTTGATTGGTGACAAAGTATTACAGAAATTTGTTAAAGTTTGTAAAAAACATCTCCATGAAAATGATACTATTGCACGCCTTGGCGGTGATGAATTTGCAATTATCCTTGAAGTAGGCGCTAAACCAAATGCACTTGAACAATGGTTTAAATCATTGCAAAAAAGTTTGATTCATTTACCAATAGCTCAAAAATTATCGCTAACTATTTCATTGAGTGTTGGGGTAGTTTTTCTTTCCGAAAAATTGACGACGACCGAACAAGTAATGCATTTAGCTGACACCAGTTTATACGAGGCAAAAAAAGCTGGAAGAAATCAATTTTTTGTTTTTAAGTAATTCATGCTCGATAATCTACTTTTGTTCTATATCCTGCTAATCGTACTTGGTTATTCTGATTACTAAACCAAATTAAGAAATAAACCCTGTTACAGGACCAGCAAAACCACCAAAAACTAGGTACAACTTATGATCATAGTTCCTGGAAGTATGTTGCAATGACGTTGGCTCTCCATGCAATTTATCTAAAAGCATTGTGCGATAAGAATGCGGATAAGTATTTCCATTTTTAGAATCCATTAAATACTCAAGCAGCTCTTGTCTTGCATCAGCATAATTTTCTATTTTAGCAAAGTGATTTTGAAAACTCGATGCTCTCAATCTACCCGTCTCGCCATGGACATGAAAAATAGAAAAGTAACATTTTTCTTTATTGTATTTCAAATAGTCTGCCGTGGCTTTCTGCACCTTCAATTGTAATTCCTTTAATGCAAGAGTGTCCTCTCTTTCTTTGTATAGTTCTTCTTCATCTTTTGCATCCTTAGCAAATTGGCTTAAACCAGAAAGCAGGCGAGCGCCTTCAAGATCATTTATATTAAGATAACTGTTCAAATGGCCGCCAAGCCAGGTTGAAGAGAACTCTTTTGTCTTTAGGGCAGAGCGCAGAATTATAGCCATTTCTGGGAGGTCGTTTTTAGATGCCTGGATGTAGTAGTTGAGAAGAGTATTTGCATCAAGCTGTTGTATGGTATGTTTAGATAGCACCTTAAATACAGCTAAGTCCTTGTTAGTTATGGCGAGTTCAAAAAATTTGCTCACCCACTCGACATGGGGATGTAAGTCAGGTTTAAAAGAGTTGTAAATGTATTTAATCGTGTTGCAATCTGAGAGGGGAATAAGAGTATCCATAATTAGGTTTGCTAGGGTTAACTGCGATATCACTACCCTGTCTTCAGTTAAAGTAGCAATTAGACTTGCTACAGCAGGATGTGAGCCGGCAATAGCTATCTGAAAAATACTTATTAAATCATCAGAGGTTAATTTATTTTCCCCTGAATGATTAATTAGTAATTTCAAGATCTCATAACTTCCATCTAAGTCCATTAAGGAATTAACACGTTGCAAAATCGTTTTTCGACCTAAAAGCCTAAGAGCTGCTCTAATAAAACCACCCTGGTCTTCTATATTAAGCGCTATATCATTCGCCGCTATTTCCAATCCAATAGCAGTGGGTCTTAGCCCACCCATTAAATTACATAATACCTCTACACATCTCCATTGTTTATTAGTCACCGCGAAGGATAAAAGTTCATCAAGATCCTCATTATTTAATCTAAAATCAACCACATTAATGAGCATAGGTATAGCCCAATCGCAGACTATAAAAGCAGCCTCAGCAATTAAAGATAGCTGTTTTTTCTTATTAAACTGCAATAACTTGGGATGCTTAAGTAGCTCTGTAAATACGCTACTAGATTTTCCTTCAAGAGCTCTATGGTAAAGTGAATAACATTCTCCTTCACTAAACTGTCCAACCACCTTCGCAGCTAGGAATAGTTTAATGATGGGTAAATTTTCATGTGTAATGGCAAGCTTTAATGCACTTAAAATATCGGTGACCTCTAAAGGTATACAAAATTCTTGTTTAAGAAGGTAGGTTATTAATTCAAGATTATTATATAAAACAGCTTCTTCAATTAGACTGATATGAGGGCGAGGTAAATTGACCCAAATTAGGCTCTTTATATTCAAAAACACTATTATTTGATCAGTTAAAATGGGATTGCTATGTCTAAGAATAGTTACTACATCACTTAATAACTCGGTAGAGCGATCGCTTAGAGAGTCAATCGACTCTTCCTTTTCGTATAAATCAAATAAAAGATTAGCTAAATTTAGTAGGGCAAAATCAGTTTCGTTTAAGCTCTTTGCTTGTAAAATCAGAGAGTCATTAAAGCTTAGATCTTCCTTGGGTAAAGAAAAAAGACGCTGAAAAAAATTCCTCTTCTTAAAATAGCTCAACCAAGATTCTTGCAATAGATTATAATCATCGAGATTAAAATTCGGATTTTTTAACCTATCTTTGCATAGTTTTTCCCATTGGGTATCACAATCAAGACTCAGAGTTTGTAAGAATTCCCTGTTTTCGATAATAAGTTGGTTTGTAATAGAGAGCTCATCATGCTCACTGACTTTAGCAAAAATTCCATAGATTAGGCAGAGCGGTTCAATGACTTTTTCAATTTCAAACAGATTCTCAGTGGATTTTAAAACCAGGATAACCATAGATTGATAAAGGAAGAGGAATGGTTCAATGCTATCTTTGTTCTTAGTCCACCTCACCATATTCATCATAAGATCCCATTTTTTTAAAGGAGCTAAGCTAGGGTCTTCGACCAAATTTCTTATACACTCATTAAATTGTTCTTCCGTAATTAAATCCTCCCTATGAGGTAAGAGGTAGAGCATAATTAAATGATTTTTAACTGATAAGAGTTCTAAAAAAGTTTCTTTGCTAATTAGTTTTGCAAGACGTTTATAACGGTTCTCTAAGGATTCTTCTTCATAAGAAGAAAGAATTTTATTGATTAATTGAGGTATAGCGGATAAAGCAGAATATTTGCTATTTAAAGCTTCGGTTAATACCTCATTATTTTCATTGGATTGATGGAGGTGGTTAAAAGAATCGTAGAGAAAATTTATGCCAAAGATAGAATATAATTTGTTAAATAATCGTCGGTCTAGAATTCCAATAAACGAGGGTTCAGTCACTTGTACCAGGTCAAGTTTTTCATGAGCACATAAATTGCCATGAAGATTATAATTTTTAAAAGCCTCATCTTTAACTCTTGTTTTAGCTGCAAGAATGGATAATTGTTCTGCCTCTTTAAATTCGGCAAGCATGCAATAAAAACTTTGCACAGGGTTAGTTTCGTCATTAAGGCGGTGAATATTAGCTATTAAAAAAGATTGCAGGACCCCAGTTTCAAGGATAGATTGTACGCTTTCACCTTTCCTAAGTAGCCAAATTATATAAACAGAAAGTTCTACAGCATTTGATAAATCCACATGTAATAGAAGAGATAAAGGTCGCTTAATTTCTTTGAAATTTTCTAATTTGTCTATGACTAATTTTTCAATTTCTTTTTTACTTACTTTGAATTTTTTTTCGTTTTCGTAATTAGAAATGATAATACCGCCTGAAGGATAAATCATTTTTAATTCTTGTCGATAAAACTCTATCGCTTCTTCAGGCTCTAAATCAAGAAAACGAGAAAAAATTACGCCAATTTTCTGTTGAGCTATTATTTTATTTTTTATACTTGTTCCGCTGGCATCTCTAAGCCATTGTAGGCTGGCTTTAAAGAGATTAAATGGCTCTATTTTAAGTAGATAGAGATTCAGGAATTTTTCAACTTTGGCTAATAAGTCTTGATCCACAACTGTTGTTCTTGCAACTATAAGATCTTTATTAATTTCTTTAATCATTTCCAAGCTAGGCTGTCCTAGACTTGGAAATGATCCGCCAATCTTTTCAAACCAGGCCAAAAGGTTCAATAATTGTTCTAATGTCATCTAAGATATCTCTTGCTAAAGCGTTGGGGGAAATTCTCATATCAACGAAAATCAACGACATTGTACGGAAAGATAGGCACAAAGTCCAAAATTAAATCATATTTCGCCACGTTATGCGCTTTTAACACTCTTTTAGATACTTATTAGCACATCGAAAAATGCGTCAAATTAGTTTTAGGTTAATCTTACGACCCTTTAATTTCCCATTTTTTAAATGTTGATAAGCTTTATCAGCCTGTTTTTTATCGATAGCAACATAAGAATTAAAGTTTGTTATATCGATTTTCCCAATCACCTCGGCATCTAAGCCTGCGTCTTTGGTCAGTGCACCAAGGATATCCCCTTTACGTAGCTTATCTTTTCGCCCGGCAAATAAGCACAGAGTTACCATTGTTGGAGAAAAAATTGTTTTCTGACTTACATCCAAGTCTGCGATAGACCCCCAAGTTAAAGGGCGAGCTAGACCGGCTTCAATCATACACAGTCGCTCCCCATCTGCCGGAGTGGTTAAGCTTAGCGCTAAACCTTTGCTTCCAGCACGCCCTGTTCGGCCAATACGATGAATATGAACATCTCGTTCAAAAGCCAAATCAAAATTGATTACAGCAGGTAAGTCTTTGATGTCTAATCCCCGTGCCGCCACATCTGTAGCCACCAAAATAGAGCAGCTTTGGTTAGCAAAACGAATCATTGCCAAGTCACGCTCAACTTGTTCCATATCACCATTTAATGCAATTGCACTAAAGCCCTCTTTGCAAAGTAAGCTGGCTAACTGAGTTGTTTGCTCTTTGGTATTACAAAAAATAAGAGTTGAGGTGGGCTTGTAATGCAATAATAAGGATTTTAATAAAGGGAATTTATTGGCAGGTTTTGCCACTTCATAATAACGCTGTTCGATATCTAATTCTGTGTGAGCTTCCTCAACCACCACTCTTTTAGGATCTAGCAAAAAGTCCTTTGCAAGATGCTGAATTTCTGGCGGAAAAGTTGCCGAAAACAACAAGGTTTGTCGACGTTTCGGGCAGAGGACAATAATTTTTTTCATCGCATCCAAAAATCCCATATCCAACATTCGATCTGCTTCATCTAAAATCAAAGTTTTTAGTTTTGACAGCGATAAGGATTCCTTATCCAAATGCTTTTGTACTCGACCCGGTGTGCCTACTACTATGTGCGCACCATGCCGAAGGGAATCCAATTGCGGTTTCATCGGCATACCGCCTGATAAGTTAAGAATTTTAATATTTGGCAAACCACGAGCTAGCTCGCGAAGTGCTTTCGAAACTTGTTCTGCTAATTCTCGCGTAGGACAGAGGATAAGCGCTTGCAGGGCAAAGAGTTCAACCTGTAAAAGGTTTAGTAATGCTAAGCCAAAAGCCGCTGTTTTGCCGCTGCCTGTTTTTGCCTGGCCAATAATATCGTCGCCTTTAAGCATCAAAGGAAGGCTTTGTGCTTGAATTGGCGTCATGCTCTCATAGCCTAAAGAAGAGAGATTATTTAACAATTCAGGGCGCAATCCTAAAGAAGAAAAATTAGCTGGCAAAGACAGGTCGTTCATGTCGAGTGTATTATCGGATTCAGTAGATTTCATGGCAACCCTAGGTCCTGGATATAAAAAGAGGGCCTAGCCTAACAGAAATTAGCTCGATTTTAAATCAACTTTTATTCGATCAACTCATATGTCGGTCAATTAGTAGCGGAATTTAAAATTCGCAATTTAAGGGAAGAAATGTATAGGGTAAATGTACTCCAGATGATTAACAGGGCTAAAAAAATTTTATAAATCATTTAGTAACAGTGTAACCTCTGATATTTTTTGTTGCTTTTAGCGCCAAAATTTGAGACCTTATGCACCTTGAGTCAAGTGACAATAGACTCATTAGAATTATGCCAGGATAACTCTTTTGTTCGCACCTGAGATTATCAACTTCCCATAACTCACTCTAGTGTTGTTTACTTATGGATGAGATATTTAGCTGTAAATTATCTGTTCTTCATACAATGATAAAAAGCCGGAAAATATCCAGCGAAG
>JACCWL010000135.1 GCA_013697645.1 Tatlockia sp. | reverse complement strand
AGAAGAAGACAGTATCTCCATCTCCAAAGACGAATCCTGCTGAAAAAAATACAAACGTTGATAATGTGTGCTAGCTAAGGCTTGTTTAGCAGGGCAAGGGTGTTCACTTTTAGATACTTTATCGAGCAAGAAATATGGACTTGCTTCAACTTTATTGAAAAGTTCCAAGTTCTTAACTGTATCAGGAAGCGCTTCGAATATTATTTTCTGAACCTCAGAGATTAACTCGACTTTTATTCGTTGGAGATGATTTTCAACGTATTCATCATCCTCTAAATCTCCGCCCATATTGAAACACTCACAAGATACCGTTCGAAACCCTTCGTTTTTTACCAACTTAAGTACAAAAGGACTATCATCTAACAAAACACACCGTTCAGGAGGGATATCATAAACCGATGTAAGGCGCCTTAAGGCCGCTGATTTATATATCGAATCAAAGACTATCTCAAAATTAGCAAAAGCATACTCTGGAATCTCTACTGAATCAGTACCCTGATCGCCATTGAGAACTATATAAGTTAATTTTTCATTTAGATTAGTCAGATACCATTCTGTATGGCCTTTGTTTTTATACATATGAGGATTATGTTTTTCTAAAAAAAGACGAAAAGTTTTGGCAGCTTCATCCGTTAGATCATCTGAATCTTTTTTTGAGGTAACAATGGCAAAGACAATTGTGACTTTTTGATCCTCAGCGAGATTGTTTATTGCTTCATATAAAGCAAGCCAGAATTCCTTGCTACCAATCCACCAAATGCCGTTTCGGCCACTTATAAAATGGGTATAGTCTAAATCTAATGCGAGAAGAATTTTTATCATGACTACCTTGAATAATGCAAAATTAAGGTGGAATTCGCATCTTAATTCCATTGTTTTTAACAGGCAATTTTTTTATTAGAACCGATAATCTCTATTTCCTGATATTATATAGCTTTGTCATAAACCCAACCAACGAAGACTATTATGAAGCACCCTAAAATAATCAACTGCCCTAATTGTGGCAAACAAAATACTTGGACGACTGAGAATCAATTCAAACCCTTCTGCTCTGACCGCTGCAAATTAATTGATTTAGGGGAT
The DNA here is from genome assembly GCA_013697645.1 of Tatlockia sp. GTDB lineage: Bacteria > Pseudomonadota > Gammaproteobacteria > Legionellales > Legionellaceae > Tatlockia. The sequence goes on along the minus strand of JACCWL010000135.1, from coordinate 2,271 downwards.
TGGGCCAGTGAAAATCGAAGAATTCCTGGCAAGTCTATCGCTGACGATCTGACAGTTGCAACAGATAATGATCCCGATAATTTAAATGATTAATAAATTATGACCACAGAGAACCATCAAACCAACTATCCTGGTACTACAATCTATCAGCCAATACCATCATTTGGTGCCGACAGTGGAATCCCTCCGAGGCTTGCCGCAGAGTATAGATTAGATTTTTGTGGGTTTATGGTTTCACTGCTGTTTATCATAATGATATTTTCATTGATAAAAAATTATAGAGTTGCGTGGTTTGTGGCCACACTCTTAACTCCTTTTGTAGTTATTATCTTTATTTCGTTATTTGGTAATTTTCTTAATTTATATTTATTATATGTTTTAAATTACCTCCTGGTTGTATCTGGCATTTTGTCGGCTTTGATTGGTTTCCTGATCTATCTTTTGCGACGATATCGGGCCCGTTTAAATAACTAAGACCCCTACATCAATGAAACTATTGATTATGCCGCGCTGCATCAATTGGTCTCATTAGGGCAAAGAGGGGCCTTTTGATATATAATCAGCTGCTCAATAAACTAGTCAACAACCCGTGCTCAGCCCTAAAGTGTTCTATAATTAATCAGTAGGGTTTTTTCAGGAGTACGCCATGCTTAGCCCAAACATTAGAAAATATCTAAAAAATCATGATGTTCAATTTAAAACAATCAGCCACCCTAGAGCCTATACCGCATTGCAATGCGCCCAAGGCGCGCATATCAAAGGAGGCTTTTTTGCTAAATCGGTTGTTGTAAAATTGGATGATAAATTTGTCTTAGTAGCAATTCCTGCCAATATTCGACTGGATTTAGAGCAATTTAAAAAAGAAACTGGGGCACAACATGCAGAATTGGCTCACGAATTTGAGTTCCAAGATAAATTTTCAGACTGCGAAATTGGTGCAATACCCCTTTTAGGCGAACTCTACGGTATGGAAGTTTATCTAGCAGATAGCTTAGCGCACAAAGAATGGCTAGCCTTTAATGCTGGTAATCATAACCAATTAATAAAAATTAAAGGCGAAGATTTTTTAAACTTAGTGCATCCAAAAACCTTACCCAATTGTTAAATTGGGTAGGGTTTGAGAAATTAGTGGGAAATAAACAAGCTTATATTTTGTTATTTTGTTGATTTTCTGGCTCGAAAATCTCTTTTATTTCAACGGGATTATCAATTTTTTGCAGGGCTGTATTAATATTGAATAATCTATGCTTGAACTCTTGTACTTTGGATGGGTCAAAAGCTTTAAAAGGATTTTTAGATCCGAGCCATTCACAAATGCGATTTACAGCATCATAGAAGGCTCGAAGATGGGGGCTACTTTCACTCATTATTTCCTCTAATACAGAGGGACTTTCATCGCCTTTAATTAAAATTTTTGTTTTAAAACTGTTTAGCTTTTCTATTACGCTTAGGGTTTTGCCGCGATATTCTGTCCAATCGGTGCAAGCATTTAGTTTCTCACCCTTGTCTGTTAATTGTGCTTTCTTGAGCTCTGATAAATACTTAATCTGAATTGTTGGGTGGTAAATAGAAGTCTCTGAGGAAAGGGGGAAATGTAACTTATTAATGGTTCCTGTTTTCATTTCATTCCTTAGATCATATTCTTCCGGCAGCCTTGAATAAAATCCTTTATCACTGCCCTCTTCGCCCCACGATTTCTTCTCAAGAAAATCTTTAATTACCTTATCGGCTAATACGTCAACTGCAACAAAAAGATCATTGTATATCTTTTTGTAATCTTCTAATAAGCGAGCCTTAACAGTGGCTGTTAGTGAGTCCTGAATTTCTTTTTGCCCTTCTGGACTAGCTAAAGATAAGCGTCTAACTAATTCCTTATTAAGGGGCGCAAAAGACTTTTTGGATTGCTCATCGGTCTTACTCGCAAAATTGTTTAGAGCCTTGGCCAATGCCTCATTTGAAATTTTGGTAACTAGATTTTTTCTTAAAAGTTTATCTAATGTACTCATAATGATCTCAAATTATATTTTAATTAAAATTATATATGTTGATTATTAAGAGAACATTAACAAAGCAGAGGACAAACTAGATACCGCGAACCAGACGCGGTATCTAGGCGGTTAAGAAGTGTAAAAAAGTGTAGTTGCTATCGGCGTTTTGCAAGCTAGTTGACACTCTTTTTTGTAAATTTAGGCCACTAATAGTTTTTTAATTACCGCTTGTTTTTCTGGATTTAAAGTTACCTCTGATACTACCTCCCAATTTCTTACCTTG
>JACCWL010000104.1 GCA_013697645.1 Tatlockia sp. | reverse complement strand
CATCGCTATAGGTGGATTGTTAGGTCTTCTTATCGGCACAATTGCCTCGATGGCTGTTGCAGGGTTCGCATCAGGATACTTAGGTCGATGTTATCGCTCACAGTGTCATGGCGGGGTTATTTATGGGTTTTTAACATGGAGTATTGCTTTATTGTTAGCTGCATTATTCGCCATGCCACTCACTCATTACCTCTCGGGTTATAATAAGACCCTATCCCCTTCAGTAGTGGTTTCTGACTCAATGTCACAAAATATTGATGTCACAAATACTACCGGAAAATCTAATAACCAAAATGCTACAAATCAACCTGTAGTAAAAGTTGCCCCGGAAACGTTAACCGGCAGCGCATGGCTTATCTTTTTCTTATTCTTTATCGGAGCCCTCTCCAGCTGCATAGGTGCCTGTTATGGAATGAGTTGCAAACGAGATGAATTTGATGACCTCTCTGAAACTAGAAGAGTTGAGAGGGAAGTTCGCTAGTATTAACAGCCAGGGAGTAGTTTTCCCTGGCATTTTTTATCCTCTGATTATTCCTAATATCTGTCTTTAAAAATAAATCCCCTAAACAACATTGATATAGCTAAAGATTTAATTTACTAAAAAGCGTTGAATTAAAAGGTCTATATTATTTTATGTATAATTTATTTTAAATGCAGAAGCTCCCTTGGCGCTTGGTTCTATTTGAAAAGGACGTTCCTCGAGGCATACTTGAAATTTCTTCTGACAATTGTAAAGGAATTTTCTCTCTTTTGGAGAGAAATGAAGGCGGTGTTACCTATGCGTTAGAAGAATCAGAGGCTTTAGAACAGGTGTTATTATTAGTCGGGCCTTAAAGAATCTAGTCTGGTGATAACATCATTGCTCTATATGTAACAAACAATATATCCTGCAAAAAACAGCTCGGAAATTTCGACGGTTTCGGCCTATAACCCCATGCTCATAACTGGGTGGGGCAGGGTGCTGGCCTCAGGTTCCAAAAAAATTTAATCAACTGAGTTAAATCATTGTCACTCAATGGCTTTAAATCGTCATATTTAACCCATTGGTTGACCCTTAAAATTGCCTTATACCGCCCAAATTCGGGAGCACTTATAGCGAAAGCCTCTATATATAAAGCCTTTCCTGTTTCCAGAAAAATAAAGGGTATCAAACCCTTTATTATACCCACAAAATCCGTGGATAAGCTTGTGTGCATAATAACAGAAAACGAGACATTACAAGACTTGATCGCGAAAATTTAGAATTGAACAAAACGTTTTATTATTAAATAAACGACCAAAAATAACGAAGGTAAATAAATTTTAAACGGATAATATTGTTAACACACTATTTGATCGAGTAAGCCAGACACAGATTTGAACGCAGTTTAAAAAAAGGTGTATGAAAAATGACTTTGGATGGATATCGTAACCGTTGATTTGGAAGAAATACGCGTGATAGACGTGAGATGGCAGGGCGTTACCTGGTTGCATGGAAATGTAAGATTGGCCTTGATGCGCCTCGTTGCATTAAATTCAATCGTCGCCTCCTAAAGTTTCAAGACCTTTAACATCATCCAGTAAAGGGTATTGCGCTAATTCAAACAATTGCTCCTCCGTTTCCGGTAAGTCTCTACCTAAACCATTATTAATATCGCGCATTTTAGTTTCATTCTGCGGCAATGCATGGTCTTTTCGTTGTTGATATCGTAGCAGTGTGTTCACAAGTTTTACGCAAGCGGTCAGTAAGGAAGCGATAAAATCAATACGGGCAAAGACAAGAAAACTTAATAGGCGCAATCGGACGGAACTCAGTCTGATCGATATTGCTCGAATGTACGATCCTATTCGTCAAGGATGGATAAACTACTACGGAAAATACACGCGCTCAGCACTTTATCCAGTATGGCGGCATTTTAATAATACCTTAGTTGTCTGGGCGATGAAGAAACACAAGCCATTTAGAAGGCACAAAACAAAAGCAGGGAAGTTTCTTGAATGGATATTTGAGAAACAACCTCATTTGTTTGCGCACTGGCGAGCAGGAATGAATGGAGGGTTTGCTAATGGAAGCGGTGTGAGTCGAGAGGTTCATGCACCGTTTTGCGAGAGGCTGGATAGGAAGTTCCTCCGGCCTACTCCCCAAGTCACTTAACCACATTTTCACCTGGTTCTGTGAATTTTAACAAACAGAAACTATACCCGACATTCTTTTAGGACTTAAGAGGTAAAATTAACAATTAAGTTCAAGAATAAAACATACGAGATTAGTTTCATGGCAATGCCAAATTTTTAATAAAATTATCAGCTTGTACTTTTGTTAATCCAACCACGAGAAACTCAGCCCCTAGCTTGTCTTGAATTATTGCTGAGGATACAACCTCACCATTTAAGATTATGTTGACTCGTTTTCCTATGTTTTCCTCAGTAAGGCGACCTAATTTATAGGCAGCATTAGTTTTTAATTTTAAATTTACTCCATATGTATTAGTTGTATTTACTGGAGATATTATTGTTGCAGATTCAATCGTTGAATTATCAAAAACCATCTGGCTTTGAATAACTTGAAATAACATTGAAGAATTCTCGGTGTTTGTGTTTCCTGCTATTGTGGTTGCGGATGAGGCCAGTGTAGCCGAGAAAAAGGCCATTCCTAAGATTGTTATTATGGTTCTAACTAAGATACTCATTTCAGCTCCCCGTTATAATTTAATTAAGTAAGTTTTTTATTCAGAGAAGAGGCCGATTACAAAGCAATCAATTTAATGAGTCAATGCTAAGATGGATCTTCTAGAGCCTTTAGAATAACGAAAGCATGCCTAAGA
>JACCWL010000098.1 GCA_013697645.1 Tatlockia sp. | reverse complement strand
AGCCGCATCTGAGAGTGGATGTAATCCTCTAAATTAAATTTTGAACTCCATAAGAAATAGAAAGTACCAATGCATTGAAGTGCATAAATAAGTCTATTTTCTGACGAACAATTATCCGACCAATAATTTATTTGTGTACTTTCATCAGTAAAAAAGTTAACTAATTGTAGTAAAAATTTTATTAAGGCCTTTCGTGGCTCAAAATTATGACCTGCCTGAGACGTTTGATTTAAGATTCTAAGGGCGGCTTTTCTCCAGGCAGTTTGCAGAGTTTCTGTGATTTTGCCTTCAAGTTTTTGATCAAATTGATTTACACTTTTTGGTAGCTCAACCGTAGTATTAAGTATTTGGGCAAAGTGATCTGGGATTGCGATGTTACCTCCCATTGATGAATATGCTATAAAATTAGAAGCAATAGCCGAGTGACAGGCTTGAGTCTTATACTCAGCGTTTCCGTGTACACCCTGAAGTTGTCTACCCCTACCTTCAGTCTGTTCAAGTTGAATGGTTGCCGATTTATTATAAAAGAAAAGTAAACTAAGAAAAAAAAAGTCTACTCGGCGGCTCGCATGTTCAATAACTAATGCGGATGATGTATTCACATTCATTGCATTGATGTCTCCTAGTACGAGGGGCGCAATATTTCGTAGCCAAGGTGCATAATTTTTTTCGTATACTTTGCAAATAACGTTTTATTCGTTTGGATTAAACGTCAAATTCAAAAAGTCAGATATTAACTCAAATGAGAAATGTACATCTAATTTTAGATAACTCTACAAAATGGATGCAAATTCTAGCGATAGATAAAAAGTAGTATCATTAATTTTATCTATATAATCTTTATAATATTCATGAGAAGTTAATTTTAGATAACTGGAAGCATTTTTTGCAGTAGGAAAAGTCAATATCTCGTCATAAAAGGACATCCATGGTAAAAAATAAAGAACGCCCACTTACCGCGGCTTGTCCGCGGTATCCAGGAGGGTGCTCTAGTTATTACCAAATAACGCAGCGATTTTCATTTACCATTAAACTCTTTGCCGGAGCTGCATAGGCATCTTGAAATTGCGGCATGTTGGCAAGCGTGCCATTGACTCGATATAACATCGGTGGATGCGGATCCGTAGTGACCAAATTATTCGCCTGTTCTGGGCGAATATTTGCTGCCCAAACATGGGCTGCACCTAAGAAGAATTGTTGAGCTGGGGTTAGCGAGTTAATTGTTGGCGCATTTTTATAATATTTTGAATTCTGAAAGGCATGATAAGCCAAGGTTAATCCGCCTAAATCGGCAGTCGCTTCACCAACCACTAATTTGCCTTGAACAGGCAAATCGCCATTCACTTTATATTTTGAAAATTGCTCAACAATGCACGATGTTGCTGCTTGAAATTTTTTAAGATCAGCTGGAGTCCACCAGTTTTTTAAATTGCCGTGACCGTCAAATTTAGCGCCCTGATCATCAAAGCCATGAGTCATTTCATGTCCCATCACGAAGCCAAGAGCGCCGTAGTTTACTGCGGCTGGTGCCTTTGGATCAAAGAAGGGCGGTTGTAAAATCCCGGCAGGGATATTGAGGTTATTCATTGAGGGATCATAATAGGCATTAATCGTTTGCGGGGCCATAGCCCATTCGCTGCGATCCACGGGCTTGCCAATTTTATTGAGATCTCGCTTTATCAAAAACTCATTAGCACGAGACACGTTTAACACATAAGGACCGCGATCAATTTTCAAAGTGGAATAATCACGCCACTTATCAGGGTAGCCAACGCGTTCTTCCATTAGGGCTAATTTTTTTAAGGCGGCTTGTCGCGTTTCAGGAGTCATCCAGCTTAAGGTTTTAAGATCCTTTTGCAGCGATTGACGAATATCTTGCAAGATTTCTAAGGCTGCTTTTTTAGAGGAAGGTGGAAAATATTTTTCTACATATAACTTGCCAATAGCAAAGCCTAAGGCGCTATTTTCAGTCCTTACCACTCGCTTCCAGCGCGGCAACAATTTCTCTGTGCCTGTTAAAGCAGAATTCATGCGGAAATTTTGATCAACAAAAGGTTTTGATAAATAGGAGGCAAAACTGTCAATCAAATGCCAGCGCAAATAGGTTTTCCAATCATTGAGAGAAATGGTTTGCAGTTGTTCACTCATAACCTTAAAGAAGTCGGGCATGGCCATGTTGATTCGTTTAATCTTTGGTTGGTCGAGTGCTGTCAAATAGCTAGGCCATGAAAAATGAGGGGTCAATTTTTCAAGCGTTTTTAAATCCATCATATGATAAATCGCATGGGGATCGCGTTGAGCAGTTTGTGACATCGATGCTTTGGCTAGAGTCGTTTCAATTTTCATCACGGTATCTGCTTCAGCAACGGCTTTTTCTGAATTGTCACCTAACAATTGAAACATCTTGCTCATATGCTGGAGATAAGCTGAGCGAATTTTTTGAAATTTTGGGTCATCTTTTAGGTAATAATCACGATCTGGCAAACCAAGGCCGCCCTGCACTGCAGCGCCAATTACTTCTTGGCTATTTTTAAAATCTTGCATTGAACCAAAACCGAAAAGAACATCAACGCCTATCAGCTGTAAATGAGTGATAACCTTTTGTAAATCAGCTACATTTTTAATTGTATCAATACGGCTAAATTCAGATTCTAGAGGTTTAACGCCAAGTTGATTAATGGATTCTTCATCCATCCCGCTAAAATAAAAATCACCGACTTTTTGCTCAATCGAGCCTGGTAGAGCCTTTTTATCTTTCGCAGCGTTAATTAGCATTTGATGTATAAGAGTTTGCACTTTCTCATCGAGAATTTGGAAGGAACCCCACATTGAATACTCTGGGGGAATAGGATTAGACTTTTGCCAACTGCCATTAGCATAGGCAAAGAAATCTTGGCTTGGCGCAATATTGCTGTCCATCCATTCCAAATGTAGGGCTTTTGCCATCTCTTGGTTGTTTGTTATTGCCGCAAAGCTGGGGCTTATAAAGCCTAAGAAGGCTAAAAAAATTGTAATTATATATCGCATTGATTAACTCCGCTGAATTAGTTAATTAAATTGTATTCGTATGGATCCTGAGTGAATCCTTTTACTCCTAAATACCGCAGCTTGTCCGTGGTATGTAGGCAATTCGTTGCAATTCTCGCAGTATCGTAGGTCGGCGCGCCCCTTGCCCGACATGGGGTGCACGAGTAAGAAATGTCGGGCCAGGGGCGCCGACCTACGCTATTTTATTTTCAACCAGGCTAATGTGCCTCATCCCAATTTTTGCCGACACCCACCGAAACTAACAAAGGCACAGACAATTCAACCGTGTGTTCCATCAGTTCACGGATGGTTTGTTTTGTCTTGTCTACTGCGCTTTCATGAACTTCGAAAATCAATTCATCGTGTACTTGCATAATCATTTTTGCTAGCGGCGTTTCTTGAGTGGCTTGCCAATTGGCTAGAGCCAACATGGCTTTTTTGATGATATCAGCAGCCGTTCCTTGCATGGGTGCATTAATGGCTGCACGTTCTGCCGCTTTTCGCCGCATCATATTGGGCGAATTTATTTCCTGTAAATGAAGACGCCGGCCAAAGACAGTTTCAACATAACCCTGTTCGTGGGCTTGTTTGCGAGTGCGTTCCATATACTCAAGCACAGCGGGGTAACGTTGAAAATAAAGATCCATATAAAATTGTGCGTCTTGACGATCAATCCCTAATTGCTTTGCTAATCCAAATGCAGACATTCCATAGATCAAGCCAAAATTGACAGCCTTGGCGCGGCGGCGATGCTCAGCATTAACCTCGCTTAATTCGAGCTGAAAAATTTCACTAGCAGTAGCCGAATGGATATCCCATCCTTTTGCAAAGGCCTTAAGCAAGTTAGCATCCTGTGACAAATGAGCCATAATTCGTAGCTCAATTTGTGAATAATCAGCTGCTATCAAAAGATGATTATCAGGAGCAATAAAGGCTGTTCGAATCAAGCGTCCTTCTTCACTGCGAATAGGAATATTTTGCAGATTTGGCTCAGAGGATGATAAACGCCCAGTGGCTGCAATAGCTTGGTTATAACAGGTATGGACACGTTTTGTATTCTCATGGATTCGTTTCGGCAGCGCGTCAATATAGGTTGAAACTAATTTACTTAGGCTGCGGTATTCAAGAATAACCGCAGGCAGACGGTATTCAAAAGCCAGTTCTTGCAAGACAGATTCTGCTGTTGAGGGTTGGCCTGTAGGTGTTTTACTGAGCACGGGAATTTTTTGCTCATCAAACAATATTTCCTGGAGTTGCTTTGGCGAATTTAAATTAAAGGGCTTGCCAGCCAAAAGTAGGGCCTCATCAGCTAAAGTCTGCATGAGTTCTTTGAGGCGGGCGCCATGTTTCGCTAGTGTTATTTGGTCAATTAGCACACCCTCGTATTCCATATTAGCTAGAACGGTGAGTAGTGGTAATTCAATAGTATTTAGGACGTTTTTTAGTTTCTCATCCAGCATAGGATAAAGCTTATGGTGCAATCGCAAGGTAGTGGTTGCTTCTTCTGTAGCATAGGCTGCTGCTTTGGCGACGGGAACTTCATCAAAACAAAGTTGTTTTGCTCCCTTCCCCGCAACATCTTCATAACTAATTGGTTTGTAGCCAAGGTATTTTAAAGCTAAGGAATCTATATTGTGGTTGCTTGCATTGGAATTTAAAACATAAGATTCAAGCATTGTGTCAAAGGCAAGACCTTGCAGAACAATGCCATGATTTTTAAAGACGTTGTAATCGTATTTTAAATTTTGGCCAATTTTAGCCAATTGCGGATTTTCTAGGATTGGTTTTAAGGCTGTTAGTACATATTCAAGTGGTAATTGCTCACTACCATCTTTATGACCAATTGGAAGATAGGCTGATTTATTCTCAATAGCCAAAGCGATACCGACAAGTTTAGCTTTCATGGCATCAAGGCTTGTTGTTTGAGTATCAATGCAAATTAGGGAAGAAAGGGCTAAGTGTTTTAACCATTCATCAAGCTGTGAGCTTGTAGTAATTAGATCAAAATTGATTTGAAGAGGTACATCGTTCTCTTCTGCCGATAGTTCCTTAGCGGTGTTTTCCTGGCCCAACAAATCTTTTAACCAGTTTTTAAACTCAAGTTCTCGCGTTAGCTCAAGCAGTCGGTTTTGATTTGCAGGTCTTGGTGCTAAATCAGCCAAGCTTAGGGGTAAATCTAGGTCAGTTTTTATGGTTACCAATCTTTTAGATAGCGGTAAATGCGCGAGGCTTTCACGAAAATAGTCGCCAATTTTCCCCGTAATTGCTGCGGAATTTTTTATTAAATTATCGAGAGTTCCGTATTCTTGCAGCCATTTCGCTGCTGTTTTAGGACCGCATTTTGTAACGCCAGGTACATTATCAACGGTGTCCCCTATCAAGGTTAGATAGTCGATAATTTGCTCAGGGCTAACATTGAATTTTTGCCTTACACCGGCAATATCTAAAATTTGATTAGACATGGTATTGATAAGCGTCACATGCTCATTGACAAGTTGAGCCATGTCTTTATCACCAGTGGAAATGAGTACATCTTGTTTTTGTTCAGTCGCTAAGCGCGCTAAAGTACCAATGACATCATCAGCTTCCACCTTCTCAATAATAAGCAAAGGCAGACCCATTGCTTCTAATATTTCGATAAGCGGTTTAAATTGACAGCTTAAATCGGTAGGCATTGCGGGGCGATGCGCCTTATATTCAGGATACCAATCATCCCGAAAGGTTTTACCCTTCGCATCGAAAACTACAGCAATTTGATTAGGTTGATAATCTTTGATTAGGCGCTTCACCATATTGGCTACGCCATAAACAGCTCCTGTTGGCTGTCCTTTTGAGTTTGTAAGCGGTGGAAGCGCATGGAAGGCACGAAAAAAATAAGAGGATCCATCAATAAGAATTAAAGGGGGCGCCATTATTCTTGAGCCTCAAATTGACCCTCGCATTGAGCTACACGTTTGCTTAGTAATTCTACTTTCTCACTTAAGGCTCTTAGGTTTTTGCGCATTATAGGGATGCGCGTTAGGCCAAGTTCCTGTTCTATCGCTTTATCCTTTGGACGAGCCGGATTGCCTAAATAGATGTTTCCTTCTTTGAGATGTTTTTTCGAAGGAACGCCAGCTCGGGCTCCTAAAATGACACCGTCATCAATTCGCACATGATCGCTAACACCCACATTGGCGGCAAAAATGACGTGATCACCGCTAGTCGAGCTGCCGGCAATACCAGTAAAGGCACACATAATATTGTGTTTTCCTAATTTTACTGAATGAGCAACTTGTACTAAATTATCAATTTTAGTCCCTTCGCCGATCACGGTTGCACCTATAGTGGCGCGGTCAATGACAGTATTAGCGCCAATTTCTACATCATCTTCAATGAGAACATGACCAATATGGGGGACTTTCAAATGTTGACCATCAACAAAGGTATAGCCAAAGCCGTCTGAACCAATTACGCTAGAAGCATGAATAGCCACTCTAGAACCGATTCGACTCCTATCGTAGATAGTTACTTGCGGGTAGAGTATAGTGTCAGCGCCCAAAACGACATCAGCACCAATGCTCACATGATTTTTAATTACACAATTATCACCAATTTTTGAACCAGCTTCGATGACCACATAGGGACCAATGCTAACGTTATTGCCGATGACGACATCATCAGCAATAACGGCTGTGGGATGAATGCCAAGTTTAGATTTTTTGCTTGGATGAAAGTGATTTAGCAATTGGATAAAAGCCTTAAACGGATGATCCACTTGAATAACGGGCTTGATCTGGCTGATCGTGGTATTTTTGACCAAAATAGCGGCCGCTTCTGATTTTTCTGCTCGCTCTAAATTCCTCTCGCTGTCAGCAAATACGAGTGAGCCGAGACTAATATTGTCAACGGAAGATAAGGATGCGATGTTGATTTTTTCATTCCCAACAACAATACCCTGCACTAAATTAGCTATTTCATACAGCGACACATTCATCTAATGACCTTATAAACATGCAAAAATATGGCGATTATAACGCGATGTTGTATTAGTTGCGACTGATGTTTCACAAGAATGCTTAAAATAACTGATCTTAGGAAAAATTTTTGGTTTATAGAGTTTTTTTACTGGATTTACGAGGGAGGAGTTTGTAGGGGGTTGTAAATATAGTACCGTAGCCTGGTTAGCGCGATAGCGATAACCGGGATGGTTATAAACCCTCATCTAGGAAATAATTATAATCTAGCAAACATCAGTTAATTGATGACCTGGTTATCGCTATCGCGCTAACCAGGCTACATTTGTTTGAATTTTTTCTAAATTATTGGCAGTGAATGAGAGCAGAGGTTAGTATGTCGGGCCAGGGGCCCGACCTTTTTGGTTTTTTTTTAAAGGTTTAAGTCATAAGACAGGTTTTAGTGTAAATTTTCGTCACGGAATTTTTTTACAGCACTTTCCGCTTCTTCTCTTGAATAGCCATAATATTTTTGTAATTTACCTAAGATTTCTTCATGTGTACCTTGAATTTGTTCAATATCATCATCAGTTAATCGGCCCCATTGTTGTCTCATTTTACCTTTAAGCTCTTCCCATTTGCCTTCAAAAATGTCCTTATTCATCTTAATCTCCTTTGTTTTATTCATTCCCTTCTAAAAGCTTTTTAATTATAGACTAACAATTAAACTCCAAGAGGAACCAAAGGATTAAATTTTAGACGCGCCTGAGGATCAAGGCAGCATTCGCACCGCCAAAGGCGAAGTGGTTCGATAAGGCGATATCTATTTGCTTTTGACGCGCATGATTAGCCACATAGTCGAGATCGCATGCAGGATCAGCTTCATGAAGATTAATTGTTGGCAATAAAATATCATATTGCAAACTTAAGGTTGTAGCGATGATTTCCATTACTGCAGCCGCCCCGATAGTATGGCCGGTCATGGCTTTTTGTGCGGTAATGGGTATTTCGTAAGCACGCTGACCGAACACTTTTTTTATAGTCTCTGTTTCAGTGACATCGTTTAATTGGGTGCCTGTTCCGTGAGCACTGATGTATTGAATATCACTAAGGGCCAGCTTGGCATCATCAAAGGCCGCGTGAATCGCTCGAACTTGGCCCTCTATGCTTGGGGCTGTAACATGAGAGGCATCGCAGCTGGCACCAAAACCGATAATTTCAGCATGGATTGTTGCCCCTCTTGCCTTGGCTTGTTGGTATTCTTCAAGAATTAAGATGCCTGCGCCATCGGCCATGACCATTCCATCACGGTTTATATCGAAGGGGCGTGAGGCTAATTCAGGTCTTTCATTTTGAGTGGACATTACACGCAGTTTACACCATGCAGCCATAATCGTTTCCCAAACAAGCGATTCAGTTCCTCCACAGAGAGCCGTAGTAAGCCTTCCCTGCGCAATTTGCTGATAAGCAGTGCCGATGGCTTCCGCAGAGGAAACGCAGGCGTTTGAAAAAGTAGAATTAGGGCCACCTAAGCCAAATGCAATGGCAATATGATTAGCGACGGAATTCGGCATGCCGCGGATGACGCTTAAGGCAGGAATTTTTTTCCAGCTGTCTGTATAGAAAGATTTGTAACCTGATTCAAGTTCCGGTGAACCGCCTAAGCTTGTACCGATGTAGGTTCCTGCTCGGAAAAGATCTGCCGCTGTTAGGCCTGCTTTTTCAATGGCATAGTGTGCACAGTAAAGAGCGTATTGAGCGGCACAAGGGAAACGCTTGGATTTATCAAATTGAGGCAAATTCTCCAAGGGCAAATTTCGGATCTCGCCTGCAATTTGAGTGGGGTAAGGGCTAGGATCATATCTTTCAATACGTTTTATCCCACATTGTCCCTTTGTTGCTGCTTGCCAGAAAGCATCAAGTCCATTGCCGATGGAAGATACTATCTCCATCCCTGTAATTACTACCCTTTTCTTCATTCCTTATCCTCTTAGCACGCACTGCTCTTTTTCCCATCGAACAGCTTTATTTAGCGCATATAGCACTTAATTTCAGCCATTTTATCAAATATTTAGTGCTTATTTGGTGCTTTTCCTTTTTGATAAACGCAATACTAAAGGGGGTGCGGAAAAGCTGTCAAGCCGATTTTATGGATCTGTTTTATTTTTTGCACCAACCTAAGTTCTGGTGGTATTTGTGGGGTGCTTTTGCAAGGGTTTGAATCTTGGCTAAGGGTGTAAAAGTAAACGCAATTTTTCAGTACTGATAGCCCAAAAATCAATCGAATTAACTGATTTAAAGTCATGGCGCGTATAAAGGTTAAGAGCGCTGTGATTAGAGGTCTCTACATCCAGTGCAAGCTTGGTTTTGCCAAGCAGCAGTGCATTGTTAATACAATCAGCTAATAATTCACTACCTAAGCCCTGGCTTTGGTAAGGGGGCATGATGGCGATATCTGAGAAGGTCGCTTTATCCGTTTGCCAACGAATATGAGCCTTGCCAATTGCTTTACTATCAAGGGAGGCAAGCATAATGTGATAGTCCACATCGCTCATCAAACTTATAAAGCGAAGCGGCATATTTTCTGGTTCTACTGGGAAACAAACCTCGTCAATTGAGCAAAGTGCGGGAATGTCTGCCTCGGTTGCTTTGCGCATGACTAATCGATGGTTGCTTATCATAATCGGCTCAAAACTATTGCGCTCCATGTGATATTCACTATTTTGATAGGTAAAGCCTAAACCGGATAACCATTTTTCATGCGCAGCTTCAGGCGTTGAAAACAGCAACGTTTCGACTTGTTTGGCTTCAAGCAAGGGCAAGGCGGCTTTAATGAGGCGCTTGGCTATCCCTTTGTGGCGTTGGGTTGGATCAATAATTATAGTGATTTCGCAAGCATTGGTATAAAAAAAATAGACGCTTAGAAAACCTATTAATTTATCCTCTTGATAAAAAAAATAATTACTGTCCGAAACACGTTTTTGCTCAAGGATATGCGTATACAAAGGTGGTAAATCCTTATCCTCTGCTTTGCAAAGTGCAGCCAGCTTGAGAAGGGCATCCAACTGCGAAGGGTTCAACTGATTATTGCAAATAAGCATAATTTTTAAATTAATGGGGGGAATATCTTTAGTTTAACAAATTTTAGAGAGCGCGGCCATAAATTGACGCCATGTTTTTATAAATGTACAATAAGCTCGTTTTTAAATCATTCGGTTTGTATTATGAAAACAAAATTAGCAACTAGCTTAAATAGTACTTTTTTTAATTTAGCGGGAAATATGCAGACGGTTCAAGCCGAAATTGACCCAGATACATTTGAACAGGGGAAACTAGCTTATCAGAGTTTAACCGCCTATCTCAAAAAAAATGTTAAAGAAGAATTATTATCGAAATTGCAAGAACTCAAAGAAGATCAAACTGGTTATGAGCTCCTAGCTAAAAAAATCAATCAAGGCGATTGGCAGAAGCTATTTAGTGAATGTGACATGGAATTATTTCCCCTTCATGCTTTACGTTGCCTTAAAGATGGGCTTATTTCAAGCATGACTTTTTCAACGAGCCAGCTTTTTTACAATGTATGGACGGATGAAGAGAATATAAAAGAAAAAGAAATGCCGATGCGCTTTATCCAGGTTTTATCAAAGAATAGAAAGCGAATCGGACTAGCTG
Source organism: Tatlockia sp. (assembly GCA_013697645.1). GTDB lineage: Bacteria > Pseudomonadota > Gammaproteobacteria > Legionellales > Legionellaceae > Tatlockia. The sequence continues at coordinate 23,842 of JACCWL010000098.1, read as the reverse complement.
AAGCGATGATTGATGCGACGATGAAAACCATTCCAACGCCTCAAAAACTACGTACTGTTGCAAAGCTTCAATTGCTTAAGGAAATTAGCAATCCCGAGGAAGCCATACAGCAGGAAATAGCGTTGACATCCCTTAAAGTCCAATTTGAAAGTGTTCCAAAAAATGGTGATAAAAAAAATGGACCGAGGAACAAAAAAAATTATTTTATCTTAGGTTATTAGAATTACCGAGTTCAGAACAGAGTTTTTTACTAGTCAAAGATAGCTTATTTGAAGACTTAAACCGTAATCACGAAAGTCTAATGGATAGGATTAATTTTCTTGGATTCAACGCGCTCTCCAGGCTGTGCTTTGATAAAAAGCCTATGCGAATGATTCCTTCAAGAGGAATGATGCAAGCTTATTTAGAAGCGATGTCTCCCTCTACCACCCCAAAACCTGTTTACCGATTTGGAATATCAACGCTAAGGGGATTGCATAAAACTTTAAAGTTAAATGGGAGAGATTTATTTCAATCTTTTAAATTTCTGCCCGAGTATTTGCCAACAATGGTTGACAAGTTCCCTGTCGCAAAGCGCTATGCTGAAGCAGAACTTCATGATTTCTATCATCAAATGACTATTACTCATATTCCTCTTAATGAGCGTGAATTACTCAATATTTTTGCAGATAAATTATTATCTATTGCGGTTGCTAAAGAGGAACGCAACAAATTTGCCTCAGCCTTTGCCGCTGCAATAATCGATATGGAGCATGTTGAATATGCTATCCCAATTCAGAATGATAAGGCATCTCTTCTGCTACCTAAGGCTGTTGTGTTGGACCCGAAACATCGTTTCTGGAAAAGCTTAGAAATTTGTATTGCCAAGGCAAAAATCTTTCTTAAAGATCCTTTGAAAAATGAAGATTATGAAGAAACGAGGGACGCTTTAATCCAGTGGATATTGGAGGATGAATTTGGTTTTAATTCGAATTATCACTTAATCCTTGACGCTATCCAAGACTATAAACCAGGAGGTCTCGACCTCATTGATGCAAACCATTTTTCAAGTGATTTACAAGAGACAATTCATCAAAAACTTCTAAAAGAGCTGTCTGAAAAAGCGCCGGCTGATTTACTCATCTTATACTCCAGTTTGAACCCAAACACAGTCCGAGGTCGGATACTCAACTCATTCATTATGGGTAGAATGGATCTAGGCGTCGAAGAGCTTCCTATTTATTCCATCCAGGAATTTTATTGTTTTGCTCAGAAAAATAGCCATTCAGATTGCTATCAATCAGCAATGGATCTCTTTCACTTTATTATCGTAAAAAACTTAATCGATAAATTTGATGATCATCTCTCTTCTGGTTTTTTTGAAAAGCTAAAAAAACACCATAGTGAAGCCTTTGTGTGGCTAATGCAGAGAATAAATCCGGACAGTGAACACTATGACTGTTTGCTGAATCTGGCTATAAAACATGGGGAAAAAAGCAGGTTTTTATTCAATTCCTTATACTCGAAAAAAGAGGCGAATAGAGACTTTTCCTCCGATAAAACAACTCCTCTTCATCGCGCCTTAGCTGCTGAAGATATGGAGTTGATGATGAAACTTACTAATGATGGCGCAAAAGTGGTGGATCCGCTGACCTATTCGGTTTTTACTCCCAAGGAATATTTTGAGCTTTGTCCATCTATGTGCCCTTTGGAGCGGTCTTTCTTACATGGCCGTACTGAATTGTCTTCTCTTTTGTATTTTGCTCATAAAAATGGAGCTGGTTGGATGGAGCGTAATCCCGAGGTAGTGGTTCGATTTCGTCGGCTGGCAGCTATCTATTCGCAAAAATTTCCTGATTTAAATCAGGATAAAGAGTGGTCAAGAGATCTTGAAAGTACAATACCTAAATGCTTTTATAGTGAAAAATTAAATAAACCACTGCAAGAAATTTATCAATACGGCGAGTATGAACAAAACTTTTTTAAAAAATTAAAAGAAGATGGGCATTGTACTCCGGATACAGAAGCTGTAGAAAAATTAGTTCGCTTGCGTAAATGGCGTGAAAAAGGGGGAGTGTTGACTGAGATAGAATTACCTAAATTTAATCCCTAATTAAACTCACATTGTATTCTTCAACTGATCCGTTGGAATGATGAGTCTAAATCCATCCTGTTCAAGATTATTAACTGGGTGCGGTGCCTCGATAGGCACAGGGATATTCGGATTATTTTCTTGGCCTTTCAAGGCCGCGTGGGGGCGATGTGAGAAAAAATAAAAAAGTCCAAGTGCAGCGACAATGATAATAATAAGAATCGCAATAATACCTATCGTTTCATTTTCATTATCACTATTCATCCTACCTCTCCAGCACATACATCTAGTTCTAAGTATAGTAAGGAACTAGGACGGATGCTGTTGATTAAAGATGCGTTTTGATTGAAATTTAAACAATGAAATTGAGCACGTCAAAAGCAACTTCTAATATAATCAAGAGGATAATAACAATTTCCAGATTATGCGAGTGGCGTGTTTCTAAGTAACCATTGAACATATCAAAGATTTCATTAAGGGTATCTAAGCGATGATTTATGGCATTAACTCGACGTTGAATATGAAGATAGCGTTCCATCATGATGAAATATTCTTCAAGGGTTGGGTGTTGCCAAAAATATTTAGGGTGGTAAAGAAAATTTGAAATCAGATTCATTTCGCTTTTTGCACCAAGGATTTCCCCAATTACTTGCCGGATTTGGTTCCGCCGAATCGGCATCTGGCCGCGGACTGAAAGACGTTGGATCATCGGGTTGTATTTTTCAATTAACACTTCAATGATTGTTTCAAAATACTGTAATTTTACTGATTGGGAAAAACCATAGGAAAAACTTAATTTCAGTTCCTCACTGTCCTCATCCAGGGTCAGTATATCGACCTCAAAATAACTATGGGGCCCTATTGTTATTTTATCTGTTATTCGATAGCTAAATTCATCATGCACCAAAAAAGAGATAGGCTTCTCGGCAAAGAGTTTGATTGTGTCAAGATAGGGTTGAATCTGGAAGCGTTTGACTCCCCAAGCAACTACTGTCCCATTTTTAAATACGAATATTAAGGTTTGATTGGTATCGCTGCGGCTGAGTTTCAAAACCCCACGGGATCTTACAGAGCTATAACCTGGCAAGGTGGATTTAAAGTGAGCATCCAATCGATTCAAATCAATTGCGTTGGCAATGCAATAACTTAAGCATTCCATAACTAAATAACCTTTGAATTAGGCTTATAAGACGTGGCACTACCTGCATCTACTTCAGAAGCTGCACCACGTATAAGAGCAAGCTGATATTTCTATTATAACCAAAATTCTATCAGGCTACACCATAAGCTAGACTCTTTCATCCACTTCGCGGACTTGATACGCTTTTTTCCTATCAGTCGTACCGCATAACCACTGCGGGCAAACTTCCAGTATTTCTGCAATTTTATCAAGTTGATCTACAGAAGGAAGATGGTAGCCAAAGAGCATTGAATTTGCTAAATGACGAGAGACCCCAAACACTTTCGAGACAGCCTTGGTTTTCTCTGCTAGTTCTTCCGGAAAACCTAACATTGACAATTCACGATTAAAGCGTTGTGAAAATGTTTTATTATTCATTTTTTTTTTCACTCCCTGAAAAAAAAGTTGGTGCCAGACCTGTAAGCTGACCTTCTTTTTTAACGCCCATAGCCCCTTTTATACCGCAACTGAGACTTTTACCCGTCAATCCTTTACACAGGTACTCTGTTATAACGTATTTTTTTGATCCAGAAAAGAAGTTTTTAAAAACAAGCAGTTAGGCTATGCGAGAGAAATGATCAGACTGAAAATTTGCTGGTTTATTTTTAAGATTTAAATCAAGGGTCGCGCAGAGCGATAATCGTGAATTATGACTTCAGATAACCCGGTTTTCGCTCTGCGCTAACTAGGCTACCGTTTTATATTAAGTTAGGATTGTCTATTTTTATTACGACACACAAAAGGTGTCGATAACTCATTGTCGAGCCAGGGGCCCGACCTACGATTTGTGCGATTTCTGATAAGTTGGAATTAGGTTATCAATCAATGCCACAAGTTCTATTCATCATGCAGCGCGAAATAGTTCAAATCAAGTTCCCTCGCCGCTTTCACATCATCCAGACGTTTCACAGGTAAAGTATGCGGTGCTTCTTTTAAGGTGTTTGGATTGGTCTTTGCTTCGTGACGAATCGCTTGTAGAGCACTTATAAAACCATCCAATTCTTCCTTACACTCCGTCTCAGTCGGTTCAATCAATAAGCATTCAGGGACCAACAAGGGAAAATAAGTGGTTGGTGCATGAAATCCATAATCGAGTAAACGTTTGGCTAAATCCATCGCAGTGATTCCAAAGGATTTCTTTTCAGGACTCAATGTAATAATGAATTCATGGGTTGCACGGCGTCCTGGATAAGCAAGGGTGTAGCCTGCTTTTTGCAGTTCAGACAGCAAATAGTTTGCATTTAGCGTTGCGAATTCTGAAACACGCAACAAGCCTTCTTTTCCAAGTACACGAGTGTAAAAATAAGCGCGAAGAAGAATGCCTGTATTGCCCATAAAGCAAGATAAACGGCCAATAGATTGAGGAAAATCACTAGATTTAGCAAAGCGGTAATGTTTATCTTCTTTGATAACTGTGGGTAAAGGTAAAAAAGGCAGTAAACGCTTCCCAACAGCAACGGGACCCGCTCCAGGTCCGCCACCGCCATGGGGAGTGGCAAAGGTTTTATGTAAATTTAAATGCATAACATCAAATCCCATATCACCAGGTCTTACTCTGCCTAAAATAGCATTAAGATTTGCACCGTCGTAATAAAGAAGTCCACCTGCCTGATGAACGATTGCTGCAATTTCTTTAATTTGACGCATGAACAACCCTAAAGTAGAAGGGTTTGTTAACATAATTCCTGCGGTTTTTGGCCCTACTTTTCGGCGAAGTTCTTCTAAATCAAGATCCCCGTCTTTTTGCGTAGTCAGTTCAACAATTTTATAGCCGCACATAGCCGCTGATGCGGGATTAGTTCCATGAGCTGCATCGGGGATAAGCATCTCATTTCTGGCTGAGTCTCCTCGGGACTGGTGATAGGCTTTAATCATTGCAACACCAGCAAATTCACCTTGTGAACCTGCCATTGGTGTTAAAGATACACCCGCCATTCCTGTTATTTCAGCTAAGTAAATTTGCAGTTGATGAAGAACTTGCAAAGTGCCCTGGCTTGCATTTTCAGGGGCTAGAGGATGACGATTAAGAAATCCAGGTATCGATGCTGCCTTATGAACTCCACGTGGGTTGTACTTCATAGTACAAGAACCAAGCGGGTAGAAATTGGTATCAATCGAAAAATTCTTTTGCGAGAGGCGAGTGTAATGACGAACCACTTGCAATTCAGAACAAGCTGGCAAGCGCGGAGGTTTAGTTCTTAAGAAATTAGTTGGAATTCCTAACGGCTGTGCAATATCACTGGGTGTTTGTGCTAGGGCTTGACGGCTGGCTTTTGAACGTTCAAAGATTAGCATAATTTGCCCTCCGTTTTTTGTATTAGATCTTTAATTTCATCGCAATGTTTGACTGGGGTAAATTCAATAATTTTATAATCTGCAATTTCCGCCAGATAATAAGGATCTTGCTTAAGGATTGATTCCAGATAGTCCTTATCCTTAGTCATTGCAATAATGATTCCGCCAGTACGGGGCTTCATGGGGCCTGAAGCCAGCAATAAACCTTGTTTATAGTGATAATCAAGGAATTCGCGATGAGCCTGCAAATACTTATCAACTTCAGATATCGGTGTTTTATAAGTCATCTCTACAATAAACATTAGCTACCTCGCTTGGCCATTATTTGCTTGAGTGAATTGGCATAAAGAGCAATGTCATCTTCCGTGCGCATTTCGGTAGCGCAAACAAGCATTGTGTTAGCCAATTGAGGATAATGAGACTCTACTGAATACCCCCCAATAATCCCGTGGTCAGCTAATTGCTTAAGCACGTGATCAACAGGTTGATTGAGGCGAAGAAGAGTTTCATGGAAGTAGGGTGCAGAAAAGACTGATTCGACACCGTTAATTTCAGTAAGAGCTGCGACTAGTTTACGGGTGTTCTGATGGCAATTTCGGGCAACCTCTAGTAAACCTTGTGCACCCACTAAACTCATATGGATTGTCGCTACAGTGACTAACAAACCCTGATTAGTACAGATATTGGAAGTAGCTTTGCCCCGTCGTATATGTTGTTCCCGTGCCTGGAGAGTTAGGCTATAGCCTGTCTTGCCATCTTTATCCAGAGTGTGTCCTATCAACCTGCCTGGCATTTGGCGAACATGCTCCATACGTGTTGAGAAAAAGCCAAAATAAGGTCCCCCTGAAGCCATAGGTGAACCGAGAGGTTGTCCTTCGCCGCAAGCAATATCAACCCCCTGCTCACCCCAAAGTCCTGGCGGTTTTAAAAGGGCAAGAGCAACAGGGTTTACTGAAGCAATAGAAATTATTTGATTTGTTCTAGCCCAATCTGTCAGTTCATCCACTTGCTCTAAGCAACCAAAAAAGTTGGGCTGGGGGATGACTAAGGCGGTGATATCCTCGCCCTGATATTTTTCTATGGCCGAAAGTGCAGTGATGCCTTGTTTCTCGTCAAAAGGAAGGGTAATCACTTCGATGTGTTGGGTGCGAACTATAGTTTCAACGGTTTCCCGATAGAGGGGATGGAGAGTTCCAACGACTAGAACGCGATTTGTTTTACTCTTTTTATTAATCCGTACAGCCATCAATATGGCCTCAGCAAGCGCTGTGGCACCATCGTACATCGATGCATTGGCTACATCGAGGCCTGTGAGTTCGGCTATCATGGTTTGGAATTCATAAAGCAATTGCAAGGTTCCCTGACTAGCTTCTGCTTGATAAGGCGTATAAGCGGTTAAGAATTCACCTCGTGATGCAATATCCCACACCGCCGCAGGAATGTGATGTTCATAACTGCCAGCACCAAGAAAACAAAGGCCGTTCTGGTTTTTATCAGCTAAACGTTGTGCGTCTTTCAGCATCGCCATTTCACTTAAGCCTGAGGGTATGTTTTTAAGCTCACCATAGAGTAAGGCAGGGGGAACTTCATCAAACAAATCAGTGGTTTTAGCGACGCCAATGCTTGCCAGCATGGCTTCTATATCTTCGTGGGTGTGTGGAATATAAGGCATCTTAATGCTCCTCTTCTGCAATCTCTTTTTGGTATTGCTCAGTATTTAATAATTCACTGAGTTCTGAAAGATTAGAAGCCTTAAGTTTAACTAACCAGCCTGCCCCATGAGGGTCGCTATTAACAAGAGCTGGATTTTCGTTTACTTGCTGATTGACAGCAATCACCACACCGCTAACTGGTGCGTAAAAATCAGAGGCGGCCTTGACCGATTCAACCACTCCAAGTTCATCACCAGCCTTCACTTCATCGCCTTCTTGGGGTAAGTCAACAAAAACCATATCACCTAAGAGCTGCTGAGCATGGTCAGTGATGCCAATAGTCATTTCATTCCCTTCATCCTTTAACCATTCATGTGTTCGTGTAAACTTTAAATCTGCCATTTTTCATCCTTTTAAATAAGTTACTAACAGAAATTATTGAAGAAAACCTTGAAGTTATAATAATTGACCCCGCTTAACAAACCTTGGTTTTCCAACTTTTGCAGGTATCAATTTATCGCGAATCTCGACTTGAACCACATCGCCTGTGATGAGAGGTACTCGGGCTAGAGCGATTGATTGCTCTAAGGTTGGAGAATAAGAACCGCTGGTTATAATCCCTTCTCCGCCACCCTCAATGATTACTCGCTGACCTGCGCGCATAATGCCTTTATCCTGCAAAATCAGCCCTACTAATTTACGTTGGAGTCCTTGCCTTTTTTGCGACAAAAGTGCACCCATGCCAATGAAATCCCGGTCTTCGGGCTGCCATTTAACAGTCCACTCCAAACCTGATTCAAGGGGTGTGGTTGATTCATCCATATCTTGTCCATAGAGCAGCATGCCTGCTTCTAAACGCAGGGTATCGCGCGCAGCTAGGCCGCAGGGCTTAACGCCGGCTTGCTTAAGAGAAGACCATAATTGAGCAATTTCGTTCTGAGGAAGAATAATTTCTAAACCGTCTTCGCCAGTATAACCCGTGCGTGCAAAAAACCAGTGCCCTACATCGACGCATTCAAAATTGGTTAAGGTTGAGACGGCATCAATTTGAGCAGGTTCAAGAATGGACATGGTTTTTGCAATGGCTTCTGGGCCTTGCACTGCCAACATGGCAAATTCGTTACGTTCTTGTAATCCGACAGAAAAGCCTTCGCTTTTAGAGCGTATCCAGGCTAAATCGCAGGTTCTTGTTGCGGAATTTAAAACCAAGCGATAATTATCAGAAGCACGTTGATAAACAATCAAATCATCAATAATCCCACCAAGTTCATTGCACATACAGCTATAAAGTGCGCGTCCTTTATGCTCGAGCAGATCGACATCATTGGTTAATAATTTGCGTAAAAATTGTCGGCCGCCAGTTCCTAGAACATCGATTACCGTCATATGAGAGACATCAAACATTCCAGCGCCTTTCCGAACAAAATGATGTTCATCGATTTGAGAGCCGTAGTGCAGTGGCATTTCCCAGCCATGAAAATCGACCATTTTGGCTCCTGAAGCCAGATGGCTGGCATGCAGTGGTGTTTTTGCTATCATTGTGACTCCCTTGTTCACGCTTTAGTGCCGATAATTATACCGAGATGAGTCCTGACGACAAGAGTTGGGCGGGTATATCTTTTAAATCACAATTGGCATGGTTTTGCTAATGCAGCCTGTTTTATTATTGAATTAAATCAGGTACGCTTGGTGTTTTTTTAAACTTTACAATTAAGGATTTGATGATGACTGATTCCAAAAGTGGTGAATTTTGTTGGAACGAATTGGCAACCACTGATGTGACTGCTGCTAAAGATTTTTATGGAAAATTGCTTGGCTGGACCTTTAGTGAGCTCGATATGGGTGACACTACTTATACAATGATTAAGAACAAAAATAATGAATTTGGCGGTATTTGGCAGATTCCTAATGAACAGAAGGGTCAGATTCCTCCACATTGGATGGGTTATATTTTGGTTGATGATGTTGAGTCTACTCTCGAAAAGGCAAAGAGTATGGGTGCTACTGTAAAACTGCCAGTGACCAAAGCAGGCGATTTCGGCCTTTTTATCGTTATCGCTGACCCGACGGGAGCTCATATCGCATTCTGGCAGTGTGTCTCTAAAAAATAATTTTAATCAAACCGATAAAAGACTAACTCCTCCTCTACCTTGCTCAAACTTTGGGCAAAAACTGTCTTATAATAATAAGAAGCATGAACGAGAGTGAAGAGGAGATCTTTATGAACGTTACAAGCAAAGGACATAAAATACTCGGTGCTTTTCTTTTTCTTGCATTTCTATTCGCCACTTCTGCTAGTTCTGCTTGGCATGGTGGAGATGGGTACCATAGCCGTGGCTGGCATCATCATGGTGGTGGCGGTTGGCACTGGCACAACAATGGAGGTTGGCACCATGGTTGGGGTGGCTGGGGCGGAGGCATTTATGTTGCCCCCTCTTATAATACTCATCATCACTATCGTAATTGCGGTTGGGTAGGTGGACATTGGCGAGATAGTGGCTATTGGGTACCTGCGCATAGAGTATGTTGGTATTAATATTAAATCCTCGCCTGCTTGGCATCTAAGGGCTAGTGAATTAGGATAGTAGGACTAATTTTTGACAAGGACTGGCGTGGTTAATTGGTTGATGTCATGGCGAGGTATGCTGGACTTAATTTGGTTATTTTTTTTATCCTATCTGCTCTGGCATTTCTGGCGGGATAGGCAATTACTTGCAAGAGCTCGGCATTGGTTGATAACCAAGGGTCGTATCACTCACTTTGAGTGGGCGCGAGTCGGCCGTTTGTTATGGCCGAAAATTCAATATACTTATCAAGTCTTTGAAAAGAATTATTCAAGCGAATACCTTTTTCTCGACACGTCACATAACAATCCTAATAGTAAATATTCTCGTCTCATTGCCTATCGTGCAGCGATGGCCTATGAGGAAGATGCAGACATTGATGTTTTTTATAATCCTAATAATCCTCAGCAAGCAGCACTGGATATCACCATGCCGCGCAAATTGAATATCATAATTGGTTTATTGTGCATCTTGATTATTGTTCATCTTACGGTTGTTCTTGTGCATTTATTAAAAGCGTAAATCGGCGGCCCTGGCCCGACATTTCTTACCCGTTGTCCTATTGTCGGGCCAGGGGCGCCGACCTACGACTAATTAATTGCTTGTATTTTATCCTCTTCAACCACATCACATTTACAAGCCGGTTTGACTGTTTTCGCTTGTAAGCTGGTCATTGCTAGGCCGCGGACTCCTTGTCCGGACGGGGCTTGTGTAAAATTAATAGTCACTTCTAAGGTTTGCTTTTGCTGATATTGGGGATTTTGGTAGACAACCAGCAAAGGCATGTTGGCTTCCCACTTATTAGCACCCTTTGCTGTGATCGTGGGAGGAAGAGTTGCTACCGCACTAACAAAATAGGAATTCGCTTTCACGGCTTCAGGAATCTTGGAAGCAATAAATACAGTACTGTAGTCTGTCCACCCTTTCGCTGTGAAATATTTAGCAATGTCTTTTTGCCGCTGCAAAAAATTTTTATAGTCAAAACTATAGGTAGCAACTATCGCCTCATTTGCCCAAACCGCAAGTTGTATATCATCCGGAGCTGCTGCGTGAACGGGTATAGTTGCGGCAAATAGAGCAAAGGCGAGGGAAGCATTGATTTTAACCATAGATAATGTCCTTTAGCAGTTATAAATCTGGCGACTGATTTGCCAAATTTTTTTCAATTTAATTGTAGTCTTCTTAGCAAGACAAAAAAACCCTGTTAAAAAAATTGTAATCACTGATGTGGGCGACAGATTGCAGTATTTATGTTATTTTATGCGCTCTCGGGTTCCCAGAAACCGAGTCAGTTATAATTCTAAACGCTGTTCAAAAATTCCATCAATGTATTTAGGTTAATAAAAAGGGGGGCATTTATGAGCAACACTCGTTTTTACTTTGCCAACCGTGACAATGTCAGCCGTTTTATTAATCGCTTAGATTTACTGCTACTCATACTCATTTTTTCCCTTATTTTTTTTCTCGGATGGGCAGGGAAACAAATGGCTACGCCTTATCAACTAGGCGAGCAACTGTCGATTACACTAGATCCCTCAAGCCTTCCTTTTTATGCCTTGCGCACAGTGTTGCGAATGTTTATTGCCCTAGCCCTTTCTATGGTGTTTACCTTTATTGTCGGAACTCTCGCTGCCAAGAACAGGCGCGCTGAGCAGATAGTGATTCCCGCAATTGATGTTTTACAATCAGTTCCTGTTTTAAGCTTTTTATCAATTACCGTGACAGGCTTCATTCATTTGTTTCCAGGAAGCTTATTGGGGCCGGAATGCGCTTCTATCTTTGCAATTTTTACCGCCCAAGTTTGGAATATTACCTTCGGGTTTTATCAATCTTTAAAAACCCTACCTCACGATCTGAAAGAAGCGGCATCCATGTTTCAACTTTCAGCTTGGCAGCGATTTTGGAAAGTTGAAGTGCCTTTTTCAATGTCTGGTTTAGTGTGGAATATGATGGTGTCCATGTCTGCTAGCTGGTTCTTTGTGGTGTTATCAGAAGCTATTGCTGTTTCGCATCAAGACATCCGCTTGCCAGGTGTGGGCTCATACATTGCCTTGGCAATCGAGCGGCATGATTTACATGCAGTGGGTTATGCCATTTTAACGATGGTTATCGTTATTTTTCTTTATGACCAGATTCTATTTAGGCCGCTTATTGCCTGGTCAGAAAAATTTAAGATGGAACCTTCACCTGATGAAGAAGAGTATCAATCTTGGTTAATTGATTTGATCAGAGGTAGTCGCTTAATGAAGCATTTTGGCCGGATGTTGTCGATTGTCAAAGATCATTTTGTTAACACCCAATGGTTTGGTAAGAAAAAAGCAAAATCGATAAAAGAAATAGATTTTCGCCGTCAAAAACAGTTGGATTGGGTCTGGAACGCCATTGTCCTTATCGCTCTTGTGGTAGGTGGCGGGGTCTTTTTGAATTTTATTCTCAGAGAGCTTCGCGTGGCTGAAATTCTCCATGTTTTTTTACTAGGTGCCGCTACAGCAACCCGGGTGATTGTATTAATTATAATCTCTTCTTTGCTGTGGATTCCTGTCGGGGTTTGGATTGGTTTAAGACCGCGATTGGCTCAAAGAATTCAACCTATTATTCAGTTTGCGGCAGCCTTCCCTGCTAATCTATTTTATCCTTTATTTGTTATCGCCATTGTACGATATCATCTATCAGTTGAAATCTGGGTAACGCCTTTAATGATTCTAGGTACTCAGTGGTATATTTTATTCAATGTTATTGCGGGTGCTTCAACCATTCCCCGTGAGCTTTATTTAGTTGCTGATAATTTCGGAGTCAAAGGTTGGCAATGGTGGAAGCGTTTGGCCTTGCCTGGCATTTTTCCATTTTATATTACTGGTGCAATCACGGCTGCTGGCGGTGCTTGGAATGCCTCTATTGTTGCGGAATGGGTAAGTTGGGGGAGCACCACTTTGGAGGCTACTGGCTTGGGCGCGTATATTCAAGAGAGCACTGTAGCTGGTGATTTTCGTAAAATAGCCCTAGGTACAGCAATGATGTGTATCTTCGTACTGACATTCAATCATTTACTTTGGCGTCCGCTTTATCGACTAGCGGAAGAGCGCTTTCATTTCAATTGAGGCTGGTATGTCAGAAACAATTATAGCCATTGAAAATTGTCGTAAATCCTTTAAAAAAGCGTCAGCACAACAGGATTTACTCGTGCTTGAAGATGTTAATTTCAAACTGCACGTGGGTGAGATCGTAGCTTTACTTGGCAAATCGGGTTCGGGGAAATCGACCTTGTTGCGAATTATCGCGGGTCTTATTCCGCCATCTTCTGGGTCTGTAACTTATCGAGGTCATCCCGTTAATGGACCCATGCCTGGCATTGCAATGGTTTTCCAATCCTTTGCACTCATGCCTTGGCTGACTGTGCTTGAAAATGTGGAGCTCGGTTTGGAAGCGCAAGGCGTAGCACGAGAAGAACGCCGCCGCCGTGCTATTGAAGCCATTGATACGATTGGTTTGGATGGTTTTGAATCCGCATTTCCGCGAGAGTTATCAGGCGGAATGCGTCAACGTGTAGGTTTTGCTCGTGCTTTAGTGATTAATCCTGACGTGTTGCTAATGGACGAACCCTTTTCTGCCCTCGATGTGTTAACGGCTGAGAACTTAAAATCGGATCTACTTGAATTGTGGCAAGAAAAGAAAACCAACACCAATGGAATTTTGTTAGTTACTCATAATATTGAAGAAGCAGCCATGCTCGCTGATCGAATCATTATTTTTGGCTCTGATCCTGGTCATATTCGTGCAGAGTTACAGGTCGGTCTTGAACATCCCCGCGCGCCTGGTAGGCCAGAGTTTCAAAGCTTGGTTGATAAAATATATACCTTAATGACCACCGGTCCTAAAGACAGGGCTAAGGGTGCGCAACGAGAACGGCAAATTGGCTTAGGTTATCGTTTACCCGATGTTGAGCCTTCTGAATTATCAGGCCTGATCGAAACGATGAAGTCCTTTGAAGAACGAATCGATTTACCCGAACTCGCCGATGAATTGATGATGAACATTGATGATTTATTCCCAATACTTGAAACCGTAGAAATTTTAGGTTTTGCCAAGGTATCCGATGGTGATATCCAACTCACAGAATTAGGTAAACAGTTTTCCGAGGCTGACTTGCAAGAGCGAAAACGCTTGTTTGCCAGTTGTCTCTTAGAAAAAATACCTTTGGCACGCTACATCCGCCGGGTTTTAGATGAAAAGGTGGGGCATCGGGTTTCTGAAGAGCGATTTTTATCAAAGTTAGAAGATTATTTGAGTGAAAAAGAGGCGGAGCGTGTACTTCGCACAATGATAGATTGGGGGCGTTACGCAGAACTCTTCGCTTATGACTTTAATACAGGGACACTCAGTTTAGAAAACCCAGGGATCTCGGATGTTGTACATACTAGTTAATTCCAGATGAAGCCTAGTTCAAGAAGGAAATTTTCTCATAAAACTCCCTACAATAGATTTATCATAGAGAGTTAATCTAAGCATTTGAAATACATTTACCCTTTGGCATTGGCACGTTCTTCCAAAATGGCAACCGCCGGGAGAGTTTTGCCCTCTAAAAACTCAAGAAAAGCACCACCCCCAGTAGATAAATAAGAGATTTGTTGGGTCAAATCGTATTGATCAACTGCCGCTAGCGTATCACCGCCTCCTGCAATAGAAAAAGCATCACTATCGGCTATAGCAATGGCCAAAGCTCGGGTACCATAGGCAAATTGCGGGAACTCAAATACGCCGACTGGGCCATTCCAAATAATGGTTTTTGCTTCGTCAATAATATCAACATAGCGATGTATTGTTTCTGGGCCAATGTCCATGATCATGTCATCTGAGGCCAGATTAGCTAGCGCTTTATTGAAAGCAGGGCAGCTGTCAGAAAATGATTTACCCACTACAACATCAGAAGGCAGCGGAATTTGACAACCTTGTTTGGCGGCTATGTCTAAAATTTCGCGCGCCTCGTCTAACAAATAATCTTCAGCAAGGGAAACACCAATTTCATAGCCTTGTGCCTTTAAGAAGGTGTTAGCAATGCCGCCGCCAGGAATCAAAAAATCCACTTTGGTCACTAACTGCTTCAGCAATGTTAATTTTGAAGATATTTTAGCGCCGCCAACAATAGCAACAATGGGCTTAACTGGGTTTTTCAACACATGCTGTAAGGCCTCTAATTCGCGGACTAAAAGCGGCCCTGCGGCAGCAATCGGCGCATACTTGGCTACTCCGTAGGTAGACGCCTGAGCACGGTGAGCAGTGCCAAAGGCATCCATCACGAAGATATCACAGAGGCGAGCAAGTTTTTGTGCTAAAGCATCATCGTTCGCTTTCTCGCCAAAATTAAAGCGAACATTTTCACAAATAACTAATTCACCAGGATTAACCTCAATTCCGTCTAAATAATTGTCGATAAAACGAACTGGGTATTGAAGATTCGCTTCTAAAAAATTGGCAACGGGCCTTAAGGAAAAACGATTTTCAAATCTGCCTTCCTCTGGACGTCCCAAATGAGACAACACCATGACCGCCGCTCCTTCTTCAAGAGCCAGTCTCAAGGTGGGCAGAGCTGCTTGCAGCCGTTGATCACTTGTTATAATCCCATCTTTGATTGGAACATTTAAATCTTCACGAATAAGCACTCGTTTACCACGGAGATTTAGTTCGCTCATTTTAATCAGATTCATAAGGATATCCTTTAACGATTCATCATACAGTTTGCTGTATCTAACATACGATTAGAAAATCCCCATTCGTTATCATACCAAGCAACAACTTTAACCAGGTTACCGATAACCCTGGTTTGCTGAGTATCAAAAACAGCTGAGGCAGGATAATGATTAAAATCGCAGGATACCAAGGGTTCTTCATTGATATGTAAGATATCACTTTTAGCTCTACGCATTATGTCATTGACTTCTGCAACCGTGGTATCACGCATCGCTGTAAAAGTTAGATCAACAACAGAAACATTCAGCGTCGGTACACGCATCGCAAAGCCATCTAACTTTCCATTTAATTCAGGTAAGACTAAACCAACGGCAACGGCAGCACCTGTTTTAGTTGGAATAATTGAATGCGCAGCAGCGCGTGCGCGGCAAAGATCGGGATGGTGGCCATCTAATAACATCTGGTCTTTAGTGTATGCATGCACGGTGTTTACTAAACCCTGTGAAATCCCCAAGGCATCATGCAGAGGTTTCACCATCGGCGCTAAGCAATTCGTCGTGCATGAAGCATTAGAAACAATGATATCGCTTGCACGCAAGGTCTCATGATTAACACCATAAACAATGGTTGCATCTACATCTTTACCAGGAGCTGAAATTAAAACTTTCTTAGCACCTGCTTTTATGTGCTGCATTGCTGTATCGCGCTCGGTAAAACGACCTGTACATTCGAATACTAGATCAACATCTAACTCTTTCCAAGGCAGGGCTGCGGGCTCTCTATTAGAAGTGATTCGAATAGGATGGTTATCAATAATTAAATTTGACCCCTCTACCCGAACATCAAAACCAAAGCGGCCATGGGTAGAATCGTATCGGGTTAAATGAGCTGTGGTTTCAATTCCTGATACATCATTTATCGCAACTACATTAAATTGATTTTGGCGATTATATTCAAAAATGGCTCTTAAGATACATCGGCCTATGCGGCCGTAACCATTTATCGCGACACGGACAGTCATTTTAGATCTCCAAATTTACATAGACTCTTCTTTTGAGTCAGTTTTTAAGTGTTCTTTACCAATAATTTTTCTAAGGTTAACACGATATTGTCAACCGAGATGCCTAGATAAGAAAATGCAGTTTCGGCAGGTGCTGATACTCCAAAGCGATCAATTCCGATAACAGCCCCATCTAAACCAACAAAACGATACCAATAGGCTGTGGCTGCCGCCTCAATAGCAATGCGCTTGCGCACTGAATTAGGCAAAACCAATTCTTGATAAACCTTCCCTTGGGCGAGAAAGCGCTCAGCACAGGGCATTGAAACAACAGAAATTTGCCTACCGTCGGCCTCTAATTGTTTTGCAGCTTCAAGGGCTAGATGGACTTCTGAGCCGGTCGCCAAAAGAATGGCGTCAGGTTCGCCCTGACACTCCTTTAGGATGTAACCTCCTTTTGCAATTAGGTCTGCATCATTCTCACCATGAGTTAAGGCAGGGAGATTCTGTCGCGACAAAAGCAAAGAAGAAGGGCCAGTTTGATGCTCTAATGCTTGCTGCCAAGCAACCGCAGTCTCCAGCAAATCCGCAGGTCGCCATACTTGCATATTAGGGGTCATGCGCAGCATCGACGCATGTTCAATAGGTTGATGAGTTGGACCGTCTTCGCCTAAGCCAATTGAATCATGGGTAAAGACATAGATAACGCGCTGTTTCATGAGCGCACTAAGGCGTAGCGCATTTCGTGCATAATCAGCAAACACTAAAAAAGTACCGCCGTAAGGAATAAAACCGCCATGAAGAGCAATGCCATTCATTATCGCTGCCATACCAAATTCACGCACGCCGTAATACAAATAATTACCCGAAAAATCCTCGTTAATTGCTTTAGATCCAGACCAGTCAGTATTGTTGGAGCCAGTTAGATCAGCAGAGCCTCCTAGCATCTCCGGTAAAAGAGCGGCAAACTGCTGAATGCATTGCTGTGAGCTCTTACGTGTGGCTTGAGTTTTGTTATTAAGACGGCATTGTTCAATAAAACTTTGTGAATAGTCATCCCAGTTATCAGGTAAGTCGCCGTTGATGCGGCGTAAAAATTCGTGATAATCATTTTGATAGTGTTGCTGGTAGCTTTGGCAACGCGCTAGCCATTGCTTTTCCTCATGTTGTCCCTGTTCGGCATTATTCCATTCAGCATAAATGGAATCGGGAATTACAAAAGCATCATGTGGCCAATTAAAAGTTTCACGAACTTTTTGAACGCCCACAGCACCCAAAGGAGCTCCATGCGCTTTTTCACTGCCAGCGACTGGTGAACCATGACCAATAACCGTTTTACAGATAATCAGGCTAGGTTTTTCTGTTTCTTGACGAGCTTGTTCAATCGCTTGCTCAATGGCTTGTTGATCATGGCCATCTATAGGGCCAAGGACTTGCCAGTTATAGGCATTAAAGCGAGTGGCAGAGTCATCGGTAAACCAGGTTTCTACCTTTCCATCAATTGAAATACCATTATCATCATAAAAGACAATTAATTTGCCAAGCCCTAAAGTTCCAGCTAATGAACAAACCTCATGCGAAATCCCTTCCATGAGACAACCATCTCCAACAAAAGTGTAGGTATAGTGATTGACTAGTTCTAAATTTGGCCGATTAAATTGGGTTGCCAGTAATTTTTCAGCGAGTGCCATGCCTACTGAATTAGCAAGTCCTTGCCCTAGAGGGCCTGTGGTGGTTTCTACACCGGGTGTATCACTATGTTCTGGATGGCCGGGTGTTTTAGAATGCAATTGTCGGAAATTTTTCAGCTCATCTAAGCTTAGTTTGTAGCCGGTTAAATGTAATAAGGAATAAAGCAACATTGAACCATGGCCATTTGATAAGACAAAGCGGTCACGATTAAACCAATAGGGGTTTTGCGGATTGTGCTTTAAGAATTTTTTCCAAAGTACAGTGGCTATATCAGCCATACCAAGCGGCATACCAGGATGTCCTGATTGTGCTTGTTCGACTGCGTCTATGCTCAAAAATCGGATAGCATTGGCTAAATCGTTGGAAAGGCTCATGCGTTCTCTTAATGCTGTCATCAGGGGGCACTATTGTCGCTCAGAAGCAGCTAATCATCAAGCTGACAAATTGTCAAAAGCCTCTAAGGACTTTAAATCGAATAAATAAATAAAAATTCCTTATATTATAAACAATTAAGATGTTTATTTAAAATTTACTTTTTGCTTATTTTTTGGGATGATGGCCCGTTTTCTATAAATTTTAAGTTTGTATGACTGAAGTATTGCAACATTTACAGTCTGTTATAGGTGCTCCCTTAAGCCGTGAGGGCGAGAAATCTTTCTATAAGTTAGGAATAGAGCTTGCTAATGAGCCGGGTGAGTATTTTCATTCCTTTACGACAAAACTTCCTTTTTTAAACATCCTTTACAATGTTATGTGTGCTCGTATTGCCTATGAGTTTGCTCGAAAAAAAAATGCAACAGATAGCTTCACTAATGAAGAGTCGGAAAGTTTATATCGGCTGCTTCTTGATGCCTTATCAATGTCTGAATTATTAATCAATATTTACAATAAATGTATCAATGTAGACCGTGAGTTAAAGCGTTTAAAAAGTGAGCAAGAAGTTTATCTTACTTTATTAAATGAGGATATGGAATTTCCTGATAATCCCAATGCTAATAATATCCAAGTTTCCCCTTCTTTTCCCCTGAATGTGGAATTCACCGCAACGCTGTTAAATTTTTCCGAAAAAATAGGGTTATCCTCGCTACTGAAAGATTTTTCTGAAAAATTGGGTCTATCCACGGCCTTGATCAATTTTTCCCAGACAGTAAGGTCAAACACAATAAAATCCAACTGGCCTCGCTTATTCTCCGTGCGAATAAGACGAGTTTTAAACACTTTACTGCCTGTTGCTACCACCAATCCTCATGTCGCTCCAATCATAGGCTATCTTGGCTGGTTGATTTTTCTACCAAGACTACTTATGAATTTTTACCTGTTTTTCAAATCCCTATTTCCTGGTTGGTGGATGTCTGAGGAAGAAAAAGAACTAGGCTGGTGGCTGCGTTTACAGAAGCAGATGGAGCTTAGAGGCTTTGAATTATTTTTTGATGCAGCCTGGGTGTCTATTGGGGGTATTTTTGCAGCACTTTTCTATATTAAAGGTTATGCCAAAATACTCTCTGTTATCGATCCTTTTATTGCCCCGGTTCTTAATCACCTCGCTTGGCTTTTTTATTTCCCCAGATTAGCTGTGAATCTCTTTTTACTTTTTAAACATGTTCTTCCAGGTTGGTGGATGAGTGATGAAGAGAAGAAGGTGAATTGGATGCTCCGCCTGCAAGCGCAACTGCAACGGCGTTGGTTCGAATTATTTAATGATGGTGCCTGGTTTATTACAGGACTTTTAGGTTCTTTTCTCCTGACGGGTGGTTTAGCCCCGATAGGAATGTATTTGACCATTAGTCTATTTTTTTATGATGTGATTTTAGCCGGTATACGGGCGCATATTGAGCTTGGCCGGTTAAATAACTTGCGCGCTGAATATCAGAAAATAGCCGAAGGTTTAAGATCTAGCAAGGACATAACGCTTGAAGGACCTTTGGAAGTTACAGAGTATCAAAATTACTTAGAGCAGTGTATTAGCTATGAGCAAAAAAAATTGTGGCTTAGTGTGGTAAGCACTACTGCTTTGTTTTTGGGAATGCTGTTTGCAATACCTGCTATTACCAATCCCGTTGTCCCTTTAATAGGCGCCATTCTGGTAGTAACTATCACCTATGCTACTTATAAGGCAGTACAATGGGTAGAGGAACAAAAACCTGCGACCCAAGTGGTGGGTACTATTAGCGAAGATACTAAAGAACGATTTGGAAAATCACGCTATAGCCTGTTCCATTCAAACAAGGATTTATCTGTCCCACAAATTGCTAATCCAAAACCAATTAGAAGCGCTTCGATGGGAGCGATTCCGCAAACGAAGTCACCATCAATGGATTATGAAGAGCAACCAAGAAGAGAGTTCGTGGGAGGGCTTTAGGGTAGGCATGGAGCAATAACTGATTCAATGCTATTCTTGAAAAATTTTTATAAAACGAGGGTTTTTATGTCAGAGGAAAATCTACCAAAATTCACCACAATTGATACAAATAGCTTTGTTGAGGAACTTGATAAGTTACTTCAAGGCAATTTGCAGCAAATCACGCATATCCTTGCAGAAAATAGGCAATTTACCTGGGAAAATCTCATGATGCCTATGGAAGATATGGATGATGCGCTAGAACGCTTTTGGTCACCTTTATCACACCTGCATGCGGTAGTGAACTCCCAAAATCTTCGTTCATGTTACGAGGCTTGTTTACCCAAGCTCTCGGTTTATGAAGCAACGATGGGTCATAATCAAAAACTTTATAATGCGGTTAAATCATTAGATAAAACGAAGTTGAATACCACTCAGTGCAAAATAGTAGAAGACCTAATCCGTGATTTTGAACTATCAGGAGTTGCCCTTTCAGAAGAGGATAAAAAACGCTTTGAGACAATTCAAACAGAGCTTTCAAATCTGGCTAATCAATTTGAGAATAATATTTTAGATGCAGGGGAAGCTTTTAGTATTCATATTAAGGATGAAAAACGCTTGGCTGGTTTACCTGAGCATGCACTGAATAGAGCACAGGAATTAGCAGTCGAAAAAGGAGTGGAGGGATGGCTATTAAATCTTGAATTCCCCTGCTACCTTGCCGTTATCTCTTATGCAGAAGATAGGGCCTTACGCAAGGAAATCTACGATGCTTTCGTCACACGCGCCTCGGATCAGGGACCTAGTGCAGGTCAGTTTGATAACAGCAATCACATCGATGAAATCTTAGCTCTTCGTCAAGAAAAAGCAGAGTTACTTGGTTTTTCTAACTATGCAGAATTATCCTTAGCAACAAAAATGGCAGAGTCAGCCGACCAAGTGCTAAATTTTATTAGTAAACTAGCGAAGCGAGGTCATCGTCAGGCTGAAGATGAGTTCAAAGCTTTGGCGGAATTTGCCGCAAAAGACTATGGCATAACTGAGTTAAAACCCTGGGATCTCCCCTTTATTTCCGAGAAAGAAAGCCAGGCACGTTACGCTATTTCACAAGAAGAGTTACGTCCCTATTTTTCTTTAAATAAGGTAATGACAGGACTATTTTCTATAGTCAACAAACTTTATGGCATGAGCATGGAAGAAGTAGAGGGTGTTAATAGTTGGCATCCTGAGGTCAAATGCTACCGCGTCCTTGATGAAACCAAACAACTTCGCGGTCACGTCTATGTTGATTTATTTGCGCGCCCGCATAAGCGCAATGGAGCCTGGATGGATTCTCTGCAAAGTCGGCGTAAATTAGCAAAAGACGGTGTGCAATTACCTATTGCCACTCTAACTTGTAATTTTGCTAAGCCCTCAGCCAATAAAATGGCGGCTTTATCGCATGATGAGGTGTTAACTTTGTTTCATGAATTTGGCCACTGCTTGCAACATGTGTTGACCAAAGTGGATTATTTAAATGTCTCAGGCATCAATGGTGTGGAGTGGGATGCGGTCGAATTGCCGAGCCAGTTTTTTGAAAATTGGTGCTGGGAGCAAAGTGCTTTAGAACTATTAACAGAACATGTTGATAGCGGTGAAGCCTTACCTGAAGAATTATTTAAAAAAGTATTAGCCGCTAAAAATTTCCAATCGGCATTGGCCTTGATGCGTCAATTAGAGTTTTCATTATTTGATTTTCGGATTCATCAAGAATTTAAGCCGGGACAAGTAGGTTTAGTGGCAAAAATTCTGGCTGAAGTCCGTAAGCAAACGACGATTGTTCCCATTGTTCCTTATAATCGATTCCAAAATAGTTTTTCTCACATTTTTGCGGGCGGTTATGCAGCAGGTTATTACAGTTACAAATGGGCGGAAGTGCTTTCCGCTGATGCCTTTTCCCGTTTTGAAGAAGAGGGGGTCTTTAATGAGCAAGCCGGCCGTGATTTTCTTCACTCAATTTTAGAAGTGGGCGGCTCGAGGAAAGCAGCTGAGGCTTATCTGAAGTTTAGAGGACGCGCCGCAACAGTCGATGCCTTGCTAAGACATAGTGGTATTCATTAAAACCTAATCCCACTAGCCCCAGCAAAGCTTTTTGTGTTATACTTTAAGTGTACAACTGGGGGCGACCTGGCTTCGACGTGGGTTGCGAAACCTGAAGTGCATGCCGAGAATGAGAAACTCTCGTAAATCAGACTCACTAAACATAAATGCAAATAATGAAAACTTTGCAGAGGAAGCAGAACTTATCGCTGCGTAAGCGTCGATAATTTTGTTTCATCGCACCGTGTACTGCCTTAAAACCAGTACCCCGTTGACCGAGCTCTCTTATCGGTATCGAATCAGCGGTCATAGAAGATAAGATCGCATCTTGATAGGTCTCGAATCAAGTTGTTAAACTAAGAGAATCGCCATGTACCATCCTGCCTATCGGAGGGTCCACGGTTAAATTAAATGACAAGGCTACGCATGTAGATCTAACGGCAGAGGATTTGCGGACGCGGGTTCAATCCCCGCCGCCTCCACCACTTAACTCATTGACTTATAACGTTTTTTCATCTCCTGCTAAATTAAAGGGTTCTCAAAGGGTTTATTAGCTCTTTTCTGTATCGATATATGTGTCCCAATTATTCACTGTTTTATATCCCTTTTTCGATGAATCATCAGGAATCCATTTACCATAAGTCCTCATAACCATTTCTGTATCTACGTGTCCCATTTGACTAGCAACCCACATAATATTTTCACCGCCTGATAACATCATTGATGCATATGTATGGCGAGTTGATAAGGATTACGATAGCGAACACCAGTCTTCTTAATAGTATGTACCCACGCAGTTCTTCGAATCTGGTGATCAGTTTCCCAAGGTTGGTTTGTACGGGGGTTATGAAAAACACGATTACCTATTTCAAATGTATACTTTTTCTGAGCCTTTAATGCATCAATAGCTGGAGGCAACAACAGCACTGTGCGGGTTCCTGCATTGGTTTTTGTGCCCTTTATTTGTTTTTTCACGACAGCTCTTACTACATGAATTAGCCCATTAGTTAAATCAACGTCTTCCCATTCTAATGCTA
The DNA here is from genome assembly GCA_013697645.1 of Tatlockia sp. Lineage (GTDB taxonomy): Bacteria > Pseudomonadota > Gammaproteobacteria > Legionellales > Legionellaceae > Tatlockia. The sequence goes on along the minus strand of JACCWL010000098.1, from coordinate 249 downwards.
TTAATTCCGAAGTGCGTAAACCTGTAAAAAATGCAAATTGAAAAAAATTTTTGATTTGATCATGTTTTGTACCATCAGGGATTGCTTTTATCTCATTTCTTTCAAATGGAGGGTCGGCCGGCATTCCAGCAATAAAGGCCACTTGCAGTATATTTTTTTGCCATCACCACTTTGGCGGCCAAAAACCCATAAAAGCAGCTAAATAACCCATTAATTTCAAAATAAATTATATGAACCATTTCCACCTTG
>JACCWL010000095.1 GCA_013697645.1 Tatlockia sp. | reverse complement strand
CTTGCGGAATCTATCTTTTATGAGAGAGTCTTTTGAAATCACCCTGACACGGCTAAAAAATAATGATGCCAGCCTGTCTAGCCTTAACCTTGGGTATAATTATATTGGAGATGCTGGCGCAAAAGACATTAGTGAAGCCCTTAAGACTAACACCAGCCTGTCTAGGCTTGATCTTAGGTCTAACCAGATTAGAGATGCTGGCGTAAAAGACCTCAGTGAAGCCCTTAAGACTAATACCAGCCTGTCTAGCCTTGACCTTGCGGGCAATAAGATTGGAGCTGATGGCGCAAAAGACTTCAGTGAAGCTCTTAAAACTAACTCCAGCCTGTCTAGTCTTAACCTTAAGCTTAATCGGATTGGAGATGCGGGTGCAAAAAGCCTCAGTGAAGCCCTGAAGACTAATACCAGCCTGTCTAACCTTAACCTTCAGGCTAACCAGATTGGAGCTGCTGGCGCAAAAGACATCAGTGAAGCCCTGAAGACTAATACCAGCCTGTCTAGCCTTAACCTTGGGCATAATGAGATTGGAGCTGCTGGGGCAAAAGACATCAGTGAAGCCCTGAAGACTAATACCAGCCTGTCTAGCCTTGACCTTGTGGGCAATAAGATTGGAGCTGCTGGCGCAAAAGACATCAGTAAAATCCTAGAGACTAGTACCAGCCTGTCTAGCCTTGACCTTTGGGATAATCAGATTGGAGCTGCTGGGGCAAAAGACATCAGTGAAGCCCTTAAGACTAACACCAGCCTGTCTAGCCTTGACCTTAGGTATAATCAGATTGGAGATGCTGGCGCAAAAAGCCTCAGTGAAGCCCTTAAGACTAATACCAGCCTGGCTAGCCTTAGACTTGCAAACAATAACATTAGCGCACAGGGCATGGAATTTTTAAAACAGGCTTTGCAATCTAATTATACCCTACTTGAAATAGAGGGTAACGTTGATCCCCAAATTACCGAATGCCTCACTAGAAACAAAGCCCTCAATGATATTTTAAAACCCTTGATTGAGGTGCTTAATAAAAAGTCCTATCTGAATAAGGGGGATACCATCGAAGGGATTTTATCCCTGCAAACCTTGTTTCCAGACCTGGACTCATTGCCTGAAGATAGCTATCCCTTTGAAGCCTATCGATTATTAACGGCCTTGAGCTTTAGGACTCATTTTAGCATTGAGGCTAAATTGGATGCCTTGGAATATATATTAAGCCCTTTCAAACACCAACCCTACCAACACTATGCCGATAAAATAGTGGGACTTTTGCTTTCTGGTGATTTAAGTCAAGTATTAGAACAACATAAACTTGCGAAAATTGGTTTTTTACTTACCCTTACCCGATTTAAAGCGCATTTAGACCAGCCTGAGGTGAATAACTTTGCGCAAATGGCCTTGTTTAAGCTTATTCACGACACCCATTATGACTTGCAAAACCATTATGATTTTAAAGAAAGCACCAGCCTCATTACTGAAAAGGAATTTTTAAACCTTCTAAAAAAAGCATTGAGCCAATGTGAGAACACTAACCCCTTTGAAGCGCAATTATTAAAAGCCTTATTATACTCCCCTATTTGTTCCTTTAGCTTGGCAACAGCCTCGCAATCAAGTGCTTTTTATGAGACTTTCAAAGCCCCATACCCCAACGCAACAGGCTTCACTACAGTAGACCATTGCCTCCTGACTTATGCCAATGGTAGCTCTGATTTCTTAATTGGCATTAAAAAACCAATTAAGGTTATAACCGGTGATGACTTAGCTGAATACGGTTTAAAATTAGTAGGAACTCATTGCAAAACTACAGAGGCTGTTGAAGATGACCTAAAGCGCGCCTTAGAATTAGAATTTTTTAGCAAAGACCCTTTGGTGGATGAAACTAACATTGAGGGATTCATCTCAATGGAGAGTAGGAGCGAACAAGCGGTAAGAAAGAAAAGTCCAAAACAAACAGCGCCAGTTCAACTGGAAACCACTTCAAACCAGGCATCCCAACAAGAGAACTCGCTTGAAATGGATAAATTACCGGAAATTGAATTAGCTAACACCCAAGGCAATAATAGCGCCAATATAAAAGTCCAATCCAGTGATTTAATGTTATTCATTTGTCGCTTTCTCGATGAAATATCGCCATTAGCTTTTTTCATACCTCTTATTGGGCAAGTGTATTTAGTCGCAAGAATTGCCAATGAATTTAAGCCGCTAACTCAGGGAACCTATTCTTTTTTCTCCTGCTTTTCTACAGAAGAAAATAATGACATTCCCGAACTTTCCTGGAATTTTGATTAAAGAGGGGTAAGATGGGATACCTGTGCGGTTGGGTCACTTCGTATCTCCAATACCCCTTATAAAGCAGTTAACTAATGGATAAGATTCTCGAAATTTATTTTTTGACTCGAAAGAAATTGACGCAGTAGCTCATGATGGATTACTGGCTGTCGTAAAATTCCTGGTTTCCATGATGAGCCACTCAAAGGTGATAGGAAAGGTCAACGCTCCATCCGACTTAGTATTTTAGTTAAGTTTTGACAAGGGGTAATTCCGCCCACCGTGTCGTATAGGCAGGTGATTTTAATTGCGCCTTCATGGCCCAGGGTTTTGAATACCCTTCTGCTGCTAAGCGAATCGTTTGACTGCCGTATTTTTGATTAATAGTTTCAAACACACTCATCAATTGGTCTTTTTTAGCTAATGCTTCATCGGTCGGCTGGTGAAAGATATCCAATTGGCGTGGGTTTTTAGGGATTAAGCGTTCTAAGCATACGCCCACTTTTTGTATTGATAGCCATCCCGGTATAATTTTTTGAAACAGAGCTTGGCAATCTTGGTGATAAGGGTTAAGTCATCGGTAGGATTAACTAATTTAAACTGTAGGCTCTTGCAATACTGCGGCAAATCATCTCGAAAACGATTGTTTTGTACAAAGACCGTGGGATTTTGAGCCACTAAGTCTTGTCGCCTTAGCTTTTCCCAGGCTCTGGCGCAATGCGAACTTATGGCGGCTGAAATTAAATCAAAATCAGTTTGCATCTCACCAAAGGATTTTGAGGACATGATACTTTGTTTTGGCTCAACCTCTTCAAGACCCGCACAAGGGATGCCTTGTAATTCCTTTGCTGTTCGCATCATCACCACATTAAATTGTTTTTTTAAGAGATGAGCGTTCATTCGCGCTAGATCATCGGCGGTGTTTATTCCTTGTTGCATGAGTTTTTTATTCCATTGCCGACCAATCCCCCAGACGTCCCCAACGCCGATTTTTTTAAGCCATTCTCGCTGATTACAGATGTTGAACACTGGGATTTTTAAATCTTTCTTGCAGAGGTGATTGGCGATTTTTGCTAAAGTCTTCGTCTCTCCTATCCCTATGGAGGTGGGAATGCCAGTCACCTTTAAAATAGTCTTTTGCAATAGGATACAAAAATTATCATGCTGAGACGCTGGGAGTGTACTTAAATCAATAAAGGCTTCATCAATCGAATAGACCTCCACATCAGTCCACGATTCTAATATGACAGACATAACCCGACTGGAAATATCGCCATAAAGCGTGTAATTGGAGGAAAACACCTGCACTTTATGTTGCTTGCACAAGCCTTTCACCTGGAAAAAAGGATCACCCATTTTAAAACCAAGGGCTTTGGCTTCATTCGAGCGCGCAATGACGCAACCGTCGTTATTGCTTAAAACAATAATGGGTTTATCGTGTAAATCAGGGCGAAACAAACGCTCACAACTGGCGTAAAAATTATTGCAATCGATTAGGGCGTACATCTTATGCTAGCTCATAGCAGAGAAGGGTTGTGACTTTCAGGTTTCTCATAAATGCTCTCATTGATTTTTGTAACATAAATCAATGGTAGAGTTAATTTTGACCCTTGTAAATCAAGGGTGGCGCGGGATTAACCTAAAAGGAAGTTAACTATTGGATTAGATTCGCGAAATTTATTTTTTGACTTCATCTAAAGAGAAGCCTATTCTGGACTCGAAAAAATGGTAAGGATCTCCGACATTACACACATTGCGAGGTTGGACTTGCTATGTGTCGATCCACTGGGTCAATTGGCGACACACCGATTGGCTCTTTCTCAATTTTTATCATTAGCTTTCTTTCAATGCAAAAATTTTCTGTTTCTCTTCCAAGCTGATAATTGTGCAGCACCCTTCTTTCGATAAGTAAACAATAACGGCATCTCCCTGCTCTAGCTTTAAATCCATATTCAATGACATGGTTGATGATCGACATCGCTATACCTATTCGTTTTCTGTGTGCTTAGTATAGCCCGGGATAAGAATGGCATGAAAATAGTTCATACCTTAAGATGGTTTTCTAAAAAAGCTACCCTCCTATTGCATAAATTATTTAACCCACAAGAAGCCTCTCCTCTAATCGGTGATTTCTTTCCGTCAAAAATTCAAAAACTTGGGGTTTCAATTGCTTCCTATTTTTAAACTTAACGGCAACAGCATGTAAAAGTTCTGGCCATTGGGGCAATACAAAACGTTTGTGAGTCTCATCCATAGCAAAATTTCGCTTACTCGGATACACTTCAAATTGACAGTCTAATTCAGGCCATAAAGTCATTGCAGAACACTCTTCAACTAAATAGTCAAAGCATAATTTATAGCCTTTTCGCAAATTAAAATGTGTGCCGTTTAACAAGCGGCCATAATATCGCTGTAAAAATTCATGGATGGTCTTATCGATGATTTCCTTAAACGCAGAATCATTTTTTATCGTATCGATAATCATCATTTGATTAGAGCGAAATTGGGGATGATTTAACCAGATATCCCAACGAATTATTTTAGTTAAGTTAGACAAATTGTTAAAGTATTTTTGATTGCGCATTAGCCATCTATCACCCTCATCAATAGCAATTGGGTACATATCTTCAGCGCTCTCTGCTCTATCAAGCACCATCGTGTGCCTCTGCAAACTGTCATCAATCATGAGGATGCACGATCGAAATGAATTGTTAATTAAATCAATAGTTGTTTCAAGTTTTTCATTTTCATGAACCTCTTGCCCTACGCTAATGGTTAATAGACACTGAGAATCACAAAATTTGGCACGACTTCCCTCATCAATATAACGATACGCTGCTTTTATAGTTGCCATGTTAAATTGCCTTATTAATAAATAAGATAATTAATTTTTTAATAATGGATTAATTATCCACAAAGCCTTGCGACTTCGCTGAGTTCCTTTAAAAGTTATATTTCTAGTCGTAGAAATAAACTTGATTCTTGACTTTTTAAAGCCGAGCATTGTACGGTAAGATTAAAATATGATCAAACTAAGCGCTATTGCTAATAAAAACTGTCCTATCCCAGTAAATTACATTCCTTCTTTTCTAGCGTCCTCTATAATTAAATAATTATTTTAACTTGCTTATCCAGTCTTTGATAGAGAGCTATGACAAAGAAATCATCTAACAAAAATTCGGCGAGGTTAGCCCAAACTTCAAATAAATCGCCTTTACTAACGATACAAGATGAGTTTTTCTTTCCACAATCCCTTATTAACGCTATTCCAGGCTATGTGTACTGGAAAAATAATGAGGGAGTCTATCTTGGTTGCAATGATGCAATGCTGAAATTAGCAAATGTTACCGATCTGATAGGAAAAACGGATTTTGATTTATCATGGAAAGCACAAGCCAAGAGGATACGAAAAAGTGATTTGGAGGTTATTGAATCAAAAAACTCAGCAGAAATCGAAGAAGTGATAACATTAGCAGATAACCAATACCGGGTTATGATGACAAAAAAAACGCCTTTGCAAGACAGCCAAGGGATAACTAGAGGGGTTTTGAGCGTTTCCTTTGATATTTCGGAACAAAAAAACGCCTTTATACAGCAACTTAATACACTTGAAAATATTATCGCTATGATGCCCGGAAACGTATATTGGGTTAATAAGGACAATGTGTATCAAGGATGTAATGATAACCAAGCAAAGCTATCAGGACTGCTCTCAAGAAAAGATATCATTGGGAAACGAAACGCTGATTTACCCTGGAACGTAGATGCAGGATCATTACCCGATGAATTGGATGCAAATAATAATCAAGTAATGGACTCTGGAAAAATAATTATCCATGAAGAACCTGCAACGTTGTCTGATGGAAAAAAAGTTTTGTATCTTTCTACTAAAGCCCCAATAAAGAATGAAAAAGAAGATGTCATCGGTATGGTCGGAATTTCTGTTGACATTACGGAGCTAAAAGAAACACAGAAAGAATTACACCTAGCCAAAGATAAAGCAGAAGCCGCTAACTACATCATGACTGAATTCATCGCCAACTTAGGTCACGATTTAGCAACCCCAATCTCTGATGTGGGTTCCCTCGCTCAAATGCTTGATGCTTATTCGGATGATTACCCTGAGCTAAAAGAGCTTTTTGAAGTTTTGGCAGCAAGGGCTAATGCCTGTGAAGTGGTTCGAAAATCGATAATCTCTGCAACTTCAATTTCAAATCTTACGATTAAACCAGAGGTGTTCTCTATTATTCTCGAGTTATTAGCACTTGAAACAGAACTTAGACCCACTATTGGCTCAAAAAATGTCAAATTAATTATTCATCCTTTAAAACCTAAAAAAGAGGATAGCATTGAAACAGACAGAAAAAAATTCCATGAAATTTTATATGATTTATTATCAAATGCCATTAATTTTACAGAAGAAGGAGAAGTTACGGTCTCGGTTTTGAAAGAAGGAGAACTTTTTCACATTAAGATCTCTGATACCGGCATAGGCATTCCATCTGATAAGTTTGACTATATTTTTGCACAATACACAAAACTGTCACGTTCAAATAAATACGGAGCGACATTTAAGGGTGTGGGTGCTGGTTTATACCTTGCCAAACTTCGGGCAAATAGTTTAAATGCGACCATTAGCGTTGAGAGTGAAGTCAACAAAGGCTCGACCTTTACCCTGTCCATACCCGCCACCTTGAAAAAATAGCTCATAGGCCAACGTCTTTTACTTGCAAAGCGATAAAAAATGCACAGCCATCTCTTTTGTTAATGGTTTTTCTATGGCCTCTTGCATACCTGCTTCTAGATATTCTTTCATTTCATCAGGGCTATTATTGCCTGTCACGGCCACTATAGGGATGGGCTTTAGTTGATGCTGGGATTCATAAAGTCGAATTGCCTTGCAGGTTTCTGTTCCAGATATCGTTGGTAACCCAATATCCATGCAAATTAAATCATAAGGCTTTTCCTTCACTAACTGAATGGCCTGGTCGCCATCTTCAACATGCTCAACCTCGCATCCCAGTTGTTTGAATATACTTTTTACAGCTAATGCCGCCATCGGATTATCTTCAACAATCAATATCCTTTTATTATTCTGAGCCATGAGAGCTGTCTCCCTCTATTTTTGTCATTCTGCCTATCCCTCTCAATAGAGAAAACCTTGAATAAGATATCTTATTTCAAATTTGTTCAATACGGAACTACACACTAAGACGTTACGCATCATGTCTTCTGTTCTGCACACAGACTTATCCACTTTTTTTGTGGATGAAACAAAGGGTTTGATTACCTTCACGCTCTTGGAACAGGAAAGGCTTTATATATAGAGACTATCGCTGCAAGTGTTCCCGAATTTCTGACAGCTTTGCAGTTACAGCTTGTAACCACTTAGGATAATTAGTATAGTTTGCGCCACTTTTGCTAATAGGTGGAGATGGTAATGTTTTCACCAACCGCTAAGCTGAGCAGTGACCACTTTTGAGGTGATTGATGAGCGACTTAATTGCAACCATGATAGATGCGGCTAAAAAGAATTTAAAACATGCCTATGCCCCATACTCTAAATATCAAGTGGCCTCTTGCTTAGTCACGGAAGATGGTAGTCTTTTTACTGGGGTCAATGTTGAAAATGGGTCTTATGGTTTGACCATTTGTGCAGAATCCTCCGCTATTTGTCAGATGATTACTGCAGGTAAAAAAAAGATAAAAGCACTTGTTGTGATGAATGGAGAAGGTACACTCTGCCATCCTTGTGGAGCTTGCCGGCAACGTATCGCTGAATTTTCAACGAAATCTACGGTTATTCATCTTTGCAACCATCAATCTGTTCTAAATTCATACACCATTGATGAACTTATACCCCATGTATTTAAACTTAAGAGATAGTAAATGAATAAATCAGGCAAGACATCGGCGCATCTAGCTGCAGAAAAAATTCGACAGGTTTTACCCAATTTTCAACCTAAAATCGGTATTGTTCTTGGATCGGGTTTAGGGTCTTTTGTTCAGCAATTAGATGATACTGTAACCCTTGACGCAGTAACTCTTAGCTATGAAGAATTACCTGGATTCCCTAAACTAACTGTTCAAGGTCATAGCGGCAAAGTAGTTTTAGGTTATTTGAATGGCACAGGCATTATTTGCTTACAAGGCCGTGCACATAATTATGAGGGTAGCAATCACGAAGCCGTTAAAACCTATGTACGCACCTTACGATTATTAGGTTGTGAATATTTCATAGCAACCAATGCAGCAGGCTCCTTGCGTGAGGATGTAGGACCGGGTGAGTTGATGTTGATAAGAGATCACATTAATCTGCAACCGGGCAATCCGCTTACTGGTCCTAATGATGATGAATTTGGCCCACGTTTTTTCCCCTTAGACAATGCCTACGATAAAAACCTCTGTGAAAAACTTTTAGAACTCGCAGAAAAAGAGCAGATTCCTCTGCATCAGGGAGTGTATATTGCAGTCCTTGGGCCTAACTATGAAACTGCCGCGGAAATCAGGGCTTTTCGCATACTAGGGGCTGATGCCGTTGGCATGTCAACGGTGCCGGAAGTTCTAGTAGCCAATCATTGCGGTATGAAGGTTGCTGTAATTTCAATAATGACTAACTTTGCTACCGGACTTGCTACAACCAGCCATGATCATGGCGAAGTTATCAAGATGGCCGAGCTTGCAGCAGGCAAATTAACTAAGCTACTAAAGCAATTCATAATGAGCATAGCCCCCTAACATGAACCTTGAAGAAGACTATTTAGTTGCCTACTATCAGCTTATTGAAAGTTTAGAAAACTACTCGCCAAGATTCCAAGAGGTTATCTCCTTAATTGATATGACCTTACTTGATGAAGCTGCGTCGGAAAAAGAACTGCAAACGCTTTGTGAAAAAGCAAATCACCATCATGTTGCGGCGGTCTGTGTCCTGCCAGAACATCTGCAAAAAGTTAGCGTCCTAGGAGGAATTAAATTAGCAACCGTCGTTAACTTTCCTGAGGGTAGCCAAACAACAAAAGAGGTTTTAAAAGCTATCGACACTATTTTAACCAACAACCCAATTGATGAAATAGATTATGTATTTCCTCATCAAGCCTATATGGCAGGCGAAAAACAGCTTGCTCTATCACAATGCAAACAAGCCTATGAACTCTGCCAACAACAAAGCAAAACCTTCAAAGTTATTTTAGAAACAGGCGCCCTTCCCTCATTGGAGTTTATTTATAATTTGTGCAGCGACGTAATCCACTGCGGCTGTGATTTTTTAAAAACCTCTACAGGTAAAATTGCTCAAGGAGCAACACTGGCTTCTGCTTTTACGATTCTTAAAGCGATTAAGGATAATAACGTCCAATGCGGTTTAAAAGTTTCTGGTGGTATAAAAAAACCAAAACAAGCTTTTAGCTACATGGCTTTGGCGCGCCTTACACTAGGACTTGAGTTGGATAGCTCTTGGTTTCGAATTGGTGCATCGAGTCTTTTGGATAAATTGGTCAATCATTAATACCTTTTAGTGTCATTTTTAAAACACTATGACTATTTTCTTTAGCATTCCATTATGTTATTTTAATTTCCTTTCTTGCTAAAAATTAACCTAAAATGAAATTCTTTCTTAGATCTTTGATCTTGCTTTCTGTTCTGTCAGAAAGTGCAAATGCTCTCCCTATTTATCCAGCTGAAATTGTAGGAAGAGAATTATCGATGTCTGGCTTCGGTTGGGCCGGGCATATTGGCATAACTACGGCAAATGATATCTCGCAAGTCTCCGATCAAATTATTGAAGTGATGAACGATTTTCCCGTCATTCAAATTAATCCGCTGACACATTTTAAATTAAAAAATGTCTACTGGGGTGCTCGTTTCGGTATTTCTGATAGAGGTGATCAGGGTAGTCAAATTATCAAGGAAGCAAATCTACAAAGGGGCTTTTGTCCCATCTATACATCGACAGCGGCTTTTGTAGCTGGAACAGGATACGATGACCTTGGCAAACCTACGCACTGTGCGGTATTCAGATGTGATACTTTTGTAAACTACGTTTTCCATACGGCTGGCTATGAGTTGCCTACTTATAATAGCTTCACGTTCCCTGTCCTAGTCTATAACCTTTTTCCTAAAGGACATGGCGATGGTTCTAAGGTATGGGAGAGCTTATTGCTAACTGAAAATCAAGCCACCTATTCATCCGCAACGTCTATAACAAAAGTTGATGCGAAACGCTTGGATCAAATGAGCTCAGAAGAATTTATAGCGCTCGTTGATTTACCTGCACAAAATCTTACTAAAGAAACAATTAGCAGTGCATGGCAATTGGCTCGAGATCCTGTCTTAAATGCAGAAAAAAGAATTTACATCGTCGATTATTTGGGGCTTGCAGGCACAGTCGATTTAATTCCTCAATTTATCGATGAATACTATAAAAATGATAACGAAGAATTAAAAAGCATGTTATTACGCTCTACTTTTACCTTGCATCAAAAATATTCTTGGCTAAAAGACTATCCAAGCGAAAAAGACAGTTTACAAAAATTTTATACTGATTTATTAAATAAAAAATTATCAGCACGAGATAGTGAACTCGTACAAAGAGGGTATATAAATCTTAGTTCAAAAGAAGATATTTTATCTAACCTAGATATGCTAAGTGCTAATCAAGGTCATAATCCTCAGGCTAGTGTCGGACTTATGATTGAATTATTAATGAAATCGCAAGAGCTAGAAAAGCGCTCCATTCCAGAAATTCTTTCTCTTTTACATCATGAAAATAGCTCAGATCTTGATGACCTATTTAACCAATTTATCGTGAGAAGGCTAGGTAAATTAGGTACTGATGCGCTTTTGCCGGAATCAAAAAATCTTATAAGAACACATCTCGACGCCATTTCTTTTAGATACAACCACAATAGTAGAGGTTTTGGATTTAATTTAAACGCACCTTATTACGGAGCCTGGCTTGAAGCAACGGCACTTGTTAATTCAAATTCTCTAAAAGATGCTGCAAGCTTTGTCGCTAACTTTATTCAATCTAAGTCTATGAAAGAGCGTGCCAATTTTATGAGTGGCTTATCCAATAGCGATTACATGAAGAAAGCGTTTCAAACTGAACCTGCTTTTCTAAAGTTTAAGAAGCAAGATTGATTCTAAGGGTCTCAAGAAAGTAGTTTTAATAAAGCGAAGCATACATTAAATTTTGTTTCAAAACGTGTAGGTCGCGCCCCTGGCCCGACATTGGGTGAACGTTACGAAATGTCGGACCAGGGG
>JACCWL010000005.1 GCA_013697645.1 Tatlockia sp. | reverse complement strand
TTTTTTTTATTGAGAGAAGTTATGAACATAGACCTATCAGATGCAGAAAAGTGGTCAGAGGCAATATTTGGAAAATGCGCCTTGGGAGATAAACGCCTGACGCGTCGCTTGGTTAAGATAAGTAGTCAATTATCAAGGAATTACAATAGCTCTGTCTCAAAGAGCTGTGAAGGAGACGAAGCTGCAATTGAGGGAAGCTATCGTTTTATCAGGAATGCACGAGTGAGCGCTGCTCAAATAGCAAAAGGAGGGTATGACGCTACGGGATATTTAGCCCAAGAAGTCCCTTTGCTTTTAGCAATTGAAGACAGCACATCCTTATCGTATACGCATAGTGTAGGTAAAGAATTAGGTCTCACGAGTAGTAATAAGAGAGCGAAAAAAAGAGGTTATCTTGTGCATTCCACGATGCTAATGGATGCGGAAAAAGAAAAAACAGTAGGACTAATAAGTCAAGAACGTTGGTGTCGCGATGAGGATTCCTTTGGGAAAAAAAAGGAAAGAACAAAAAGGCCTTATGAGGAAAAAGAAAGTTTTAAATGGGAAAAGAATAGCCATGAACTAGAAAAGCGATTAGGTAGTAAACTCAACGATACCATCTCTGTGTGTGACCGTGAGGCCGATATATATGAATACATTCAATATAAGTTGGCACATAATCAGCGATTTGTGGTAAGGGCAAGTTATGATCGAAAGCTAAAGGATAGTGCGGACAATTTATTTGCGCAGGTGAGTAATGGAGAAACACGGGGTACATACACTATTGAAGTGGCTCAAAAAGCCCAGCGAAAAAAACGATTAGTTGAGTTAGAAATAAAAGCGAAAGCGGTGACTTTCACGCCTCCAAGACGTCGGAAAGACGCCCCGACCAAACTGCATCCGATAACCTTAAATGTGGTGATTGCAAGGGAGAAAAACCCCTCAACAGATCAAATATTAGAATGGATATTGTTAACAACAGAATCTATATCCACCTTTGAGGAACTAAGAAAAGTTACAAGATATTATGAACTGAGATGGCGGATTGAGGATTTTCACAAAGCATGGAAATCAGGGAGTGGCGTTGAAAAGTTACGTATGCAATACAGTGATAATTTAGAGAAAATGATCGTTATCTTATCCTTTCTAGCTATCAGGCTCCTTCAATTGAAAGAGTACTTTGAGCCCGAACTATTAACGCCTGATGAACATGATATCTGCATTAGCTGTGAAGAGTTATTAACTGAAATAGAATGGAAAATTTTATGGAAAACCGTAGAAAAAAAAGACTTACCTTTGAATCCACCAAGCGCAGCCTGGGCTTATCAAGCCATAGCCAAGCTAGGGGGATGGAGTAATTCTAAAAGAACAGGAAAAGCATCCTGGGCTACTATTTGGGAGGGATGGTGGAGATTAACTGAGCGAGTTGAGGGGTGTTATCTCGCTCTGGCTGCAGGGATGATTAAGATGTGATCAAGAGACAGCAACAAGAGCGGGGATTGCTTGCATTAACACTGATGAAATCAAGGGTGTGTTGTTACCGCCGGGAACATACAGCCCCACCCGGTTGATTGGTCGATAAATTCGCTCAATTTTGATGCCTTTAGCTGTTTCAATTTCTTTGGCAAGAGGCATGATCGCCTGGTTGTAGATTCTGAGAGTTTCTATAGCTTGCAATAAAGCATTCATTGCTTTTGAACTAATTTCTGCGGAATTTATGGTATCAATAGGCACTCTTAAGTCCTGCAAATCCACCCGATCAAATTCTCGGCTAAAGGCAAACAAGGCTTTATCGCCACGCGTTTTTACTGCATGAATAATGGCTTCTACCTGATTTTTAAAGGAATGAGCTTGCTTTGGTCTGCTTAGCGTTTCCTTTTTTTCTACAAGGGATAAGGTTTGCCAATTGATAGGGGTTAACATTTGAATTTACTCCAGCATTTTTTCAATCGGCAGTACCAAAATGGAAGAGGCACCTAAGGATTGAATGGTTTCTAAGGTATTCCAGAACACTCCTTCACTGGAAACGACATGGACAGCAACCTTATCTGGATTGCCGGGCAGGGGCAGAATCGTCGGTGATTCAGCGCCTGGTAAGCGCTCACAAATTCGTTCGAGTGCATCTCGGGGCGCATGAAAGAGAATATATTTTCGCTCCATCGCTTGTTGAACCGCTTGGATACGTCGTCTTAATAGGGTAAATAAATCGTCTTTCACGGCATCAGAGGCCTTGTTGGTTTGAATAAACATGGCTTGACTGGTGAGGACAGTTTCCACTTCAATGAGTTTATTTTCTTCAAGTGTTTGGCCGCTTGAAACTAGATCACAAATGGCATCAGCCATAGCCATACGCGGTGCAACTTCGACAGAGCCAGATAAAACCAAGGTTTCCGCGCAGATTTTCTGTGTTTCGAGGTATTGCTTAAGTAAGAGGGGATAGCTGGTAGCAATTCGTTTGCCATCTAAAGAACCGGGGCCTCGGTAATCAAAAGTAGCCGGGACTGCAATGGATAAACGACAACAACAGCTACCCAACTTTAAAATGGTTTTGTAGAGTTTAGCCTTTCTTGCAAGCTCAGCTTCCAATAAGACATTTTCACCAACGATGCCGCCATCGCAAAGGCCATCAAAAATGAGGGTCGTAATATCATCATCACGGACAAAGAGTAAATCAATGGGAAAATTATCGACATGAGTAAGCAGGGCATTGTCTCTGACGCGAAATTTTAAACCACAACGTTCCAATAAACTGATGGATTCTTCTGCCATACGGCCTTTTTTCTGTAAGGCCAAACGTAAACGTGTATTCACGATTGCTCCAATCGATCTGCGATTAAGGTATAGCCGCCGCTACCCAAACTTAGGCAACGCGCAACACGAGTGATAGTGGTCACCGAGACGCCTGTTTGCTCTTGAATAACCCGATAAGGAATCCCTTGACGAAGAAGGGGAACAACTTCCCAACGATCAGCCATGGCTTCAAGCTCTGCCGGCGTGCATAAATCATTAAAGAAGGCTAAGGCTTCTTTTTTATTTTTAAGCAGACTAATAGCCTGCATTAGTTGATGGGTTGATTGGACTTTGGAATGCTGTTGTATTTTCATGATAGTGTATTAGTGTAATGTAACATTAGCGCATTGTAGTATGGATTTATTTATTGTGTCAAGGGAGGGGGTGATTGACACTAATATTTCGACAGCGAGCATCTAGGCTTATATAACTATAACGCATAGGTCCGCACCCCTGGCCCGAGATTTCGTACCCGTTCACCCCCATTTTCGGGCCAGGGGAGCAGACCTTCCCGTACTTTAAAAATAACATTAGGCCAATCTCCCCTTGACAGTTTCACCACTTTAGGTTGAGATTGTTTTTTTAATTTGGAGGGAAGGGAATGCTGCTTCAAAGGGATAAATCCTGTTTGTTACTCATTGATGTTCAAGAAAAATTAATGCCTCTAGTACAAAATACCACAGCCGTTCTTGCTCGCTGCAAGTGGCTGATGCGTCTAGCTAAAGACTTATCCGTCCCAATTCTCACCAGCGAACAATATCCACAAGGCTTAGGCTTAACAGTTGAGCCGCTAAGAAGTCTTATTGCTCAGGAAGAAATCGTTGAAAAAGTGGATTTTTCTTGTTTTCGTGCAGAAGCCTTTAAACAAAAACTTCAACAGCTTAATAAAAAACAATTGGTTTTAATCGGCATTGAAACCCATGTTTGCGTATTACAAAGCGCTTTGGAGTTGCAGCAAGCCGGCTATGAAGTTTTTGTCGTTGTGGATGCCGTTTCTAGTCGCTCAGAGCTTGATTATAAATTCGCTCTTAAACGAATGAAGCAAGAGGGGGTTCATTTATTAACCTCAGAAATGGTGTTTTTTGAGTGGATAGGACAAGCTGGCACGCCGGAGTTTAGAACCTTAAGCAAGGTCTATTTAAAATAGAAACGGAGTTGGGAATGAATTTAGACAATCAAATTGCTGTGATTACGGGTGGGTCTTCTGGAATGGGTAAGGCTTGTGCCCAAAAATTAAGTGACTTAGGTCTCCAAGTGGTTGTTTGGGATAAGCAAATTGAATCAAACATTTCACCAGAATTTGCTCTGGCTGTGGCTTGTGATGTCAGCTCGGCTGAAGAAATTGAACAAGCCTTAGAGCAAACGATTAACCAGGTCGGCGTTCCGCGCATTTGCATTAACTGTGCAGGAATTGCTCCAGGCCAGCGTATTGTTGGCAAGGAAGGGGCTATGCCTTTAGCAGCGTTCAAGCAAGTCATCGATATTAATTTGATAGGAACCTTTAATGTCATGCGGGTCGTTGCAACCGCAATGGCAAGGCTTGAACTTGAGCCTAATTCCGAGGAAAGGGGTCTGATAATTAATACAGCTTCAGTTGCAGCCTTCGAAGGGCAAATCGGGCAGGCGGCCTATAGTGCTTCTAAAGGGGGAGTGGTAGCGATGACTTTGCCTGCAGCACGTGAATTAGCTCAACATGCGATTCGCGTAAATACCATTGCTCCTGGTTTATTTGCAACACCCATGCTTTTGAATATGCCGCAAGAAGTACAAGATAATTTAGCAGCGACTGTTACTTTTCCTAAACGCCTTGGCAAGCCAGAGGAGTTTGCTGACTTGGTTTTGCATATTATTCAAAATACGATGATTAATGGGGAAGTAATCAGATTAGACGGGGCCTTACGCATGCAAGCTCGGTGAGAGAATGTGCATATTTGGCTCATCTTGAGAGAAAAGCTTAAGAAAAAATGCTCACATACTAATGTATGCTGCGCTTTTTTCTGGAGCTTTTCTCTCAACCTGAGCTCAAATCTGACCGTTCTGAGAGATTTGACGCCAACTTAATAAAAAAATGTAGCCTGGTTAGCGCGATAGCGATAACCGGGACTTCTACAACCTGTTATCTCTAACGCACTAACCAGGTTACGGTCTTGACTAGTCTGTGAGAACTCGTGCGGTTGAATTTTTAAAGCAGATGAAACCTTGATTACGCTGCGCTGCGTAATCAAGGTTTCATCTATTTTATTACAACCTATTCCGTCTCGTTTTGATAATCACCTAAACACGCAGAACTATTCAATTGAGCTCTTTTAAGTAAAGCATCTTGTGCCGCTTTAATATTTTCAGCCTTGCCACCCCAAGCTTTTAAGCAATCTTCCTGCAATGCTCGACCATAGGAAAAACTGAGATTCCAAGGTTGGTAACCTGTGTTATTAATCGCATTCAAGTTCGCTGTGGCTTCAATAGGTGTTTGGCCACCAGAAAGGAAATTGATTGTGGGAACTGATGCTGGCACATTGTTGCGGAATACGCTGATGGTGTAGTCTGCAACTTCTTCAGGACAACTAAAGGGCGTTGTGCTTCTGCCGCAGGTTATCATGCTTGGTTTAAGGACAATATGTTCTAATTCAACCTGGTGTATAAATAAAGCATGAAATAATTCATGAAGCACCATTTCACAAGCCTCAGCGCAGTGCTCAATAGAGTGATCTCCATCAATTAATACTTCTGGTTCAACAATAGGTACGATGCCTAGTGATTGACAGGTTGCAGCATAACGAGCAAGCATTTCTGCTCCAGCTTTGATTGCCGTTAAGCTTGGCGTATATTCCGAAATACTATAAACATTTCGCCATTTTGCAAACCTTGCGCCCAATTTTTTGAAATGTTCTAAACGCTCTGTCAAGCCGTCTAAGCCTTGAGTCACTTTTTCATTCTCAGTATTAGGCAAATCAACCAGACCTTTATCTACTTTAATGCCTGGAACAATACCTTTATTAGCGAACAATTCAGCCACAGGTGTACCCTGTTCATCTTTTTGCTCAAAGGTTTCTTCAAATAAAATAACGCCATTGATGTAATTTTCTAAATCAGGTGTTGTTGCCAGTAAAACGCGATAATCCCGACGGTTGATTTCAGAGTTGTCAACATTAATCGAGGCGAAACGTTTTCCGATTGTGCCGCTACTTTCGTCAGCAGCTAAAATACCTTTGCCTTCTTGTAATAGGATTTCCATCGTTGCTGATAATTCGTCATAATACATGGTGTTAAATCTCCTCATAAATTACATTTTTAGTTTATTTCGTTGGCGCTGAAATATATTTTTCGCGAATAATTTGCTGCATGGCAAAGCCTTGTTCTTTCAAATAACTAAATGCTTCGTCGATCATACCCGGATTTCCACATAAATAAACAATATCTTCCTGTGGGTTGAGTGCAAGTTCGGGAAAAGCATTCTGCACATAACCACAATGTTCGCCTTCTTCAAGAGCTTCTTCCGTTTCCCGGCTAAGCTGAGCCCGAAATTTGACTTGCGGGTATTGAGCTGCAAAGCGTTTAAATTCATCGCCATAGAGAATCTCTTTGCGCTTTTGAACGCCTTGTAAGATGATTATGCTTAATTCAGGATTAGCTTGAAGACGCTGCGTTAATTCTTCCAACATGGAGCGATAGGGCGTGACACCAGTGCTAGTTGCAACAAGGATATATCGTTTCGGTACTTCATCCTTCAGGATTAGGCGGCCAAAAGGACCATTAACATTGATTGTTTCTCCAACTTTTAAGTTAAATAAGAGATCAGAACCAGGGCCACCCTCAACAAAGCCCGCAGCAAACTCGATACGATTGTTTTGTGAGGGGACATTAGCGATACTATAACTACGCTTGAGAATTTTACCATCACGCTCAAAATGAACAGTAATAAACTGTCCAGGAAGATATTTAAAGGCTGTGGATTCGTCCACACTGAAAATAAAGTGCTTTACATAAGAGGAAAGCATATAAGCTTCAACTAAAGTAATAGGAAAGGTAATAAGTTGCATATTAGTACTGGGTATTTAGGAAAGGCACTTATAATAGGGGAAAAATTATGCATTGCAAGTGCAAGCATATAATTGGTTATATAATTAGGCTATGAGTACTACTACTGACCTAGTTACCATGCTCGGAAACCTCAGCGGTTCATTGTTTTCCGTACAACATCTTCTCGGATATCTTGCCTATGTGCTTGGTATTGTTTTTTTTATCACAGCTCTCTTTAAAATGAGAAAATTGGCAGAATCGAAAGGTCGTTCCCAAGAAAAACCCTTTGCCGCATTTGCCTTTTTTTTAGGTGGTGCAGCTTTGCTGTATTTACCAACCGTAGTAGCTGCTTTATCTAGAAGCACGTTTGGAACAGACAATATTTTGAAATATACCAGTTATAACCCCTATAACATTTATAACTCTATGGGATTGCTGCTCCAGACAGTGGGTATAATTTGGTTTATTCGTGGTTGTGTTTTGCTAATTCATGCCTCTGAGCCGGGAGAGCAACATGGTACAAAGGGCTTTGTTTTTCTTTGTGCTGGTATCTTAGCGATGAATTATCGAAATACCGCATCTGGACTAAATTCCGCGATTGAATATCTAATATCTGCGACTTCATATAAGACGGGTCAATAACTAGTTAATCCTCTTCACCACAAATCTTCAGATTATTCGCCTTAGCAAAGTCCAAGATTGACTGATAAACCTGTGGGCTTGATTCTTTCAGTTTTGGATCCAGCAATACACATTTGTAACCCTCAGTATTAACAGAGGGTTGTAATAGAGGAGAATAATGAATTCGTCTGTTTTTAAAACTCGCCATTGTGCCGCTCATGCGCTCAGCCCAGTCGCTAGGCCGAAAAGGCTTGCCTTGTGGAGTAACACCTTCAATCACAATTTTTTTGCTTTTGGGGTCAGTCATGTAGGAATTTATATTAAAAACAGTATGACTATTATAGCATCATAGTGCAAAGATTATGAAGTGATGGCGGGTGAGGTGCCTATTATGTTAGCATAACGAGGTTTTCCTATTAGACGGATAAAAGCTGTGAATCAAAAAGAGAGCCATTCTGGCATTTATTTACTACCGAACCTGTTTACAACAGCCAGTTTGTTTGCTGCTTTCTATTCTGTTGTAGCCTCAATGAAAGCTCAATATGAAGTGGCGGCTATCGCTATCTTTATTGGTATGATTGCTGATGGATTAGACGGGCGAATAGCGCGCCTCACCAATACGCAAACCGCTTTCGGCGGTCAATATGATAGTTTATCAGATATGGTTACTTTCGGCGTTGCCCCATCCTTGTTACTTTATAGCTGGAGCCTTCAATATTTGGGCAAAATTGGCTGGTTAATTTCTTTTATGTACACAGCTGCGGTAGCGTTACGGCTTGCTCGCTTTAATACCAAGATTGAAACCGAGGACAAGCGTTATTTTCAAGGACTTGCTTGTCCACCAGGCGCTGCGATTGTGTCTTCTTTTGTCTGGTTCTGCTATCAGAATGAACTGAGAAATTTTGCAATTACCATCATTGCAGCGATTATTGCCATTTGTGTAGCCGTGTTAATGGTTAGCAATATCCGTTATTACAGTTTTAAAGAAATTGATTTCAAGGGAAAGGTTCCTTTCCTTTATTTATTGTTGATGGTAATTCTCTTTGTTGCAATTGCTGCAAATCCATCCGTGGTTTTGCTTACAGGCTTTGTACTCTATGCATTATCAGGGCTTCTGCAAACGCTATATACTCTGCGACAGATAAGGAAACGTAAGTAGAAATTACTCAGCTTCGCCAAAGAGGTTGTTGATCAAGTCCGAAACAGCTTTATCCATTTCATTCTCGTCAGGACCTTCGATTTCCAAAGTTAATTCGCTGCCTTTATTAGCTGCGAGCATCATTACCCCCATAATGCTTTTGCCATTTACAGTTTGTTTGTCTTTGACAACGGTAATTGAGCTTTGAAATTTCGAACAAGTAGAAACGAATTTCGCAGATGCTCGAGCATGCAAACCTAATTTATTAATAATTTTGATTTTAGTTTTTATCATAGCATCTGCAATTTAGCATGTGTTGCAATTTTCTACAATCTTTTGCTTCTAGACAAAATATGCAGTTCGAGAGAGTTTGACCAAAAAAGAACGAACCTAAACTGCCTTTCGCTACTGTGATTTTGCGTAAATATGCAAGATCCAGAGCTCAAAGCTTGGATATAATAGTACTTTTAAAAAATGATTTTAATAATTAAAATCCAAGATGCGCTTCATGCATTAATAAATCATGATGAAGCGCCAGGAAATTCTCAAGGTTTAAAGTGGGTAAAAACCTGAGAGCAAAAACTACTAACCAAAGGTGTAACTAAGTCCAGCCGTTAAACCATTGTATTGAAATACCGCAGGTGTTCTATCTGGTCCATTGTTATAGAATCTGAAGAGACCAGTAACGTTAGTATCAACTCCGCCAATATGAGTGTAAGTGAAATTAACTCCAAGGTTATTTCCAAAGGTATAGCCAAATCCAAGATCAAATTCTGGTTTTATACGCCAAATTGTATCTTCAGTGAATAAACCACCGGCTATACTACCAATATTAAAGTTAGAGGCCTGAGTAGTTTTTGAACGAACGTAAGCAGCTCCAGCCTTAGCATATAAATTTAAACCTTGCCAGACATAATATTTAGCTGTCAATAAAGCATCAACAGCGTGTTGATAAACTTGTATATCTGTTCTTATGAAATTAAAAGAAAGATTATCAATTGTGTGACCTTTATATTTTGATTGCCCTAGGTATTTGTATCCTAGTTCCAATCCTAATAAAAGAGAATTCGAAACTTCAAAGTCACGTCCTACATAACCGCCGCCTACTAGATCACCTATTTTATGATGCTGATCTTGTACTTCAGTTAGGGCTGGGAATGTAAGAGGAACAGGAGCCAATATATCTTCTTCCTGTGTACTCAAATAACCATAACCTATGTCGCCACCAATGATCCAACCGCCTCTATGGAAAGTTTCTATTGGACCCATAGTACCTGCATAACTAGCTGCAGAGATAAGCGACGCGACACCAGTTAAACCTAATAGTAATGTTTTTTTCATGCATTAATTCCTTTTTGCGCTTTTGTTAGGAAATTTATGATATCTAAATCAAAATAATAAAGCTACATCAAAATAACAAAAGTACTAACAAAGTAATAAAAAATTATTTGCGGTTAACTTCTTGTTTAAAAAGATAAACTCCTTGTTATTATTTAGACCATTTCCTCCTGTGTAGCCTCTTCTTTAATCAACAAATTATAAAGCGATTCCTTGTCAGCAACCCGGCGACAAGCATCACGAAAGGTGGGAAGACTAAAACGCTTTATCACTGTAGCAAGTATTTTTAAATGTTGATCAACTTGTGTTTGCGGCACAATTATACCAATAACTAAGTCGGCTGGTTGTTTATCCTCAGCACCAAAATCAACAGGATTTAACAGTTTAATCACACAAGCTAGTGGCTTTACAAGATGTGCATTACGAATATGGGGAATTGTTATTCCCTGCCCTATAGCAGTAGATCCCATAGATTCTCTTTTCCAGTAGGCATCGAAAAGTTCTTGAAAATCAAGATCAGGCTGTTGCTGGCTTAGCAGTTGAGAAATTTTAAGAAGTACCGCTGTTTTGCTCTGTGAAACAGAATCAATGTAAACCGTATTTAATTTTATAAGATGTCTAAGTTGCATAATAAGAAACCAATTTTTAACTATATATAAACCGACCCGTTGACAGTTAAACCGGACTAATTCGTTCGGGCTAAAGCGGCGTTACAGTGCCTTAAAGCATGTTTAAATCGATGCGTTTAGCAGCGTTAAATCGCTTCAACCCTAGGAGATGGGGAAAAACTGAATTTTATTTGTTCTTATTAATTATTATTCATCGTTAATCGATTTAGCTTCAAATACGAATAGAAGTGTTTACTCGCGATGATGGTTTTTAATTTTTTCTTTAAGTTTTATAAGTTGTCTGTCTAATTTATCTACTAAATCATCAATAGATGCATACATATCTTCAGAGGAAGAGCGAGCATGCACTTCGCCTTTGACAACCTTAATATTAGCCTCAGCAATTTGACTTAATTTTTGAATATCAAAGATCACATGAATTGAAGTAATTTTGTCAAAATGTCTTTCAAGTTTGTTAAATTTATCTTCTGTATACGTTCTTATCGCAGGGGTAACCTCGACGTTATGTCCAGTGAAGTGGATCTGCATAATCTTCTCCTTCCAATTAAAATCTAAGACGAAATAGTTTTTCGCTCATTCGATGGGGCAATACTCATTGCTTCACGGTATTTAGCTACCGTTCGCCGAGCGACTTGGATACCTTGCTCAGCAATTAAAAGAGCGATTTTACTATCACTCAATGGTTTTCTTCGATTTTCTGCGGCAATTAATTTCTTGATTACTGCTCGAATAGCTGTTGATGAGCATTCTCCACCATTAGCAGTGGCTACATGGCTTGAGAAAAAGTATTTTAACTCAAAGACGCCTCTAGGAGTATGCATAAATTTTTGAGTCGTGACACGTGAAATTGTTGATTCATGCATATCGAGAGCAAGAGCCACGTTATTCAAGATGAGTGGTTTCATCGCTTCATCACCATGTTCTAGAAAATCTTGTTGATAGTCAACTATACAGCGCGCCACTTTCAATAGGGTTTCTTGACGACTTTGTATAGATTTTAAAAACCAGCGTGCTTCCTGTAAATTATTTTTTAGAAATTGATTGTCAGCACTATTGTCTGCACGTTGTATCAGAGAAGCATAATGACTGTTAATACTAAGGCGTGGCAAGGTATGTGGGTTTAAATTTGCTTGCCAGACGTTATCAACTTTTTTTACGGTGATATCAGGAATAATATATTCAGTTACTTCTTGTTGGATAAGAGTTCCTGGCTTTGGATTTAAACTTTGGATAATTTGCAAAGCCTTATCTAAATGGGATTCATTAACATGATGATTTTTCATTAATTGCCGATAGTTATGCTGACCCAGTAACTCGATATCATTACGTATAATCCGCTTAGCTAACTCAACATCCTCATTTGTAGCAGGTAGTTGCTCTAATTGAATAAGTAGAATTTCAGCTAAATTATAAGCGGCACAACCCACTGGGTCGAAATGTTGCAATCGATGACGCACGGCTTCAATTTCTTCCAAGTCAAGAGGATGCTCTTCACTATTAAGGCTTGTATGCAATTCAGAAAGCGATGAAGTGAGAAAACCATCATCATCTACAGCATCAATAATCGCTGTGGCGATAACTCTGTCTATATCGCTCATTGGCGTTAAATCGAGCTGCCAACGTAGGTGATCTTGTAAGTTTGTTGTGGTGCAATGCAAGTTTTCATAATTGAAATCTATATCGTCAAAATTCGATTTTTTGGGACTACTATAGAGTTGAGACCATTGGAAATCCGTGAACTCATCATGATTTTGTTTGTCAGGGCTAGCTTCAACCTTTTCCTCATTCGGTGATACTTCAAGCATAGGATTGGATTCGACAATTTGTTGAATTTCTTGTTGTAAATCGATAGTAGATAGTTGCAATAAGCGAATTGCTTGTTGCAATTGTGGGGTAAGAGTGAGCTGTTGACTTATATTGAGTTGCAACGATGGTTTCATGCAAATCCTCTTTGTGTGCCTTTCCTTTTCTTAAGTTTAACTGATTCGGGGGGATTATCCAGTAGGATTTTGGGTGATTTTCATAGCAAAATGCTCATAAATTAGCTTGAAGGGGGATTGATTTTGATAATTGGTAAAAAAATGATCTTTACGAAATGTTCTTTGAATGGCGAAATAGTTAATTCTTAGTATAAATTAAAGAGCTCTTTGCTAGTAGATAAAGCATTATTCCAGACCTCTGCAGATCTCCTGTAACTGGCAAATCACCATTCATTTGAGAGTCTGCAGACGTTTAGGAAAGCATTCTTTAATTACTTAATTTTTTTCTCTTTATAAACCACATGCTTACGCACTACTGGATCGTATTTTTTCAGTTCTACTTTTTCAGTAGTAGTTCGTGGATTCTTTTTAGTAGTATAGAAATGACCAGTACCTGCCGTAGATTCCAACTTAATATTAATAGTAACAGCTGCCATCGTTTTTCCCCTTCAACTAAACTTTTTCGCCATTAGCTCTGATTTTATCTAGAACTACTTTAATTCCTAATTTATCAATGATCCGCATACCCTTGCTACTTA
Organism: Tatlockia sp.; assembly: GCA_013697645.1. Taxonomy (GTDB): domain Bacteria; phylum Pseudomonadota; class Gammaproteobacteria; order Legionellales; family Legionellaceae; genus Tatlockia. The sequence continues at coordinate 29,541 of JACCWL010000005.1, read as the reverse complement.
CCTTGAGGCTTACGAATCGATTTTCTTCTTCAACCCAAAAACGATGTTTTCTTAGGTTAGGTAGAAAGCGTCTTTTTGTTTTATTGTTAGCGTGTGACACATTGTTGCCTGTAATGGGTCTCTTGCCGGTAACCTGACATACTCTTGACATGGTCTAACTCCAAAGTACTCAATAATTTGGCTAATATAAAATCAAGAATATTCAATTTTTGCTTAAGCAGCAACGAATTTCCAGTCGTTATTCAGCCGAGTGTAAATACAAGTGCGGTTTTATAGCAAAAAATGGACATTTATACAAGTAATTTCAAGTATTGGTTTATAAAAATAATCCTTTAAAAGCTCTAGGGTGCAGAATCATCGATAAATGAGTATAATCTGCCCACAAATAAATCTGAGTCAATCTAATGCAAAGAACAATTAAAAGTTTTGTCATACGTGCAGGAAGGATATCTAATCGTCAGCAACAAGGCTTGGAATATTCTAAGGACTATGAGCTAGAAATGGATGAGGTCTGGGATTCAAAGGCAATTTTTGGCAGAGAAGCAGATACAGTTATAGAAATCGGTTTTGGAATGGGAAAATCCTTGTTAATCATGGCGCAACAGCAGCCGGAAGTTAATTTTATTGGAATTGAAGTACATCGCGCAGGCATTGGTGGCTTAGTTGCTGATTTGCGTGACAATGCTGTTGAAAATGTTCGAATAGTAAATGGAGATGCAGTTAGCGTCTTTAGGCAACTATTAGCTAATAATTCTCTAGCTGGTGTGCAAATTTTCTTTCCTGATCCTTGGCCTAAAAAACGTCATCATAAACGCCGTTTACTTCAAAAGGAATTCGTTAAATTAATTGCGCAAAAGATAAGACCGGGAGGATTTATTCATTGCGCAACAGATTGGCAAGAGTATGCCGAGCACATTAAAGTAGTTTTGGATACAGAATCTGATTTGATTAATGCAGAACCGAGCGGCGGATTTTCAGCGCGTCCGGAAACTCGACCCCTAACTAAATTTGAACAACGAGGTCAACGACTGGGTCATGGTGTCTGGGATCTGATTTATTTTAAACATGATCAAGCTCTATGATGCAGATTCAAAGAGGTATTTATTTAGTTTTTTCAGTTCCGCAGTCTATAAGCCTCTCATTTACTTGCTTAAAGGGAGCAGACCCCATAGAATTCTATTTTTCTGTTTTAAGCGAGGGAGACTGATGGGTTGGAATGAGCCAGATAAGGGCAAAGATCCATGGAGTGGAAAAAATCAGCCACCAGATTTGGATGAAGCATTAAAGCGCTTTCAAGATAAATTGAAGAAAGCTTTTTTCGGTGGGCCTAAGAAATCAGATGGCAAATCGAATGGTCAATCTAACGGAGAAACACCAACTGCATCGCAAAAGAGCAGCAGTTTACTAGCTCTTTTGGCTGTTTTTTTTCTGTTTATTTTATGGGCTTTATCCGGAATATTTATTGTTGATGAAGGAGAGCAGGCTGCCATTCTCCGTTTTGGCAGATATGTAGGCACTGTAGGGCCGGGGCCGCACTGGATTCCACGGCTTATCTCTTCAAAAATTGTAAAGAATGTTGAGCGGGTTTCTGATTATTCTTACTCAGCTCAAATGTTGACCAAAGATGAGAATCTTGTCTCAGTTTCTCTAGCAGTACAGTATCGTATAAATGATCTGCAAGCCTATTTATTTAACGTAGCTGACCCGCAGGAAAGTTTACAGCAGGCTACTTCTAGTGCCTTACGACAAGTTGTTGGAACAACGACGCTTGATCAAATAATTACTGAGGGTCGAGAAGCTTGGGGTACGAATGTAGAGGAATCTTTGACTAAAATTCTTGAAAAATACAAAACAGGAATTGTGATTGTCAACGTATCGCCACAGCCGGCTCGTGCGCCTGAAAATGTTCAAGATGCCTTCGATGATGCCATCAAAGCTCAGGAAGATGAAAAGCGTTTTAAAGAACAAGCTTTTGCTTATCAAGCTCGTGTTGTTCCCATCGCAGAAGGTAATGCAAAGCGGATCAACGAGGAAGCACAGGCTTATGCTCAACAGGTAGTTTTGCGAGCTAAAGGTGAGATAGCTGAATTTCTGGCTCTTTTACCACAATATGTCTTAGCGCCTGCAGTGACTTCCAAGAGGATGTATTTGGACACCATGCAACAAGTTTTGTCCAAGAGTTCTAAGATAATTGTGGATAGTAAAGCGTCTAATCTCTTGTATCTACCTTTGGATAAATTAATGTCCACACCTGATTTGCTACCCAAAGTAGCTGCATTAGGCGCTGCTAACAACAAGTCTGCATCGGCAGGTGACGATGAAAGTTTAGCAGTGATTACTCGTGATATTAGTAGACGAACTTATAGTAGTGGCGCAGGGAGGAATTAGTAAATGAATGCAACAAAAGCAACCTTAGCCATAATAGCTTTCATCATTCTCATGGTGTTATTCGCTAGTGTGTACACTATCACTCAAGGCCACAGCGGGATTTTGCTTCGGCTTGGCCGCTTGGTGAATGATAAAGAAGGTAAAACCTTAGTCCTAGCACCGGGTTTACATGTAAAAACACCTTTTATCGAGAATGTACGCGTGTTTGATACTCGTATCCTAACTATGGATATTAAATCATCACGAATTGTAACCAAGGAAAAAAAGGACGTAATCGTTGATTATTACGTGAAATGGCGAATTGATGATTTGGCGCGCTATTTCAAATCAACAGGCGGAAATGAACTTAAGGCTGAAACCTTGCTGGAGCAGCAGTTAAATACCTCCCTTCGTGCTGAGTTTGGTAAGCGTACTATTGCAGAAGTTGTCTCTGGTGGTCGTGACGATGTGATGGATAATTTACGTGATAAGGCTCAACAGAGGGCAGCGGAATTGGGAATTTCTGTAGTTGATGTTCGGATTAAAGGGATAGAACTACCAGAAAATACTAGCAATGCTGTTTATCAACGCATGCGGGCAGATATGCAGAAAATTGCAAATCGCCACCGTGCAGATGGTAATGCTGCAGCAGAAGCTATTCAAGCAGCATCTGATGCCCAGGTTACTGTGCTACTTGCTAAGGCTTTAAGTGAAGGACAAATGTTAAGAGCGCATGGTCAGGCAGAGGCTGCTAAAATTTATGCCAGCGCTTTTGGTCAAAATAAGGAATTTTTTGCTTTCTATCGCAGTTTAAAAGCTTATGAAAATAGCTTTACTAATAGACAAGATCTATTAGTACTTGATCAAAGTTCCGCGTTTTTTGATTTTTTTAAACAGTCATTGAATACTGGTAGCGCTGCTGGTAAAAACTGATTATAATTGCGGATTTTGCTGAAATCGGGTTAAGTACGCTTAACCCTTTTTTATTGGAGAGGCGTTAGGCAAGGTTATTGAACAGGATGAAAAAATAATGCGCGTAACTAGTTTTTTCAGCATGCTGGTGAGGGGGATTACTCTTCTTGCCATTGTTCATCAATTTGCAGAATAAAGAGTCGATTATGGGTAAAAATGTTGTAGTAATAGGTACGCAATGGGGTGATGAAGGCAAGGGTAAAATTGTCGATCTCTTAATGCTTGATGCACAGGCTGTAGTTCGCTATCAGGGTGGGCACAATGCGGGCCATACTTTGAAAATAAAGGGTGAGAAAACTGTTTTACGCTTAATTCCCTCAGGGATGCTACGTCCGCATGTGCAATGCTATATAGGCAATGGCGTTGTTTTATCCCCACAAGCTCTACTTGATGAAATCAAAGAGCTCGAGAATAAAGGTGTAAGCGTCCGATCTCGTCTTCACATTAGCCAGGCTTGCCCTTTAATCTTACCCTGTCATATTGCTTTGGATAAAGCACGAGAAAGCCATAAAGGCTCAGTTACGATTGGTACCACTGGTCGCGGTATTGGCCCTGCCTATGAAGATAAAGTAGCCCGAAGAGCGTTAAAAGTGGGTGATCTTTTACATCCAGAGCGATTTAAAACTAAATTGACCGAATTATTGCACTACCATAATTTTGTCTTAAAAAATTACTACAATCAGCCAGAAATTGAACTGCAACCTTTGTTAGAAGAAGCGCAAGTTTGGGCTGAAATGTTGCGCGAAATGATCTGTGATGTGGTGACCTCTTTGCATGAACATAGAACAAATGGCGATTCAATTTTATTTGAAGGGGCGCAAGGGGTTTATCTTGATATCGATCATGGCACTTATCCTTTTGTAACATCTTCGAATACCTGTGTTGGTTCTGTGGTTAATGGTGCAGGCTTTGGACCGCGTTATCTGGATTATGTTCTCGGGATTACTAAAGCCTACACAACACGAGTAGGCGGCGGGCCGTTCCCAACCGAGCTTCAGGATGAAACAGGAAAGACACTTGCCAGTCGCGGGAATGAATTTGGTGCGGTTACTGGTCGTCCTCGCCGTTGTGGATGGTTTGACGTAGCCCTCTTACGTCGTTCGATTGAACTCAATAGTATAACAGGCTTGTGCATGACCAAGCTTGATGTTTTAGATGGCTTAGAGACAATAAAAATTGCGGTGTCTTATCGTGATGAGAATGGCAATTTGCTAACACGGCCTCCTCAGGCCGCAGAGGACTTTGAAGGATTAGAGCCAGTTTATGAAGAATTACCTGGTTGGTCAGAGTCCACTGCTGATGTAACTGATCTGAAGCTACTACCCGCAAATGCTCTTGCCTATGTAAAACGGATTGAAACTTTGCTGGGTATACCAGTTGATATGTTATCTACCGGTCCTGAAAGAGATTCAACAATAATTTTGCGGGATCCGTTTGCAGCCTAGAGGCTGTTGAACATCACTTAGGCTGAGTGCTGGATCTTCTTTTATGCTAAGGAGAGCATTTTTCTATGAAATACGATGTCATAGTACTTGGCGGTGGAATTATTGGCGTATCAGTTGCCCTTCATTTGCAAATGCGGGGGCGGTCGGTGGCCTTGGTCGATTTGAAGTCTCCCGCATCTGAAACTTCATTTGGCAATGCGGGATTGATTCAACGTGAAGGAGTTTACCCCTATGCATTTCCAAGGGATTTTTCCTCCTTAGTTAAATATGCGCTGAACCGTTCCCCTGAAGCACGATATCATCTTAGGTCTATACCGAAAATCGCACCTTTTCTATGGAAGTATTGGCTTAACTCCAAACCCGTGCGCCATGCAGAAATCGCCCGTTCTTATTCTACTTTGATTCAGCACAGTTTAAGCGAACATCATCTATTAGCAGAGGCTGCGGGTGGTATGCATTTTTTTAGGAAAGAAGGCTGGCTCAAAATTTTCAGAACTGCAAAAATTCAAGACCAAGAGATAGAATTCGCTAAGAAGTGTCAGGCTGAGTACGACATTAAATTTGAAGCTTTGGATGCAAATGATCTTTGTCGCATTGAACCTGATTTGCAACAATCGCTCTTAGGTGCTCTACGATATACGGAATCTCAATCGCTTAGTGATCCAGGTGGATTAGTAGCCTCTTATGCAAAACACTTTGAACATATCGGTGGCCGATTTTTTTTCGGCGATGCGCTCACTCTTAGCGATAAGTGGACCTTAAAGACCGAGCAAGGACAAATAAAAGGAGATTCTGCTGTGATTGCACTTGGTCCCTGGTCAGATGTGCTTTGCTCTAAGCTGGGTTACCGTTTTCCCTTAGCCGTCAAACGTGGCTACCATATGCATTATGCAAAAGAGCCACAATCAAGCTTAACTCATCCCATATTGGATCTTGAAAAAGGGTATCTATTGGTGCCTATGACTTCAGGTATCCGGTTAACTACAGGGGCCGAGTTTGCCAAACGTGATTCGAAAAAAACACCGGTACAGCTAAATTGGGTAGAGCCAATTGCTCGCAAACTTTTTCCAATTACAAAGCGGCTCCAAGAAATACCTTGGATGGGATCAAGACCTTGTACGCCTGATATGATGCCAATCATTGGCCAAGCGCCTCGTCACAAGAATCTATGGCTAGCATTTGGCCATGCCCATCATGGCTTAACGCTGGGGCCAATAACAGGTCGCTTGCTGGCGGAAATGATGACCGGCGAAGAACCAATCACGAATCCCAATCCCTTTAGTGCACAACGATTTTTGTAAGTCCTTGCTCCTCTTTCGTCTATGTAGCCTGGTTAGCGCGATAGCGATAACCGGGATCTCAATTGGCTAGTAGCCAGCTAGGCTAAGTCTGGCATGATTAAAAGTGTACAAAATTAATTTATTATGTTAAGTTAATAACCATAATAAGTTCTCTTGGAAAATAAAATGCTTGAATGGTTTAAATTGTTTTTAAATAAGGATAGTGACAAAGAGATAACCTTAACTATAAATGGTCAAACCTTCAAAAAATCAGATTGCAAGCTGATTGATAAAGGCAGCGAAAAACGCATATTCAAAATTAAAAATACAAATTTTTGTTTTTTTATTCCTAATGCTGAGAAAGGCATTCCCACCGAGACAACTTGGAACTCAAGAATTAAAGCGGAAAAATACCTGCTCGATGAAATATCTAATTTAGGGATAAAAACACAACGCTTTGAAATTGTACCAATTGACATAAATAAAGGGGAAACCTCCTATACCATAAATGGTCTTTTGACGAAGGATTTTGTGAGTCTTTGCGAAGAAGAATCTATTATGATTTATAATCGAAAAGCCAGCCTAAGTCCGCAGGTTATTGGTAAGCGCCCTGCAATAAATAATTTGAAAGAGCTATGTAAAGATAAGAATTATGTCCAAAAAATGTTTTAAAAAATTATAAATGAATATGCTCTTGCTTTAACATTTTCTCTACCCATAAGCCTCGTAAGAAGAGTTGATGATAGCGAACATATTTGTTTTGAATTACCTAAAGAGATGAATGAGCCTGTAGTTGCCAAATTTATGTTTTGGGATGTAGTAGGAGATTTCCCTGGTCTTTCCCTACCTTCAGTTCCGACACTCACAAAATTAAAATCCCATATCAGCTCAATAGTTAATCAAGTTGCCTGTGCAATGAACAGCGCGTTTCAAGGTGATAGGGGCGATGTTTTTGAATTTATGAGAATCATTCAAGATCAGATGGTTTTAGGAATTAATGATGAGGAATTTCTCAATCAAGCCCTGGATCATGCAAGAAAAATTGCAGTTAAAGAACTTGCCATTGATATAAGTAATAAAAAACTGGGTTTCATGAATCTATTGCTATCTGCTATTTCAACAGAGAATCTGGAGTTAGTAATACAAGCCTATAAATTACATCCAAAGTTATCTAATTTGACTGATAAAAATGTTACTGAGATTATGGATACGGCTGGAAAATATAACAATCAAACTATTATTGAATTTTTAAAGGTGAATCTTGTAACAGAAAAATTCAATGAAGATACAACAATATTAAAAAATACATTTTTTAAGGCTTACAACAAAGTATTGAGAGACGACAAAAGAGCCTGGTGTGGCATTTATGGGTTTTTCGCGGATAGTCAGGTAAATACAAATATGTCCCTCAAAGAATTAATTGCTCACGCTCAAAAACCTACCACCTTTGGTAACACTAGACGTAGTCACGATGTTATGAAAGATAAAAGCCTGAACTGGCTTGATGATAATGGTCAGCTGAGTGATCTAATAAGCAAGTATTGTATCTAAGGACTTTATTCAACAAAGGTACCTAGTTAGCGCGCCAGCGATAACCGAGATCTCATTTAAGTTCTTAAGCGTCATTGTGCAGATCAGCAGTTGAGCAAGCGCTAGGTACTTCTTTTTTTCTTGTCCATTGAATCAATGTCACGCTTATTAAAATTGCTAACATCCTATCAATTCATTTATCTTTAGCCATTTTTTTCATGATTAAACTCTAAAGTTTTGCTCTCGAAAGCTGCTCTTCCTCAACTTCAAAAGGTTGTTCCCCTAGCGCAACAAATTTACGAATAAAGCGCTCAGCTAATCCAGGAATTAGTGATGCATGGGAAAATGAAAGATAAAAAGGCAAATAAAGACGACCTTCCTGAGTGTAACGGGTTCCAAAAACCATCCAAGGTTGGTGTGTATATTCTTCCCTTGCTTTAGCAGTTGTACTATAAGCTGTCATCCTTGGAAAATGGACGCCAACAATTGCATGGCAAAAGGTATAGAGGGGTAATTCTTGCAGATCATCCAGAGAATCCTTTAGGTTGATGTTGCTTATCGCAGAATGTTTAAGAGAGAATTCAGGCCAAGTTGACTCATCGACATCATAAAGAAAAAATACTCGTTGCTCTCCGTCTCCATCCTTTAAAAAGACAGCTGCTTCTAAGGGTAAATTATCAAATTCATACCATTGATTATTTATAAATCTCCAATTAAAGGGTGTATTCTTCATTGCTTTTATGAGAACCCATTTCATATAAGCTGTAAAAGTAGCTCCTTCCGTTTCTTTATAATATTTTTCGTACACAGCATATAGATCCGTAATGTCCAATTGCATAGTTACTTGAACACGTGGGTCTGAAATTCTTGTTGGATCTGTAAAAGCCCATAGAGAAAAACGTTGATAATTAGTACTCTTTTTCCCATTAATTAATTTACCTTTAAATCGAGTTAAGCAGAGTTGTAGCTGTGATTCCGTTAAACGCATTATTATTGTCCTATTATTTGACCGAATCGGCTGATTAGCAAGCATTCAAAAAGAATGAAAGTATAATACGGGAATAATAGATAAGAAATAAAAAAAAGCACTACAGGACTGTAGTGCTTTGGATTTTTTAAGCTTAGCGGTTAGCAACTGCTAAACCTTTCAGAATAGTCAATGCGGCATACAATTGATAATCTTCATGTAACAAGATTTGATCATCTTTTGCTGATTCATTAACGGTTTTAATTTGGTCATTGTTAAGTAAGTGCCCGCTCAAATCAGACTCGCTAAAGCCGGCAAAGCTATCTGGTTTAGTTGTGGCTTTCGGTACCTCTATTTCTTCAACTACGATGTCAGGAGTTATCCCTTTTGCCTGAATGGAAATACCTGCTGGGGTATAATACAAGGCTGTAGTTAGTTTAATTCCCCGTTTTTCATCCAGTGGCAACACAGTTTGCACAGAACCTTTACCAAAACTTTGTGTGCCTAGAATAATGGCTCGTTTGTTATCCTTTAATGCACCTGCAACGATTTCAGAAGCAGAGGCTGAACCATTATTAATCAACACAACCATCGGTGCTTTGTTTAAAATATCTTGGTCATTGGTTGAGAGTGCTGTAAATTTGGAGCCAGGCAAACGACCTTGGGTATAGACGATCATTTCTGGTTTACCATTTTTATCATTTGCAAGAAATGAATCGGATACCTGAATTGCAGAGTCCAAAAGGCCGCCAGGGTTATTTCTTAAGTCGAGAATAAGCCCTTTTAAATTACCGCCAGATTGCTGTTTAAGTTGTGCAATCGCCTTTTCCATATCTTGGCCTGTTAAGGCTTGAAATTGTGTGATTCGTACATAGCCATAACCATTATCAAATAATTTAGACTTCACACTTTTGATCATTATTTTTTCGCGAATAAGAGAAAATGTCAGTGGTTTGCTTTGCCCTTTACGCAAAATAGTTAAATCGATAGTGGAACCTTCTTTGCCTCGCATCAGTTCAACTGCTTCTTTTAAAGTGATGCCTTGCACAGAGCGAGTTCCTAATTTAATGATGTAATCGCCTGATTTGATCCCCGCTTTAAAGGCTGGAGTGTCGACCAAAGGAGTGACCACCTTGACTACACCTTCCTCCATGGTGACTTCGATACCCAAACCGCCAAACTCTCCACTAGTAGACGTTTGCAATTCTTTGAAAGCGTCTTCATCGAGGTAGGTTGAATGAGGATCAAGCCCACTTAGCATGCCGCGAATTGCGTTATCAAACAATTCCTTATCATCAACAGGCTTCACATAATATTTTTTAATTTCGCCAATTGCATTGGAAAAACGTTGCACATCTTCCATTGGGATTTGCGAAGTGCCACCTTGAGTGGTTTCCGGGAAGGCCTGGGCTGGAAAAAATAGGGCGATTGATGTGAAAGCCGCGATCACGCCAATATAAAAGCGATTCTTGTGCATTACAGTTCTCCTTGGGTAAGTTTGGCTCGCAGAAAGCGGCCTCCTTCCGGTATCATTTTCTTTGTTGCAATATAAGTGCCAGGGACAACTCAAGACAACCAATCGAATGGGGATACCGCCTTACCTCTATGCCTCACTTCAAAGTATAGCCCGTTTTGTTTTAAACCACCGCTATGGCCAACTGCTGCTATTCGTTCTCCTTGCTGCACTGTAGAGCCTTTTTGTTTAAATAAAACTTGGTTATTAGCATATAAAGTCATATAGCCTTGTCCATGATCAAGAATTAATAAAAGACCATAACCATTTAGCCAATCACTAAAGACCACTTTGCCCGGATAAACAGCAGATACTACCGTGCCTTCCCCGGCAAAAAATGTCACGCCTTGGTTCATTTTTTGTAAAGCTTGATTAGTAGTGTGAACTGGCCTTGGTAATTTGTTTCGCATCTGAATAAAAGGCTGCTTGGCTGTTATAATACTTTCTGAGACTAAATTCTTAAGTAGCTTAGATAAATTTTCTTTATTGCGTTTAAACTCTGATAAGGTCTCTTGTTTAACTTGAATATCGTTATTAAGTGATTGCAGCACTGCTTGATGATAGTGTTTATTTTGCTCAAGATCTTGTTGGTGTCTACTAAGTTGATTTTGCAATTGCAGCTGGCTACGAAGCTCTTCCTTAAGGGTGGTTTGGTTTTCAGAGAGGCTCCGCTTGGTGCTATCAATGTGATCAATAATCTGCTGGCGTGATTTTACAAAATATTGATGATAAGTAAGCAAGCGGTTTATTGCATAGGGATCATCTTGATTAAGCAACCACTTAAGAGGTTGATATTCGCCTATTTTGTATCGTGTACGCAGGTGTTCTCTCAGTAATTGCTGCTGAGCTACTAGCTGTTTATTTAGCTCATTATAGCGAAGTTGTAAGCTATTAATTTTTTGTTGTTTTAGATCCATTTCCTTTTGAATATTTCGTAACTGTTGAACTCCTTGGCCAATTTGTTTTTCAGTTCCGGAGAGTTCTTTATCTAACATTCCGCGCTTATCATGAGCATTATTGAGAGTTTGTTTGAGCTTGTTGATCTGGCTATCAAGTTCTTTTAGCTTATTTTGTGTAAGTGTGAGCGAAGGAGGGTTTGCTAAGACTGCAAAAGAGGTCATTAATATAATAGTAGCGGGTATTAATTTGCTTAAATTGATCAATTTAATTCTACTTAAATGTAATATTTGTCTAATTTGTAAGATCATGAGTTTCAGCCAATAATGCATTGCCAGTCATTTCCGCAGGTTTTTTAATGTCTAGTAAAGCAAGGATAGTAGGGGCAATATCAATTAAACTTCCATTTTTACAATTAAACTGCCAATCGCCACCCACAAAAAGCAGTGGCACTGGCCTACAGGTGTGTGCTGTATGGGCTTGCTTGGTCGTTTCGTCATACATTGATTCTGCATTGCCATGATCAGCCGTAATCAATAAAGCTCCACCGATGCTTTCAAGTGCCTTCCATAGAGTCTTCATGCATTGGTCTAAACATTCGATAGCTTCAACTGTTGCATTGAAGTCACCGCTATGACCCACCATATCTGCATTAGCATAGTTACAAATTATTAGATCATAAGCCCTACTTTGAATCGCTTCTACAAGTGCTTCAGTTAATTCCAGGGCGCTCATTTCTGGTTGTAGATCATAGGTAGGTATCGAAGGTGAAGGAATGAGAATCCTGTCTTCATTAGGAAAAACTTGCTCTGTTCCGCCATTAAAAAAATAAGTGACGTGGGCGTATTTCTCAGTTTCAGCAATGCGTAATTGACTTAAGCCTTTGGCAGAGACAATTTCTCCCAGAGTGTTGCGCATTAATAATGGCGGAAAGACACATTCGCTCGCTATATTTTTGGAATAAAAAGTCATAGAGACAAAATGTGTTAATTTTGGGCATCTACCACGGATAAAGGCTTCAAATGATTCATCAAGAAAGGCTTGGCTTAGTTGACGCGATCGATCGGCTCGAAAATTAAAAAAGAACAGAGAGTCGCCGTCTTCGATTGCCTTGGCGTCACCTATTAAAGTAGGAGGGATAAATTCATCAAATTTCTTTTCTGCATAAAAAAATGTGATGGCTTCCTCGGCAGTTTTGAAATGGTAACTACTTTTTGCTTCGGTTAATAAATGATAGACAGGTGATATACGTTCCCAACGGTTATCGCGATCCATGGCAAAATAGCGACCACAAATTGACCTAATTTTGGCGACAGGATAGTCCTTAAGTTGCTTATTTAACCTTTCTATACTTTCTAGAACTTGTTGCGGTGGAGTATCACGACCATCGAGAAACAGATGTAAGGAGACTTGATTGAATTGATGTTCAGCGCAAAGGGCTAAGAATGCGAATAAATGATTTTCGTGACTATGCACTCCACCTGGAGAAAGTAAGCCCATGATATGTAGAGTTTTGCCTTCAGTTTTTGAGTCTTCAATTAGCTTGATTAATACGGGATTTTTAGCAAACTCTCCATTTACAATAGCCTGATTAATTCGCGTGAAATCTTGATTGATAGTACGGCCTGCTCCAATGTGCATATGGCCAACTTCAGAATTTCCCATTTGTTCCTCTGGCAAACCTACCTGCTCTCCTGAGGCTTCAAGTAAAATATGAGGCCGCGTTTGCCACCATTCATCCCACTGCGGAGTATTGGCTGTAGCGATTGCATTATATTTAGACTCAGTGCTATAACCCCAACCATCAAGGATCACTAAGACTAGCGGCAAATTGATGTGCATCCCAACTCTCAATAAAAAAAATAGATTATATACTCAAGATCTCTATTTTAGCGAAATGTCGATTGAAAAAAGCTGATTGTTTGAATAAAGATTAAAGATACGAATCTAGTACTTAATATTTTGCCTCAAAGCAGTTAGACTATTCGCCATTTTAGGTTGTAGGGTGAACTGGGTTGAATGAACTATTACCTCAACACATTGCCATTGTAATGGATGGGAATGGGCGTTGGGCACAGAGCCGGGGATTATTACGCATTAAAGGGCATCGTGCTGGAGCTGATGCGGTGAAGAGCACTATACGTTGCTGTTTGCAACATCAGATTCCAATACTCTCTCTTTTCGCTTTTAGTAGTGAAAACTGGTCAAGACCTGAAAATGAAGTCGCCTTTTTAATGCAACTTTTTGTTGAAGCCTTGGAAAGAGAAGTTCAGGGTTTGCATCATCATGGCATAAGTCTGCGCTTTACTGGCGATATGAGCGGTCTATCCCAAGCTTTACAAGAGCAGATGCAACTTGCCGAAGAACTTACAAAAAATAACAAGCAACTGATTTTGAATATCGTGGTTAATTATGGTGGTAAATGGGATCTAGTCCAGGCTGTAAAAAAAATCGCAAAAAAAGTAGATGCTGGGCTAAGTGTGGATGCTATTGATGAGTCACTATTGTCGCAGTCATTAAGTACCTTTGATTTGCCTGATCCTGATCTATTTATACGGACTGGCGGTGAAAAGCGGATCTCTAATTTTTTCTTATGGCAACTTGCTTACACAGAGTTGTATTTTGCTGATGTGCATTGGCCAGATTTTAGTGCCGAAGAGTTTGAAAAAGCACTGGCTAGTTTTAGCAGAAGGGAGCGACGTTATGGTAAGACTTCCCAGCAATTGAACGAGGCTTAACATGTTTAGACAACGATTATTGACTTCCCTAGTGCTGATCCCCCTTGTTATATTTGCCATTTATTTTTCTTATGGCGGGATTTTTACTGCTTTGGTTTTAGGGTTATTGCTTGCTTGTGCCTTTGAATGGTTGCCCCTAGTTCCTGTGAAATTCCTCTGGCTCAAAGTTGTTTTTATAGTTGCTGTTTTGGCAATGACTTATCTTAATTATTTTTATTATAATTATTGGTTGTTAGCTGGGATGGTACTTTGGGGTCTAATTGCTCTTGCTATACTTAATTTTCCCAAATCGCAGCGAATTTGGGGTTATCCTTGGATTGTTTTTCTCGCAGGTTTGTTAACCTTACCTTTGTTTGCGCAATCTATGCTTAAAGTTTATCATCATGACCAAGGCAAGGATTTGATCGTTTATCTTCTGTTCCTTGTTTGGGCGACAGATATTGGCGCTTATTTATTAGGCAAGCAATGGGGACGACATAAATTGATTCCCCTTGTTAGTCCTGGAAAAACGGTTGAAGGAGCGAGTGGGGGCTTTATTCTTTCAATGCTAGTTGCCTTAGTGGGTTATTTCTTTTTTCAGCCGTCTTATGCATTTAGGTGGTTTTTGATTGCCATATTCACCACCCTTATTTCTGTATTCGGCGACTTATTTATTTCCATGCTCAAAAGAAGGTCTAAGCTAAAAGATACGGGAAATCTCTTGCCAGGACACGGCGGCGCTTTAGATCGTTTAGATAGTCTAATTGCTGCCTTACCTTTATTCTATTGTGGGCTAGTTTTTCTGCCTCCGGGATTATAAATATGGTTTCAACCTTATTTTATTTTTTACTAGCGCTATTGTTGTTAATTACGGTGCATGAATACGGACATTTTATTGTTGCTCGTCTATGCGGGGTCAAAGTCCTTCGCTTTTCTTTTGGTTTTGGCAAGGTTTTGGCACGTTGGCATGATAAGCAAGGAACAGAGTATGTCTGGTCTCTTTTTCCACTAGGTGGTTATGTAAAAATGCTCGATGAATCTGAGGGAGAAGTTCCTGCAAATGAGCGTCATCGCGCCTTTAACAACAAACCACTATTGTCACGAGTTGCTATTATTTCTGCGGGTCCCATTTTTAATTTTCTCTTTTCTTTTCTAGCTTTGTGGCTAGTGCTGGTTATCGGTATACGTTCTTTAGCGCCGATGATTGATAATGTTACACCAGGTTCTATTGCTGCCTTAGCTGGTTTGCAACCCAAAGAAGAAATTCTGGCTTTAAATGGTAAAAAAATAACGAGCTGGCGTGATTTCCAATTCGCATTGATGCCTTTGTTAGGATCAACAGAAGATGTCTCTATTTCAGTAAAATCACTAGACAACCATCAGCAAAAAGATTTAACTTTGCCTCTTGCTAATTGGAAGATGGATTCAAAAAAACCAGATCCCTTAGGTAGTTTGGGTATAGTGCCATTTATACCAAAAATTCCGCCTGTGATTGGTGAGGTAGTTGCTAATTCCTCTGCTGAAGCAGCCGGACTTAAGCCGGGCGATATTATTAAGCAAGTGAATGGCAAGCCCTTAGATGACTGGCTAGATTTAGTAGATTACGTAAAAATTCATCCCGGAGATCAGCTAGGGCTGGTTTTTAGCAGACAGGGTCAAACTAATACGGTTGTTTTGCAGATTGGCTCTAAGAGTGATAAGGGGAAGAAGACTGGCTTCCTCGGACTGCGTTCGCAAAATGTTACTTGGCCTAAACAATGGCTACGTATGGATCGTCAAGGACCATTGCAAGCTATTGGAACAGCTTTTAAACAAACACTGGAATTAACGTCGGCCACCTTTTCTTTAATTGGCCGTTTTGCTACTGGTAAATTAGCCATACAAAGTATTAGTGGGCCGGTTGGAATTGCCCAAGGTGCGGGTGAATCTGGGCGATCGGGTTTTACTTATTATTTGTCTTTTTTGGCTTTAGTTAGCATAAGTTTGGGAGTATTGAATTTATTACCAATTCCTATGCTAGATGGTGGACATTTACTCTATTGCGCGCTCGAATTTATTTTCCGACGCTCAATTCCCGATAGTGTAAAATCGATTGGAATCTACCTAGGATTGGTATTTTTAATGGGATTAATGTTGTTAGCTTTAAATAATGATATATCGCGATTAGCAAATTGAAAAATTTATTCAAATTCTTGACATGGATTGTCAGTTCCTATAAAAGGATGCAATTTAATTCTCGTAGCTGATAGGGTTTGACCTAGGAGCTTTCGAGCCATGATTCCTGATGTGCTGGGCTAAAATAATAATGAAAAAAGTCAGTAGAAAATTTCTTTTGGGTATTTGCTGTTCAACACTGCTTGCTTGGTCAATCCAGGTAGTTGCAGCAGATGGGTTCATAGTCCGTGACATTAAAATTACCGGTTTACAGCGGATAAGCACGGGTACTGTTCTAAACTACCTACCTGTCCAGGTGGGAGAAGATATAGGACCTGCGTCTACAGCGCAAATCATTAGAGCTTTATATGATACTGGATTTTTCCAATCTGTAGAGCTTGAAAGGAAAGGCAATACTTTAATTGTAAACGTGATTGAGCGAGCTACAATCGGTTCAGTAACAGTGGTTGGCAATAAGGAAATCCCTGCTGACAAGATGAAAGAATTGCTTAAGCAGCTCGGGTTGGTTAAAGGGCGAGTTTTCCAGCGTTCCTCACTTGAACGTTTAGAAAAAGAGTTGAAGCAATCTTATAATACTGGCGGAAAATACAATGCCCGTATTGAAACACACGTAACGGCTCTGACCGAAAACCGCGTTGCAATTAGTGCGACTGTTTCTGAAGGTCGTGTATCACGCATTAAAGAAATAAAATTTATAGGCAATCATGATTTTTCTAGCTCGGAATTAATGCCGCAGCTTTCACTAGCAAACGCAAGTATTTTCACTTATTTCACCAAAAAAGATCAGTATTCTAAAGCGGCTATGGATGCTTCATTAGAATCCCTACGTTCTTTTTATCTAGACCGTGGCTATTTGAAATTCAGGATCATTTCCTCCCAGGTTCTTTTAGCACCGGATAAAAAAGAAGTTTTTGTCAATATTCATCTTGAAGAAGGTCCTCAATACCGCTTTTCGGATTATGCCATTGCAGGAAAGACAATACTGCCTAAATCAAAAATAGACGGCTTGATTCAGGTTAAGAAGGGCGAAGTTTTTTCAAGGAAAAAAGTAACTGAAAGTATTTCAGCGATTGGTTTGGCTCTTGGCGATATTGGTTATGGTTTTCCAGCAATCAATGCTGAACCGCGAATTGATGAACTTAATAAAACTGTTTTTATTACCTTTGCAGTGGAACCAGGACGCCATGTTTATGTGCGACGCATTAATTTTCATGGCAATACCAAAACTGCAGATTATGTTTTGCGAAATGTTATTCGCCAAAATGAAGGATCCTTGTTATCGCTGCATAATATCAAAGAATCTGAACGACAAATGCGTAATTTGGGTTATTTAAAAAATGTTAATGTAAAAACAACCCCCGTTCCTGGTGCAAATAACCAGGTGGATTTGGATGTGGAAGTAGATGAAGCACCGTCTGCAGAAGCAAGTGCATCCGCAGGATATGGAACTAATGGACCACAATTTAATGCATCTTTTAACCAACATAACTTTATGGGAACCGGCCGCTCAGTTGGCTTAGCCTTTAATGCAAGTTATTGGGGAAGGGATTACTCGTTTGATTACTATAATCCTTTTTACACTAAAACTGGTGTTGGCCGTGGGCTTAAACTTTATTACCACACGATTGATCCTAAACACTTAAAAGAAATCAGCGTTTACTCAGCCGACCGGTTTGGTGGAGATGTGAGCTATAACGTCCTGCTTAGTGAGTATAGTAGTTTACAGCTTGGTTATGGTTATCAAGATTTGCGAATTAAATCAGCGGGTGTTGTACAGCCCATTATCAACTTTGTAAATGCGAAAGGAAGTGATTTCCATGAAATTCGATTAAGTGCAGGATGGGCGCGTAATACTTATGACCAAATGCCTTATCCGACTAGAGGTTGGAATCAACAGGCCGGAGTTATGGTTGCTTTGCCAGCTTCATCGAACTCCTTGTCCTATTACAAAGCTTCTTACATGTCTCGTTTTTATCAACCCTTGCTTAAAGGATTTATATTTTCTGCTTTAGGCAATGTGGGTTATGGAAGCTCATTCAATGACAGTGGCCTACCCTTTTTTGAAAACTATTATGCAGGCGGTATTGTCTATCCTGGTCAAGTACGAGGATATAATAGTTATTCTCTAGGCCCAAGAGATAACAATTTTAATGCGCTTGGCGGAAATCTTTTATTAAATGCGAATGCTGGGCTTATTCTTCCTTATCCATTAAGCCGAGATACAATAAGGACTACGATTTTCACCGATATAGGTAATGTTTACTCACGTAATGTTCCGGCAGCCTTTAGTGGTTCTGATGCCGGTCCCTTGCGATATTCAATTGGTCTGTCTTTAGAGTGGCGCTCACCCTTTGGTCCATTGGCATTTAGTGTTGCCAAGCCGATGAATAAGCAGCCCTTTGACAATCAAGAAATATTCCAGTTTAGCTTATCTTCTGGATTTTAAAGGGGAATTTAGAGATTGTTCTTTAATTAAGAACAATTTGCGCGCGATTTAGGTCGCTCCGATGATGAGAATGGAAATCTTATGTTGTCTAACTATTATTCATAAAAATTTTGAAGAAAGGACTTATTGTCTTATCGCAACCAAGACCAGGATATGCTAGTATCAGGGTCTTTTTAATCAGGAGAGTAACAAATGAAGCGTGTTATTGGAATTTTAACTGCGATGGTCTTAGGTGCATGTGCTTTTAATGCATCTGCAGATGGCGCAAAGATTGGTGTAGTAGATTTGCAAAAAATTATGCAAGCCTCCAGCCAAATGAAAACAATTCAACAAAAATTAGAAGCCGATTTTAAACCTCGTCGTGACAAATTAGTCGCTATAGAAGCAGGTTTAAAACAAGATATGGAAAAATTCAAACGAGATGGCGCTGTGATGAATGCCGCTCAAAAGAAAGAGCTTGAGAAAAAAATCGTAACGGTACAACAAAGCTTTGAAAGAGAAGGTCAGCAATATCAACAAGAATTGAGCACTGCCCACAATGAAGCAATGGAAGAACTGTACGGCAAAATTCGTAAAGCCATTGCAAAAGTTGCAGAAACAGACAAATACGATATCGTTTTGCAGAAAGACGCAGCTCCTTTCAGTTCTGATAAATTAGATATTACTGATAGTGTAGTGAAGCAGATTGGCTAAGCTTTGAGTTCAGTGTGTTTACCCTCGCTGAATGGGCACATTGTCTTGGATGGCTGTTTGCACGATACTGCCGAACAGCCTATAAGCGAATGTTGCATCTTTAAGTCGTGCTACTCAAACCGATTTGCCCTTTTTCGATAATTCTACTTTGCCACAGTTGCTCATAACGACTAATGGTAACAGCTGAGGTGGATACTAATGTTTTCACGAGCGGGCAGATACGCTCAAAAATGTGCCCAATATGGACGTTCCTTTTATGGGGCTGAGCATTTACGAATTGTGAATTAATGAGAGCTACGGTATGAGTGAACCCTTAAATATAACAAGAATTCTTGAATTAATACCACACCGCTATCCGTTTCTTTTTATAGATAGGGTTTTGGAATATAAAGAATTTGAATATTTGATTGCAACCAAGAATGTAACAATTAATGAACCCTTCTTTGCTGGACATTTTCCAAAAAGTCCAATTATGCCTGGAGTGTTAATGTTAGAAGCCTTGGCTCAGGCTAGCGGTATTTTGTTTAGCTTATCGCGTATTGCCAAAGAGAATCATGAATTTATGTTTTATTTTGCGGGTATTGATAACGCTAGATTTAAGCATGTAGTTACCCCGGGCGATCAATTGCGTTTAGAGGTAAAGTTTGGTAACAAGAAACGTGATTTTTGGCGGATGCATGGCGAAGTCTTTGTTGATGACAAGCTTGCCTGCTCTGCAGACTTAATGAGTGTAGCGAAGGAAGTTGAAAAGTGATAGATGAACGTGCGATGATCCACCCCACAGCAAAATTGGCTTCAGGGGTATCGGTAGGCGCCGGCTCCGTGATTGGTGCCGATGTTGAAATAGGGGAAGGTACTTGGATTGGCCCTCACGTTGTGGTTCAAGGTCCTACCGTTATCGGAAAGAACAATAAAATCTTCCAATTCGCCTCAGTGGGTGATGAACCCCAGGATACCACTTATAAAGGTGAACCCACGCGTTTAGAAATCGGGGACAATAACGTTGTTCGTGAATACTGCATGATAAGCCGAGGTACGGTTAAAGGCGGCGGGGTTACGCGCATTGGTAATGGTAATTATCTTATGGCTTATTCCCATATAGGTCATGACTGCCTTATTGGTTCCAATATTATCATGATAAATTATTCCGCCCTGTCTGGGCATGTAACAGTTCATGACTTTGCGACGATTGGTGGCTATGCTGCTATCCATCAATTTTGCCATGTAGGTGCCTATGCCTTTATTTCTCGTGCAACCTACATTGTAAAAGACGTTTTACCTTATTTGATGATTGCCGGCAATACTACTGCAGCATGCGGTCTAAATACGGTTGGTTTGCGTCGTCGTGGATTTTCGGCTGCGACGATCGATCATTTACGCCGAGCTTATAAGATTATTTTCCGCAAAGGTTTAACCGTACAGCAAGCAGTTGCCGAGTTGGAACTTATGCAAAAGGATTGCGCCGAAGTGATTCCTATGATTGATGCTTTGAATCAATCATCTCGAGGAATTGTGAGGTAACCATGCTAGATTCTCAATTGCTGCGTGATAAAACTCATTATGTTGCCGAACAATTAGAGCGACGCGGATTTCATTTTGATGCAGATACTTTTATTGCTTTGGATGAACAACGAAAAGCACTTCAGGTTGCTACCCAAGCTTTACAAAATGAACGTAATCAACGTTCTAAAGTTATTGGTCAGGCAAAGGCGCGTGGGGAAGATATTGAATCCATGCGTGAAGAAATCAATCGCCTTGGCGAGCAATTGGATAGTAAAAAAGCCGAACTTGAGAAGCTCTTAGAAATATTAGACTCTATTGCATTAACTTTGCCTAATTTACCGCATCAATCAGTACCAGCTGGAATTAATGAGAATGATAATCAAGAGGTTCGCCGTTGGGGAACTAGACCAAAATTTGATTTTTCACCTAAACCTCACGATGAGTTGGGTCAAGCCTTAGAGCAAATGGATTTTGCAACGGCTGCGAAAATTACTGGCTCTCGTTTTGTAGTGATGAAAGCTCAGCTAGCTAGACTTCATCGTGCTCTAATTCAATTTATGCTCGACATACATACCCAAGAACATGGTTACGAAGAAATTTATGTTCCTTATATAGTCAATGCTGATAGTTTGTTAGGAACTGGCCAATTACCAAAATTTGAAGCAGATTTATTTAAGCTAAGAGGAGAGCATGATTATTATCTCATTTCTACCTCTGAAATCGCAGTTACTAATACAGTCCGCGATATGATTCTTTCTCCAGAAAATTTACCTCTTAGACATGTATGTCATTCGCCTTGTTTTCGCTCTGAAGCCGGATCTTATGGAAAAGACACAAAGGGAATGATTAGGCAGCATCAATTTGAGAAAGTAGAACTTGTCTGGGTTACAACACCAGAGAACTCTTATGAAGCTCTCGAACAATTAGTTCAGCATGCTGAGGTTATACTACAACGTTTAAATCTTGCTTATAGAGTAGTTACTTTATGTACAGGAGACATGGGTGCTGGTGCTGCTAAAACCTATGATTTGGAAGTCTGGTTGCCTAGCCAAAATTGCTACAGAGAAATTTCATCGTGTTCTAATACGGAAGCCTATCAAGCAAGGCGCATGAAGACACGCTTTAAAAATCCCGCAACAAAAGAGATGGAGCTCGTTCATACTCTGAACGGATCTGGTCTTGCCGTAGGCCGTACCTTAGTGGCTATTATGGAAAATTATCAAGACAAAAACGGCAATATACATATCCCCAAAGCCTTGCAGCCCTATATGGGTGGATTAGAACTAATCAAACACTCAGAGTAGCCTTGATGCAGCGAGCAGAGTAGTAAAGGGATTTGAGGTGTTTTCATCCTTGGTGTTCTCTTTTTTAATTGATTCAGTCTTAAAATTTTTCATCCTAAAAAATAAACTTTAATAATAAATCTTGCATGAATTGCTCGAATTATTTACAATAGCATAAATTTAAACCATACCCCTTTAAATTTATGAAGAGTGAACCTTATTAACTCAGAGTATTGAACATGAAATCAAAATATTGGCATAAAACCGTTTTCCCATCCAACGAAATCATTGGTAACCCTAAAACCAGCAAATACTTTTGTCATGAGGGTCCGGTAAACATGATAGAATGCACAAGAGGCAACTATAGTGGCTTCTCCATTAATATTACCTATAGTAATGAATTTTATGAAAGTGAATTTCACGAACTTGGTATTGGGCGTGCTGAAATTAAAAAACGCATTTATATACCAATCGATAATCCCCATGCTTATGCGGAATTACATAAAAACATAAACAATATGAATGAAATTAAAAATCTTTTTATCTTTCTCTCTACACTTAAAAAACCTCCTGTTCTAGATATATGGGAAGTTTGCCTCGACCTTCTCTGTGAAAATGGTATTGGGTTTCCAACAATTGACTGGATACCAAACTTACCTGAGCAATTTAATCAGAAAAAATATACTGAAGCTCTCGAGATACTCAAAATATTGCAAAGCTATAACTATGTGGCCCCGATTTGGTTAGTTTGCAAGATGCTTGATGATAATCTTTGTAAGGGAGAAAAACTTCCTGACTATTTCACTATCGGACAATTTAATTTTGAAACTTTGGTAGAGTGGTATCAAGAAATAACCGAAACTAATCCAAACTACAAGCAAGCAAATTATCGCTTATACCATATCTATTTGATGTCGCTTGAAAAACAGGATCTATCTCAAAATGACAAAGAAAATTTATTTCGTTTTGCTGTACGCAGTGGCGATCAGGAGCTAAAAGATAAGGCCTATAATTCACTTTGCAATTCAGATCTCAATATTAAGATATTTAATAATGTGCAGGTGAATGAAGAAACGGTTGTGAATGCAGGCCATCATATTGCTTCATTATATTTACAAATAGAGGCCTTAAAAGCGGAAATTACCCAACTCAAACAAAAACCTAAAAATGATACAAATTCTATTCGCATTTATGAAAACTCCACGCAAGTACTCATGCCGTCACCACGACAGAAACCGACAATAATAGGCATAGAAAATAAAGAACAAGAGTATGACCTAAGTAGTTGTTCGAAATCGTAAAATAGCCTCTCAAGAAGAAAAAAATTGGGGTCAGGTCTTTCTTTTTTCCCGATCAAAAGGAAAGACCTGACCCCATTAGAATATTAATATTCATAGAGAAAAGTAGGGTTTTATTATGCAAGAAAAGAGTTTAGTTAATTCATTCGCAGTTAAATTTGATATTAACAAGGAAGACAAGATGAAGGAATGCCTTGCCTCTCTTAGTCAGCATTCTGTTAGATCATGCGAACTTCATTTTTACAACTATCTCCCCAGTGATGAAAAAATGCAGGCATTGGCTATGGCTCTAGAATCTAACCCTGAGCTTAAAATATTCAAACTTTTTGATTACTACAATACTTTTAAACTAAATACTATAGAAATTATCACTAAAAGCCTCAAAAACCTCATCCACCTCAAAGGATTGCTTTATCGTGGTGCGCTTAAGGAAAATACTGCATCCTATTTTTCAGAATTAATCGAAAAAACAGATAGCTTAGAATTTCTTTCCATTGGTGGTTGCCGTTCTGATCTAGGCGTCCTCGGGGATAATGACGCTGAATTAATTTCTAAAGCGCTTCTCTCCAATCAAACCTTAAAGGAACTTCACCTTGATCTAAACAATATTGGTGAAAAAGGGGCGAAACTGATTTGCGCTGCCTTAAAAGTTAATCAAAAAATAAGCGTGTTAAGCCTAGAGCAGAATACCCCCCTCCGTAATCATGAGGAAGCAATTATAGAGCTGATTATCACTAGTACTGGCATTGATACCCTAACTATATTGGATCTATCCTTTAGCCCCGCTCAATTTGATAGAGTTTTAAAAAATGATAGTGCTATAGAACAAACGATTCGGATTCTTAGACAAAATCCCCATATCAAATTGCTTGCACTAGCTCTTGAGAAAGATTTCATACCCTCCGATGAAAAGTTGCAGTCTTTATATTTGGCTTTAGAACATTTAGGTCGTCTTCAGGAATTGGAATTTTTCAGGCTCCCTTCAAAGGTTATTCCTGTAATATCTATTATCGCTAAAAATAACAATAATCTTAAATCACTCTCATTTAACGGCCATATTAATAAGACAAGCGCATCTACTTTTGCTGAGCTAATTAAAAAAAATAATCTGGAAATCCTATCCTTAGCTGGTCTTTGCGATGAAGGTGGTAAAAAAATTGGCCAAGCTTTGGCTGACAATACGAGCCTTCACACGCTTAATCTAGCCAATAATGGGTTAAGAGAGGAGTCTGCGATAGCCATTGGAACTAGCCTCAAAAGCAACAAAACTTTAACTTCATTAAACCTTTCATCTAATGAAATAGGTTATAACTCTGTCCAATTTATCCTCGACTCTATCAGTATTAATCAAATTGTTCATACCCTAGATTTCAGATTAAATTGTATTATCTTTAAAGAAGAAACCTTCTTAAGATCTCTTCAAAAAAATCCCCAACTAAAAAGTCTTGAACTTTTAAAATATCCTGGCGCCATCAATCCGAAACGTTCCAATTATGATTGGGGGTTTTATAGTGATCGTAGTGAAGAAAATACTATTTCCTTCAATGCTTATTGTAAGAGCCGGATAATTATAAAAAAGGAGTATCAAAAAGTTCTATTTTTAAAATTTTTATGTTTTAACAATGACTTATTTCCTAAGGAACTTTTTCAATTCATTTATTATCTTTTCATTGTTAACCTTTTAGGAGACGATCTACAATTGGCATTAACCCCATTCCAAAATAATGCTGCCAAGAGTCAAGAATCTTCGATTACAAATTCAAAAAACTGCCTATTTTCTTATGCTGCTCAAAAAAAACCAGTTCCAATTCATTTATCATCCTCAAAGGAGGAAGAAAATGAGGATTGGGGATGCTTTGATATTAATCTAAGAACTCTTTTTTACTTTCTCCCCATCGTAGGATGGTTTCTTTATCTTTATGATAAATGCTATGCAAGCACTGAGGTTCTGGAAGAGTCAGTTAGCCTGTTGAAGGTGTGATCAACTCTAATAACGATTTTCACGGGGTATAATCTAGTTAAGTATTTTCCTAGATTGGTGTTATGCCGTCCTGGTTATCGCTGCGCGCTAACCAGGCTACTTGTTTTCTTACTAGGCAATCATTGGTTTGAATACCTTCATTATGCTTTCGCTCCATCATGGTTACCCTTGCTCCAAAAATTTAAATTTTATGAAAATCCCTTCGCTAGGCTACAATCCCTATACATAAAGAATCACAATAAATCAAAATGTTCTCAAAGCATATTGACTGTTAAAGATTTATTCTGAATAATCATTTTTTATAGGGATAAAATATACAGGTTTGATAAAAAGTTGCCATCGGAGTTCAATTCAAAAGGAGAGTACCATGCTTAGACTTACTCAAATACAAGAAGTTGTAGAGGTTTGTCGTAGGGTAGCAACTAATGGACTTAATAATGGTGTAAATGCCTATATTCCTCCGCTTGAAATTGATGTTTTAAAACCTCCCTGCGATTTTTTAGGAGCGGTTGGAAATCCTGCAATATTCGTCAATGAACATACCCATAAACTTCTTGGCGGAATACATGAAACTTGGATTGCCAACAGGACTATCGCTATAAAAGACAGCTTTTTAAATCTTAATAATATGGAGATAATTGGTGCAATAGTTCATGAAACGGGTCATGCCTTTAATGTCGCGGCAAATATAGAAAATAGTGAAGCCAATGCTTATATTTTTGAAATTGAAGTGTTACTTAAACTGCATGAGCTAGGCACTTTACAAACCTTTGGCTGTTTTAGAACTGATATTAAAGTCTTTTTTCAATCCCGTTTCGATTTTTATCGTATTGATATGGCAGATAAGCCCTATCTAGCTGGCTTAGTTAAAGCACTTCAAAATGAAGAATTTAACCAAACTCTATCAAATAAAGAACCCATCTTTTCTCAAATTCGGCCCTATTGTTTCTTTCAAAGGCCCTCCCTTAGAGAAAATACAAGCTCTTTAGAAGAAGCGAGTTATTTGCACAATTAGATTTTCTACCTTCTAATCCAGGACTTATCCAACTTTTAGATAAGTCCTGGTTATAGCTTTTATCTACCCCTGGATACCGCCGATAAGTGGGCATCGGGGTTTAAATGTCAACTCCTCCTAAGTTAGACTAAAATAAAGAAATGATGGCTTTAATAACTCGCAGGACTTCCTATGTCAGAGCTTAGTGATAAGTTCCCAAAAAAAATGAAGGGACATATTAAATTAACGTCCCATCCTGGTTATACTTCTGTGCCTTTGGAAATCAACTGGGGTGCAAGGGATCCAAAGGAGCGAGGCCCTATAATTGCCTCATTGACCAACCTTAAAAATCGCAACTCTATTGGTTCACATTCTGGTGCTTATTCCGTATACCGGGCCTTAGCGGTTGCTGCGGGAATTCTTGATCCGGAACATAAGCCTGATTTAACGGATACTACACCCTTGGAGATTATTGGCCCTCATGAACAGTGGTTTGATCCAGAAAAGATAGTGTCAATTGATCCTTGGGGGCATATGGTTGTTGACGTTTTTGCTGAGGAAATTGCAGCAGGTTATGATATCAGACCCACAATCGCGGTTACTAAGGCCCATATAAATCTGCCAGAGCTGCAAAATGCTATTCATCACGGGAGGTTAAAACCTGATGGTAAAATTTTGTTTGAGTCAGGAGACGTTGTGGTCACCAAGGCAGCTATTGATCCTGTTTGGTATTTGCCAGGCATTGCCAAGCGTTTTGAAATTTCGGAAACGGAGCTAAGACGTATTCTTTTTGAGCATACCGCTGGCATGTTTCCAGAGTTAGTGACTCGCTCTGATCTGAATGTCTTTTTACCTCCAGTCGGTGGTTTAACTGCTTATTTCTTTGGTGATGTTAGAACGATTCACGACCCTAAAATTGAGTTGTCATGTCGTATCCATGATGAATGTAATGGTTCTGACGTTTTTGGTTCAGATATTTGCACCTGCCGACCTTATCTGGTGCATGGGATTGAACTATGCGTCGAATCTGCCCAAAAAGGGGGCGCTGGCCTTATTGTTTATAATCGAAAAGAAGGAAGAGCCCTTGGTGAGGTAACCAAATTTTTGGTTTATAATGCGCGAAAAAGGCAAAAAGGCGGTGATACGGCTGCTAAATATTTTGAACGCACTGAATGCGTGGCTGGAATACAGGATATGCGTTTCCAAGAGTTAAGTACTGATATTTTGCAATGGTTAGGAATAAAAAAAATTCAGCGTTTTGTTTCAATGTCTAATATAAAATTCGATGCACTGCAAAAAGCAGGTATTGAGGTGGTTGAGCGGGTTAAAATTCCTGATGATTTAATACCCCTTGACGCTCAGGTAGAAATGGACGCTAAACGTGCTGCCGGTTATTATTCGCCCGATAAAATTATTGATATCAATGAATTAGCTAAGCCTAAAGGACGAAAGTTAAATGAATAAAGAAGAATTAAATTTGCTAGCGTCCTTGCAAAATTTAAAAACGATACGCCTACAGGCTCACCGCATGCTAAGTTTGGCCCGACTTGACCAAGCCGCGAATTTTCGAGTGTATGAGCAAAGAATGCCGGCCACTGTCAACTATGTCGTAGACGTTATCTACTCTCAATACCCAAAGTTAGATATCCCTTATCACAGCCGTTGGCGACATTTTGAAGTGGGAGGTATTGACCGGATCAAGGCATTGCAAGCCCAACTTTCTCATCTTTCCTCTCTAGATCAAGGTAAAATACTATATGAATTAGTCATAATCAGCGTTTTACTTGATGCTGGTGCTGGGAATCGCTGGCATTATCAAGAAGCGTCTAGCGGTAAGTTTTATAGCCGCTCTGAAGGTTTGGCTTTGGCCAGTTTAGATCTTTACCTAAGTGGAGCGTTCAGTGCTGATGCCAAACAGCCTTTGCGGGTTGATGCTGAGGCCCTAGTTGAATTTAACCAGGCTAGGTTGATTAAAGGTTTTCAAATCAGCGAGACTAACCCGCTGGAAGGTGTGGAAGGCCGAGTTGATTTATTAAATCGCTTAGGTAAAGTGATTGCTAAAGACAAACGTTTGGGTAATTTCTATACGTCTATTCTTAATCTACAAAGTAATGGAAAGATTGAAGTTTCTAAAATTTTCCAAGCGGTTTTGTCTACCTTTAGAAAAATTTGGCCAAAGCGCCTATGTTACAAGGCTATTAACTTAGGTGACGTTTGGACTTATCCTCCACTCAAATTAGACGAACACCTTGGTTCCGAGCTAATTCCATTTCACAAACTTTCACAGTGGCTTACCTACTCATTGATAGAGCCTTTAGAACTTGCTGGAATAAAAGTGACTAATTTGGATGAATTAACCGGTTTACCTGAGTATCGCAATGGTGGGCTTTTAGTTGACATGGGTGTTCTAGAGCTGAAAAATCCACAAATTATTAATAGCTTACAAGAACCCGGTTCTGAACTAATTGTAGAATGGCGTGCTCTGACAGTTGCTTTGTTGGATGAGTTAGCAGATGCTATACGCCTACAACTTAAGATGAGTGCAAAAGAGCTGCCGCTTGCCAAAATTTTGCAGGGCGGTACTTGGGAAGCTGGGCGGCAAATTGCCAAGGAAAAACGGGCTGATGGTAGGCCACCTATCCAGATAATTAGTGACGGTACAATATTCTAACTATCAAACCTAAAACTGTTGACATTTCTACCAGGCTTGAGCGCCAGCCTAGTAAAAATCAATAGACATAGAAAAGGAGTAACGATGAGCGATGGGCAAGTGATTGAAGTTAAACATCCTCTGATACAACACAAGCTAACAATAATGCGCAATAAAGTAACCTCAACTGTTAAATTTCGTACGCTTTTGCACGAAGTTTCTATGCTATTAGCCTATGAGCTCACTCGCGATCTTGAACTTGAATACAAAGAGGTGGAAACACCACTAACTATAATGCAAGCTCCTGTTTTAAAAGGAAAAAAACTTGTTTTTGTTTCTATTTTGCGCGCTGGAAACGGTATTTTAGAAGGCATGTTGCAACTGATTCCATCCGCTCGAGTCGGTCATATTGGCTTATATCGCGATCCGAAAACCCTAGGCGCGATTGAATACTATTCAAAATTACCGCAAAACATGCAGGACAGAGACGTGATTGTGGTTGATCCAATGATGGCCACCGGTAATTCTGCCATAGCTGCGGTTAAAGGCGTGAAAGAAACGAACCCGAAAACGATTAAATTTCTTTGTCTATTAGCAGCACCTGAAGGCTTGAAGGCTTTTCATGAAGAGCATCCAGATGTTGTAGTTTATACTGCTGCAATTGATGAAAAAATTAATGAAAAAGGGTATATCTTGCCTGGTTTGGGTGATGCTGGGGATAGAATGTTTGGTACGAAATTATAGGGTAAGAAACGTCGGGCTATGGGTCAAATGGCATTACCTTAAGGTAAGATTTTTTAAAACACAAGGTCGGCGCCCCTGGCCCGACA
>JACCWL010000003.1 GCA_013697645.1 Tatlockia sp. | reverse complement strand
GGCCAGGGGCGCCGACCTACATACGGGTTCCACAGTTAGCCTCTGAGCGTTAGCATCTTAAGCTTTTTTCCCTTAGGTCTGCCATTGACCCCCGGCCCCGACACAGGTTCTGCTAATTTTCTCTTTTATCACCCAGAGTTGAATCAAAAAATAAGGTTTCTTTATTTTCTTGGTCTTGCGCCTCATTAGCATGATAATCCGGCAGCATTTTAAGCAAATTCTGAGCTTGAAGTATTATACTTTGGAAATCCGACCTCCAGGTACGCAAAGTTAATCCCATGTCATCTGCCTTTGTCAAAAACTCAGAAAGTGAATTTTCAAGACTTGTATTGGATTCATTAAGCTTCTGAACTTCGTCAGCAAATCTTTGTTTTAAATCGTTTGCTAAACTTTCGCCGTGAATTTTTTCAACACGGGTCCAATATTCGGCTTTCAAATTAATTGTCGTTTGATCGGTGAATTGTGGATGAACTAATAAGGCATTTATCAAAGGCTTAATTAATTCCACATTCTTATTCATAAACTGAGATTTAATTTTTAAAGCTGTAGAGGATAAACCCTCTGACCACAGCTGAGCTTGCTTAATTAAAGCTTTTTGCGATGCAGCGATTAATTTTTTTTGGTTCATTTCACATTGACGAAATCTTTGCCCCATTTCCACTAACTTTAAACGTTCTTTCTCAATATCTTCACGGGTGAACCCGCCTGGCGCATCTTCAGCCCTGGTGCTTTCACCTGACATAAGGTAATCAATAAAAAGTTTTTGGGCGTAAACTTGGTAATCTTGGGTTTGTTGTAAAATTATTCCGTTAAGAACATTTTTTAGGGGAACTTTTAAGAGCTTATGATAAAAAGAATTGGGATTTTTCAACGCGGTGAATAGTTCTTCATGTTGCAAGCGAATTTGATAGCGTTCTAAAATTCGCTCAGCGGTTATTATCCCGTAAGTCGACATCCAGGCAGACAGTTCATTTTCTTGTGCTTCGCTCATTATTTATCCAAGTTGATTTTTCAACACACTGTGATATATATGCGTTATTTTTTGGAAAGGCAATAGACTTCATGCTAAACGCTATGACCCCTGATTTGCAAATATTAAATGATTTTCTTAGACTTCCGACGCCTGAGCTTTGGCTTGATTATGCTGTTAATAATAGTAGAACACTTTTGCTTGATCATGCCCATTGTGAGCGAAAGGCCGCAGCCACCGCCATAAATTTTATCTCAAAATACCCTGAACGCAGAGAGTTAGTAGAGCGAATGTCGCCTTTGGCTCGTGAGGAATTGCTGCATTTTGAAAAGGTGCTTGTTTTAATGAAAAGCAGAGAGATTAGTTTTGCTCCTTTGCCACCTTCTGATTATGCGCAAAAAATGCATAAGCTCGTTATTAAACAGGATGGCAATGAACGATTGCGTGATCAATTAATTATCGGAGCACTGATTGAAGCGCGTTCTTGTGAACGGTTTAATGCCTTGATTCCAAGGCTAGAAGACAGTCAACTTTCGAAGTTCTATGCCTCCTTAGTAAAATCAGAAGCACGGCATTTTCAAGACTATCTTTACCTGGCAAAGCTTTATGGTGGAGCGATTGAAAAACGTTTAGAGCAATTTTTAAAGATTGAAAATGATTTAATCGCCTCTGAAGACCAGGTATTTCGCTTTCACAGCGGAATACCTGGCAATCTTTAAGACTTAAAAACTAGGCGATGGTGGCGGCGTTGCTTCTTCTTTTAAAGCGTAATTAAATCGACCGCTAAGGAACTTAAGGATGCTATTTTCAGGATCTGCATTTAATTTTTTAAATAACTCATCAGTCATAGTGTTATTGTTATCATCTTTAAAAGTGTTAGTAGCACCATCGTATTTATAGTCTTGTATCTTGGCCCAGTCCACGACTGCCTCTTCAACAAAATCCTGCAATGGGTAAGTTGGTGCAGCATTCGGGTTTTTAGGATCTACCAACGGGGGTTCCGGCTCGCCATTAACAAGGATATCAACTTTTAATTTTCCCTGCTCATCCAATTTGCTTGTAAAACTAACATTCGCAAGCTGCTTATCATCCAAAAGAAAGCGTCTTTCTGCGAAGTCCATAGCTCCATTAACAGCCGCATCTTTAAGCTGCGCGAACACACCGCCTATTTCATCTCGATAAGGGATAAAATAAGTAATATCAATAGGGTCATACCAGTTGGCTATAGCGTTATTCAGTGCTTGATGGACAAGAGACATCATGAAGTTAGGAAATTCTTGCCAGCCAGCTGCGTTATCATGGATTAATCGATAACCCCCCTCATTCACCTTATCCCAAAGAGGTTTGCCATCAGAACCTAAAGAATCTTCATGCTTCTTATTTTTTGCCTTTTCTGCTTCAACCGGAGCGTATTCTTGTTCTTTTTTATGTTTTTCCTGTAAGTATAAAGTCTTAAGACGCTCTTTAAACTCTGCGACTCTTGTATTCTCTATTTTCAGTTTGGCTGCATCATCCAGTTGCGCTGCATCATTCGGGTGCGCTCCAACATCTAATTGCTCGTCATTATCTCCAGCCATAGTTCTACTCCTCTAACAAATTTCGTGATCAAAGAAAAAGCCCTTTGATTCATAATAACACAGTACGCGTGGACTGTCATCCCAATCGCTCAGCACATATTGGCTATATACCTTATTATTATACCTATGATTACTTAAGGCAGGCTTATGTGTATGCCCGTGAATTAAAATAGTTACATCATGCTCTTTCATATGAGCGAGCATGGGTTTAAGCACTACATCCATTTGAGATTTTGGTTTAGACTGATTCGTTTGGCTATGTCGTCTTACTTTCTGAACCAATTTCTTACGAAATTTAAGCGGCAGGTTTAAAAAAAACCTGGTAAACCAAGGGCTTCGCGTTATTCGCCTGAATCGTTGATGGGCAATATCTTCAGTGCAGTACCTATCGCCATGCACTAATAAAATGCTGTTGTTTCCAAGTTTTACTAGCGAAGGTTCAGGCAAAATAGTCATTCCTGCTGAATCAGCAAAATCCTGCCCCAATAAAAAATCACGATTGCCGTGCATAAAATAAATTGTAACGTTTTGCTCAGATAGCCATTTAAGTCGTTCGGCAATGCCAAAAGACCAGGTATCTTTTTCATCATCTCCAGCCCAAGCATGAAAAAAGTCGCCAAGGATATACACTGTTTTAGTATTTAGAGCGGCCCATTTGATAAAAACATTAAAACGCGCGCTTATAGACTGTTCATTGGGGTGTAAGTGTAAATCAGAA
This sequence comes from Tatlockia sp., assembly GCA_013697645.1. GTDB lineage: Bacteria > Pseudomonadota > Gammaproteobacteria > Legionellales > Legionellaceae > Tatlockia. The sequence goes on along the minus strand of JACCWL010000003.1, from coordinate 22,671 downwards.
ATAAAAACTGCTTCACAAGGCTTCGTATCCAACCCTAGCATAAAGGCTCAATATGAATATGCTCATCTTGTAAATAAATCTGACAAGGTCCGGCATGCGGTTCAATCGCATCACTTAAACGGTAAAACCCAGCGATAGAAACTAGTTCCGCATCCAGTGACAGGCAAAAAATACGTGCCTGTTTATCCCCGGAAATACCAGCTAAAGCTCGTCCTCGCAAGGCGCCGTAAACATGAATGTTTCCATCAGCGAGTAACTCTGCCCCATGACCCACAGAAGAAGCAACCACTAAATCCCCACCTTTGCGAACAAGCTGTTGGCCTGAGCGGACTGGGGTGGTTTGTAATTTAACTTTGACAGCTTCTGGAGCTATCACTTGTTCCGCGAGCTCTGGGCTTTCATCAATTATCTGTTTGTCATGTGTGGAAGAAGAGTTCAAAATAGCTAAGCCTTGCTCTTCTGCAAGTAATTCTAAAATAGGGTTAACACCTTGAACTGCCACTGGCATTAATTTATGCGCTCGCAGCGTGTGACAGAAGGATTTCAAATCAAAATCGGCTTCCTCGAGTGCACTGCAATCGAGTACGATAGGCGTTTTATCGAAGAAACGCGGCGCTTTGACAATTAATTCCTCCAATTGCTGAGCAAAGAGCTCCCGCTTGCTAGATAATAATTGCAAAACTGTGAATGTATATAAACGACCTTTCAGTTTAAAAGCTTGTGATTTCAATAAAGTATCCGCCATAGCTATGATATCCATTGCACTTTTTTTTGTTTATACTACCATGCAGGACTAAATAACAGAAGGACATTGATGTGGATAAGCTGTGGCTGGATCAGTATCAAGATGGTGTACCTCAGGAAATTGATATTCATGTCTATGATTCAATCGTTTCTTTATTTGAAGACTCCTGCCGTATATATTCTAATAATGTAGCCTACGTTAACTTAGGTACTGAACTAACTTATGAAGAGCTCGATGAGCTAAGTATGCAATTTGCTGTATATTTACAGCAGCTTGGCTTAAAAAAAGGCGCACGTGTGGCACTCATGATGCCTAACCTCTTGCAATATCCAGTGGCCTTATTTGGCGTTTTGCGCGCTGGCTATATTGTAGTTAACACCAATCCACTATACACACCCGATGAAGTTGTTCATCAAATGAATGATTCTGGCGCTGAAGTCCTTATTGTATTGGCTAATTTTGCAAATACAATTGAAAAAGCCAAGCCCCACCTGAAGACAATTAAGCATATTATCATCACAGAAATTGGAGATTTACTTCCTTTTGCCAAACGGTTAATCGTGAATGCCCTAGTAAAACACCTAAAAAAATTAGTTCCGGCTTATAATCTTCCCCAAGCGGTTAACTTTAATCAAGCTTTAAAATTAGGTCAAAAAGGCAAATTTACTCAATTTAATTTAGCCCATCAGGATATCGCTTTTCTCCAATACACAGGCGGAACTACCGGCGTCGCCAAAGGAGCTATGCTTACGCATGGTAATATGGTGGCCAATGTGCTTCAAGCATCCACCTGGATAGCCCCTTTGAATTTAAGTGATCAAGAGATCATTATTACCGCTTTACCGCTCTATCACATTTTTTCTCTAAGCGCGAATTGCCTAACTTTTTTAAAAATCGGCGCAAAAAACATACTGATAACTAATCCACGTGACATTCCTAAATTTATCGATGAAATTAAGAATACTGGATTTACGGCGATTACAGGTGTTAATACTTTGTTTAATGCACTTATGAATCATCCTAAATTTAAGGAAATCGATTTTTCAAAACTAAAATGTGCCCTAGCTGGAGGAATGGCGCTGCAAAAAAGCGTTGCTCATAAATGGCGAGAATTAACAAAACACCCTTTAATAGAGGCTTACGGCTTAACTGAAACCAGTCCCGCTGCCACGATTAATCCCATGAATTTACAAGATTATAACGCTAGCATAGGGCTTCCCCTACCTTCTACTACTATTTCTATTCGTAATAATGAGGAAGTTGAAGTGCCTCTGAATGAACCTGGAGAGTTATGCATTAAAGGTCCGCAAGTTATGCTGGGTTATTGGCAACGACCTGATGAAACAGCCTTAGCCTTTACAGCTGATGGATTTTTGAAGACAGGAGACCTTGCCAAAGTTGATGAAAAAGGCTTTGTGTATTTGGTGGATCGCAAGAAAGATATGATTGTTGTTTCGGGTTTTAATGTCTACCCCAATGAGGTTGAACAAGTGATTTCTATGTTGCCTGGTGTCTTGGAGGTTGGGGTGGTTGGCTTTGATGATCAGGATTCGGGTGAACGGGTGAAGGCTTGTGTAGTGAAACGCGATCCTAGTTTAACTGCTGAGCAGATTATTGCTCACTGCCGGCAACACCTGACTGCTTATAAAATTCCAAAAATTATTGAATTTTATCTAGAATTACCCAAGACTAACGTCGGTAAAATTCTAAGACGCGCCTTAAAAGACACTCACGGAGAAGGTGGGCTTGATACAGCAGTAGCTTCACTGCATATCTGATGTGTCTTTCCCGCCTACACGGGTACGACACATCAGAGTTTCCTCGATTTAAGGGTAATAATATGGACTAACTGCCTCATAATTCGAGCTGTTGCTCCCCAAACGTAAAACTCAGAGGCTGTAAATTGGTAAGTTTTAACACTCACACCAGACCGTTCAAACTTTATTTCTTTATAATTGCTGGGATTAATTACCTCAACCATCGGTAGGAGAAATACCTCTGCGACTTCATGACTTTCGAGCTGGTAAGGGATGAGTTTTTTGATATTGGCAAGACAGGGATAAATAATATACCCCCCCAAAGTTTGCTCTGGGTCTAATGCTTTCTCCAGTTTAACTCTTGACGACTGAATCCCTAACTCCTCATGCAACTCACGAAGCGCTGTCGCATAAAAGTCTTTATCACCTTCTTGCCAAGACCCGCCGGGAAAGCAAACTTCGCCCGGATGGTAGCGCATAGTGGTGCCGCGTTTAGTCAGTATCAGTGAATCAGAACTTAATTCACGAAGAACTATTACAGCCCCCTCTTTATGTATAGAAATTTTATCCAATTTAATTTAATCCATTCACTATTGCGGCTAACTTAGTGAAACATTCAAGATATTCTTCTTCCCATGTCGAATCAATCACTATGCCTCCACCTGCCGCTATATACAAGTCCCCTTCTCGAGCCACTGCGGTTCGTATCGCAATATTAGTATCAAAGCGGCCATGATTGGAAAAATAGCCAATACAACCGCAATATACACCCCGTGAATAGGCTTCTTGCTCTCCAATGATACGCATGGCTTCTAGTTTGGGTGCTCCTGTAATTGAGCCCCCAGGAAAGCAGGCAGAGAAGGCTTCTACTGGTGAAACACTCTCTAAACAAAGACCCTCTATATGACTAACGAGATGGTGAACAGCTTCATAACTTTCAACGGCGCATAAAGCTCGAACATGGACTGTTCCTGTTTGTGAAATTTTGCCCAAATCATTGCGTAATAAATCAACGATCATGACATTCTCAGCCCTGTTTTTGCTCGATGCTGAGAGTTTATCACGCAAATAGTTATCCTCTTTCGGATTAGGGGACCTCTTTTCGGTTCCTTTTATTGGTGAAGTCAGCAAAAGACGATTATCCATTAGAAGAAAACGTTCTGGAGAAAAACTCAGAATATCGGCAAATTCACTGCGAAGAAAAGCCGAAAAAGGCACGGGATTTGTAGCTCGAACTCGCTCATACATTGCAAAGGGATCGCCCTGATAGCTTGCTTTAAAAGGTTGAGTATAATTGACTTGATAAGAACGCCCTCGTTGCAACTCCTGATGAATGACCTCAAATGCCTGTTTATACTCTTTTTTTGAAATTATTGGGGTAATATTTTGTTTTAATCTAAATGATTTAAAGGGTCTTTTATGTTCCCAACGAGTTAGTACTTCTCCAACCAAGTCAGCGGTATTAGGCTGAGTATTCGCTGCAAATAAACTAACTTTTTTTAAATGATGATCAGTAATAATTGCCCAGTCGTATAAACCTAATTCAACCAGAGGCATCGCTTCTAAGCCTGCTTGGCAAGGGGTATAGATTCCGGCAAGTTCAGCGCCTAAATCATAGGAAAAATAACCAATTGCCCCACCTTGAAATGGCAAATCAAGACCTGTCTTTTGTGGTTTAAGCGCTTGTTGCAACCTAGTATAAATTCCGATTTTATCCGAGCTGCTTGGCTCTACTCTCAAATAATCATAAGGAAAAGCACTTAGAATATCATAGCGTCCGTTACTTTTATCGCTACTCTCCAACAAGACAAAACCTGGTAGGTCAGACAGGTTGCTATAGTGGCTAATTAGATTTTCTGTATATTTAAGTTCGATTAGTTTAAATAATGACACGGCTAGCCTGTTTTTTCTCATGCGAAGATAAATTGTACATTTCGATGCGGGTTTTTCAAAATTAAAAGCCATAACCAGTTTAAAATCACCTAGTTTTTAGAAACAATTCTGAGTATCCTATTGCTGGTGTTGTTAACAAGGGAGACAGAGCGTGACAACAATCGCCCAATTTGAAGTACCCTTCACCCAAATATTGAATGAGAAGGGTGAAGCTTGCGAAACCGTTCCTTCTTTTGCAAGTGACAAGTCTATCTTAAAAGAACTTTATCGTGTCATGGTACTTACTAGAACCTTCGATAAAAAAGCTATCGCTCTCCAACGGACTGGAAAAATGGGAACCTATGCTCCCATTAATGGACAAGAAGCCATTTCTACAGCTATTGGTCATGCTATGACTGAGGAAGATGTCTTTGTTCCCTATTACCGTGATTATGCTGCCCAATTTCAACGTGGGGTGAAAATGTCAGAGATTTTTGCCTATTGGGGCGGCGATGAACGCGGTTCTCAGTTCGCCTCAAACTCAGAAGATTTACCTATCTGTGTGCCTATCGGCTCACAATGTTTACATGCTGCCGGTATTGCTTTTGCCTTCAAGTATCGTGAACAAGCTCGTGTTGCCGTGGTTTGTCTCGGTGAGGGAGGTACGTCTGAAGGGGATTTTTATGAGGCAATGAACGTTGCCGGCACTTGGAATTTACCCATTGTTTTTATAGTTAATAACAATCAATGGGCAATTTCTGTTCCTCTATCAAAACAAACAGCAACCAAAACGATTGCCCAAAAAGCAATAGCCGCGGGCTTCGCTGGTATTCAAATTGACGGCAATGATATTTTGGCGAGCCGCAAAATGGTTGGCGAGGCAATTGAAAAAGCTCGTCGTGGTGAGGGGCCTACTTTAATTGAAGCGATAACTTATCGTCTCTGTGACCACACAACTGCAGACGATGCCACACGATATCAACCGCAAGATGAGGTCGAACAAGCCAAATTGAAAGAGCCGATTAGTCGTTTCAAATGTTATTTGGAAAAAGAAAAAATTTGGGATGAAGCTCAGGAAAAGGAATTAATCAAAGAATGCAATGAGACGGTGCAAAAGGCGGTTGATGAATACCAAAACATGCCAAAACAACCTGTCAGCTCTATGTTTGATTATCATTATGAAGAATTGCCAGACTACCTAATCGAACAACGTGCCATTGCTATGGAGGAAGCTTCAAATGCCTGATATTTGCCTAGTTGAGGCCGTAACTCAAGCCTTGGCTTATGAATTAGCCAATGATGAAAATGTGGTTGTTTTTGGGGAAGATGTTGGTAAAAATGGCGGGGTTTTTCGTGCTACCGTCGGCCTACAGGAACGTTTTGGCGAAAAGCGTGTTTTTGATTCGCCCCTAGCTGAGTCGATGATTGCAGGACTTGCTATCGGCATGTCCTTGCAAGGCTTAAAACCTGTTGCCGAGTTTCAATTCATGGGATTTATTTATCCTGCGATGAATCAGATTATTTCTCATGCAGCTCGTATGAGAAACCGTACTCGCGGACGTTTACATTGCCCGCTTGTATTTCGGGCGCCCTTTGGTGGCGGAATTAGAGCGCCGGAGCATCATTCAGAAAGTACAGAGGCCCTATTTGCTCACATTCCGGGCTTGCAAGTGGTAATTCCCTCCTCACCGAAAAGAGCCTATGGCTTATTGTTAGCAGCCATGCGTAATCCAGATCCTGTTATTTTTCTAGAACCTAAACGAATTTACCGCTTAGTCAAACAACCTGTTGAAGATAACGGTGAAGCCTTGCCTTTAGGAAAATGCTTTACCCTGCAGGAAGGAACCGATGTGACCTTGGTGAGTTGGGGCGCTAGCATGCATGAAACTATGCAAGCTGCGAAACAACTTGCTGAAGAAGGCCTATCTTGCGAGATAATTGATGTCGCTACGATCAAGCCTTTGGATATAGACACTATTCTCGCTTCTGTAGCTAAAACTGGACGTTGTGTCATTGTCCATGAGGGTGCAAAGACTTGCGGCGTCGGTGCTGAAATTTCATCTTTGCTGATGGAGAATGCTTTCACAGATTTACAAGCTCCCGTCCAGCGTGTTACCGGCTACGATGTAGTGATGCCCTATTTTCAACTAGAAAAACACTATATACCTAGTGTTTCTCGCATCAAAGACTCTGTCATGAGTGTAATGGAGTAATAATGAATATTTTCAATTTACCTGATTTGGGCGAAGGCTTGCCTGATGCAGAAATTCATGAATGGTTCGTTAAAGAAGGCGATAACGTCACCGCAGATCAACCCTTGGTATCAATGGAAACAGCAAAGGCAGTTGTTGATGTCCCCTGCCCCCAAGATGGAACTATTGGCAAACTTTTTGGAAAACCTGGTGATGTTATTAAAACTGGTGATGCTTTAGTCGGTTTTATTGCAGCTGAAGTACCCCGAGTTGATAAAGGCACTGTAGTTGGCAATCTTGAAGAAAGTACTGAAGTGAGCGACGATATTTTTACTATTGGTATCAATCAGTCACGAACTCAGCGCATTAAAGCCACACCGGCCGTTCGCCTTTTAGCCAAAAAACTGGCAGTCGATTTAAATACCATTAAGGGAAGCGGTGAGCATGGATTAATAAGCCGCGATGATGTCGAAGCTGCTGCAAACAAAAAAACACAACTCCCAGAAGGTTATGAAGCCCTACGAGGCGTTCGACGAGCAATGCTCAATTCTATGATTCAATCGCATCAAGAAGTAGTGCCTGTTAGTATTTTTGATGAAGCTGATATTGAGAATTGGCAAACCGGTAGCGATATTACTCTGCGTCTAATTCGCGCAATTCTTTATGCTTGCACACAGGAGCCAGCGCTTAATGCCTGGTTTGATAACGCGCATGGTGCACGCAAGTGTTTTAAAGAAGTGCATTTAGGTTTAGCAATAGATAATAATGAAGGATTATTTGTCCCGGTAATCCACGATGCAGCCAATTATTCCGATGAGCTATTACGTAAAACCATCAATACTTATAAAAAAGAAGTTAACGATCGTACTTTAGCTGCAGATAAGTTCAAGGGAGCAACCATTACCTTGTCAAACTTTGGTAAATTTGCCGGTCGCTTTGCAAGCCCAATTATTGTGCCGCCTATGGTGGCTATTCTTGCAGTTGGACGATTGTACCAAGCTGCTGTTATCTCAAATGAGAAAGTTGAGGCACACCGCCTGCTTCCTTTATCCCTGAGCTTTGATCATCGTGCGGTCACTGGTGGTGAAGCAACCCGGTTTTTAGGCGCAGTGATTGAGTCTTTGCAACAAGCTAAGGCAAAATGATTGAGAAAAAAATTTCTTGGATAACCCGGTTATCGCTAACGCGCTAACCAGGCTACGGCTTCTGACGGGAGAGTTAACCATTACGTCCGGATAATTTTCCATTAATAGAAACACGTAGGTCGGCGCCCCTGGCCCGACATTTCCTACAGTGCATCCATTGTCGGGCCAAGGGTGCTGCCCTGAGCTTTGATCATCGTGCGGTCACTGGTGGTGAAGCAACCCGGTTTTTAGGCGCAGTGATTGAAGCTTTGCAGCAAGCTAAAACAAAGATTGAGAAAAAGCTCTAATTGGATAACCTGGTTAGGTATGATTGTATGGCTGGATAAAAATGACTCAACTTAGATTCTAAGAATATTAGCGGGTAGCCTGGTTAGCGCGTTAGCGATAACCAGGGCCTCAGTCGCTGGGATAACCCGGTTATCGCTAGCGCGCTAACCAGGCTACGTATGATTGTAGGGTTGGGTCAAATGGCCCAACTTAGATTCTAAGAATATAAGATTAAGCAGCTGGAGCTGGTATTTCTCTAGCAGCGATGCTTATCGTTTCGATAACCTCTATAGCATCGGGTTTGTAGAACAAACTGTCACGGCCTCCTAGCCCATATCTCAGACCTGCTTGAATCAACAGGGTAATGCCTCCGCTTAGTACAGCTGCTACAGCTAAAGCAATGTTGGCCAAGATTGTGGGCCAGGAAGATTCTTTAGAGAGCAGATCATTACAAGTAGAGGCCTGGCAAATAAAGTCTGATTGGAAATTGAATAGTAAATTCTTCTTCACCACTGAATCGTGTGGCTCACATAAGATCCTTTTATTGGAAATGATGAATGTATCAATTTGTTTCTTTAGAGTTATTGCAAGAATTATAGCGGCATTTTTTTCATCTACCTTATCTTTTGTTAATGAGTCTGCAAAGTGATTAATCAAATCCACTTTTTTATAAAGTTCGTTAATTGCTTGACCAAAAGCAAGGCTACGGTTATCCATAGATCTGAGAATACTGGCCACTTGTAGATAGCGCGCATCATCATCAACTTCTATCTCAATTTGCACAATCTCTTCGCTTTTAGGGATATCATTATCCAATTCTTTAATCGCAATTTTTAGGCGATTAATTATTGGCTGTAAACCCCAGCCAGGAAAGATTTGCTTATTTAAATAGGAAAGGACTTCTATACTGTTGCCTGATTCAGCATAGTTGTTGAGCTTTATCACTAACTCGTTTACAAATTTCTCTCTATCATCTCCATCTGAAAAGATGAAGTCTTTCGCTTTATTAGGTGATTTGCTTTTGCGCTCTACGATGTAGTTAAGAAACTTCTCATTGAACTCAGTTGCAAGCTCATCTCTTGCCGAAATACGTCCCTCTAATTTCGCGCAATCATCCAATCGGGTATTCACCTGAGCTTTTAATTTTGCCGAAACTTCAATCACAGCAGCTAATCCTTCTGAAACTTTTATAGATTCTGGGTTTAATAAACCTAAGCATGCAATTAGATGTTGTAAACTTTCAACAGGGAGGAGCTCTAAATAGTTGGATACTTCAGTTGAGGCATTTCTATTTTCCACTAATGAAGTTTTTGATTCTTCCAGAGGTAAGGTATTTATTTTCATGTAGTTAAAGCTAGTCACTACAGTTAATTGGTCAACTGCTTTAATGGATTGAGCTAAAAACTCTTTCATTATTTTATCGATAAGAGCTAACGCATCTTTAGATTGAGGTGCTAAATGTTGTAAAGAATCTTTAAGTATCAATAAATTATGAGCAGGAAATTTAGCTAAATTAAACTTACCTGCGATTAATTTCTCAAACTCATACTTAAGGTCGATCTCAATTTGAGATAGGAGATTTTCCTGTATGAGTTGGGTTGATGCAAATAATTCATTTAAGTTTTTTTGAACCTCTGAAGCGATCCCACTGAATGGTTGCTTAACCCTTTCTTCATTTGTTAAACATTTCATGGCTAATGAGGTTTGCTCAAAATGCGCAGTAGTGTCGATAAATGATTGGATCTGTTGATTATAAAAAAGCACTTTATCAGCTTCGAAATTCTTTAGTGTCAATCCATTAGTCTTTAGTTCCAAATCAATCTGTCCAATACAAGAGTCCAGATCCTTTAACTTCTTAGTACATATATTTTGCACAATTGTCTTAACCTTTGCTTCGGATTCCTCAAGTTCCACCTGAATTTTTTGAACAATATCATCCTTTGGCTCATTCATTTTAAGTGATAATTGACCTAAAGATAATTTCAGAGCAGTCAGCTTACTAAATGCTTGATCAATCAGTTCAATGAAAGAGTTTTGATTCTTATTGAGCAACTCTAGGGTACTGTTTTCAATTTCATCCAGTTCAATTTGACTAATGTTTTTGGCCAGATCTTGAGTTTGACTAAGTAGGTTTGCAATATGGCTGAGAATATCAATACTTGAGACTAAACTTGTAAGCATCTTCTCATCTGTTTCGACTGTCTTCGTTAATTCATCAAGAAGTCTTTTTCCTTCTATTTCTTGATTTTCTTGCTTTTCTTTCTCTTCATTTATCTTAACCACAATTGCGAAGAGATTCTCCTGGTCTATAACTAGCTCATTAATTTTGGATAATAAAATCTTTAAGTCATAGGCTAACTTTTCTAAGTCTTCTCTATTAGCTTGATATAAATCGTTTGCTTCGCATAGATTTATCTCTAATTGAATATTTTTGCAAAATCGACCTATTAACCCCACTAGTAATTCTTTATCATTTTCAAAATCTTTATTATTTATTAATTTGGCGCTGCGATAGTTAGTCCATCTAGCCTGTGTATTATCATTAGTTTTAAGTAGAACTAATAAATGATCGAAACCCTTAGTACCAAAACCAAACCATTTTTTTAGCTGATATTTTTCCTCAATCATTGGATCTAAATGTTCAAAAGGGAAACCAGCTTCAGCCTCGCCTATCATTTTATTTACCGCTATCAGAAATTCTTCAAAATTCTTAAGGCTGCTTTTATCGGCGTTACTTATCGTAATAGCTATCTTCGTACAATATTCTAATTGTTTATTCAACCATACCATTGCTTCTATAGTACCTTTAACAGTAGTTAAACTGTCCTCTTGAAATAGGTGAAGAGCTTTTACATCCCAGGCTGTTAAAACTTCAATAACCGTTTTAACTCTATCCAAAACCTGTGTTAACGCTTCTGTCTGACGCACTTCCGCTGCCATCACACGTTTTATAGCCTCTAACTTTTTTAACGGATCAGTAGTAAGGGCATTAAGGTTTAATTCTTCTACCTTAATAGTTTGTGAGTTCAGCTCTTTTAAATCTGTGTCATAGCGCAATTGCCAGTCTTGAAGCTCTGACTCTTTCTTTTTTACTATTTCGAAATAAGCTGTAGGATTTGCTGATTTCATCATTTTACTTAATCTTTTAGTTGCTTTAATTTCTTTCTCTAGCTGTGTTTTGTTAAAATCTAATTTTTCAGTAAAAGCGTTTACTTTAGCTAAATTTTCTTTAGCATGCTCTCTTGAAGTTTTATAACAATTATCAGCATCTTGATTCATATTAATGTATTTTGCTTCCAAATAATCTGGACATTTTGCCGGTTGGTTAATATCTATTTGAAACTTGAGAAGTCTATCTTTTATCACAGCTAAACTTTCGGAAAGCTTCTCTAATAATTTCAGTTGATTCCTTAGGGCTTTAATGCATTCGTCAGGATTCTTTAAATCTAGACTTTTTTCTAGTTTCAATTCCGTTTTGTAATTAACAGTTTCAACCAGTGTATTAAAATCATTAATACGTGTGGAATTTTGAGTTTCATGCAAATTAATCTCTTGCTGACGTAGATTTTCCCATTCGGCTTCAATAAGCTGAGAAAGCTTGCCAACTTCTTGCTCTATCTTCTCTTGTTGTTTAATTGTTAAACTATTAATAGCTAATTGCTTAGATAGAGGTGTTGCAATGAATTTGTCTTCGTGGTCTCTAAAGAGAATAGTTTGAGTTAATGGCAAGTTGAGATTTAGTCCAGCAGTAGAAGCCTCATGAGTCTCAATTGCTAAATTTTCGTGAGCTTTAATTAAAACGTTGAAAGGTGTTGTGCTATATCCCTCTACTCTTTCCTTTATTGTAGAGAATTGTTTGAGGGCATCATTTAAATAAGCGAGCTTTTTTTCCATAAGTCTAATCTTATCTAGATCATAATTACCCGTTTTCATAAAATTAAGTAATTCTTCAGGCTGCATAAAATCGAAGTGATCAGCATTATCAATTTCAATTTCTACAAAAATATCATCTTGACTAAAGCCATCTTTGTTTAATTTGTTATCATTATGCGGTTGAATAGCTATTAGTCTTTCAGCATTGTTTAATATCGTATCGCACTGATCGATTAGTTCCTTTTCTTTCTGTATAAAATTTTGCATTAAATTTGCTTTAGGGCCTTCTGTTTCTATTATTTTCTTAACATGAGGAGTATCGGCATAATTGTTATAATAAGTAGCGATACTAGTTGAGTAAATGTCCGCAATATTGGCTAGGATCGAATTATACTTTTCCACCAAATTGATCTCTTCAACTGTTTTCAACTCTGTTTTATTTTTAAATAGTTTATATTTTTCGGTTAAATCAACTCCCTCTCCAGGTTTCAACTCTTCTCCCCCTAGAAATGCTTTGTTTGTATTAACCATACTAATAAATTCTAACTCTGAGATTTCTTTATCTCTATTTATTTTAGTTTTTGTGTAACTATCGCTGTCTTTGTTATATACAAAGGAAATCGATTTCCAATAAGCTATGGCCTTAGCAGCCCAGCCTTGGGTAACCGCTGCTGGATCAAAAAAAGATAAGGTCTTGTGCATTTCTTTAGGGAGTGACTGCACTAACTCTAAAGCCTCTCTAACAAAGTCATAAGTTTGTTGATGGGTGATTTTTAGATCCGATTTGCCATATTTTGCGATACAAAATTTTCCATTAAAAAATTTCTCTTCTAATTCAGCCGAAAAAGATGAATTAATTATAGTAACACCCTCTTTTTGAGAGCTAAAATTTAGTTCATAAAAGGAATTGAAATGCTCATCGATTGCAGTATCAATAGCGGCATAAAAATCTTTTAAATTAAAACCAGGGGTTTTTTCTTCATCTAGAAAGTGGTTTTTGCTTAGTTCAGCTTTTAATAAATCTGTAAATTTTGAAACGTTGATTGGATTTAAAGATTTAAAATTACTAAGGCATTTTTCAATTGAATAGTATAAAATGTAGCCAGATTGCATTTTTCTATAAATGGCATATTCTGGGGTCGCAAACTCAGCAATATACTCACTCGCGGAATATAGACTCGTAGCAGGCTGAACAATCAATAGATTATATATATCTGGATTTTTTCCTTCGCTAAAATATTCCAATACCGTATTTAAATTAGTCAATATTTGCAATAAAGCAGCAATCTGTTTGGTGGAATAGTCTCGTTCTAGAGTGCTTTCAGAGAGATCCTTCTTATCAGCCTCTTGACACGAAATTAACTTCGTATGAAATTGCTTTAAGACTTGACCAAGGTGACTTTCTTGTATCGTCGTAAATCCTTCAGTTTTAATCAGTTCTTCTTTCTCTTTCATTCCAGACCTCAAAACAGAGCTAAATATGCAAGGTATAATAGGGGTAAAACCTTAAGTGAATATTAAGAATTATAATAATTTTGTTTATTTTAAGCCTACACTGTTGATTTGCGATGAATTATGCTCTTAACTTCCTCAGTGCACCTGAAAGAAGCGTAGATCTCCCTTATTTTTTTGCTATTTCATTTAAAATTGCAGCTAAACGACAACCGGCCAGAGCTAATCTCTGTTCGCTAATGTCTCTAACCATATGCTGATAATTATTATCTGGTTTCTGACCTTCTTTAAGAAGATGGGCTTTGGTCACCGCAAGTTGATGTGATTCTTCAGCCCAAGCCATTGGATTTAAATTCATTTTTGTTAACTCACAGGGCCATTTCTCTTCTATAGCACGTGCCTTTCTTTTAATTTGTTTGTTAGTAACTTTTCTAGACCTTAGAAATCCTCCACCTTTATCCCAATAACGATGTAAATTGACGGCGATTGGATTTGGCTTAAGAATTACTAGATTTCCACCTTTATCACCATAGGGATGAGCAAAACTAAACTGACTAGCTGCATGAAGCGGTTGATGAAGATCGGCAACGACATGGATGAGAATTCTTAGATTAAATCCCTTAGTAAAATTGTCTGCATTCGATAATAATAAAGCTTTAGTTTCTTCAACAGCTGATACCGCATTGACCTTAAGAGGTGGGGTTAGACTTGTACCGTCAAAAGAAAAAGGTAGGCTGATGTAGTGTTTTGACGCTAGCCACTTGTCCTGCGGACTGTGTAAACTATCAAGCCATGCCGCTGCATTAACGAAACTCTGCGGCCGATAAAACCTATCTAAAGCATGGTTGTATTCATTAGAGAGGCGTTTAGCCTCTTTGGTCATATTATTATAAGCAATTTGCGCCGCCAGACGATGACCTAAACTATTCCAACCATAACTCTGCGTATTGATAAATAAGGTAAGCAGAATGGTGAACAAGACTTTGGACATTCAAATTACCCTAAAGGCGACCAAGCAGGATCTTGAATATCTCCATCTCTCGCTGGTAATTTCAGCTTAGTTCGGCCATCAATCGACACCAGTGCTAAAATTCCTTTGTCCTGAGCTCCCCGAGTAGCATAAAGAATCATACGGCCATTAGGAGAAACAGAAGGTGATTCATCAAAGGATGAGAAGGTTAACTGGCTAACTTGCCCACTAGCAAGATCTTGAATGCCAATATTAAAATTTTTGTCCCCGCGATGGAGCATAACTATATGCTTTTGATCAGGCGTATAAGACGCTCTGGCATTGTAATTACCTTCATAGGTCATCCGTTTAATTGCGCCATCTGTCAAGGATAAGCGGTAAATTTGCGGTGAACCACCTCGTCCTGAAGTAAAGAGTAAGGACTTGCCATCAGGTGCATAGCGAGGTTCTGTATCAATTGCCTCACCAAAGGTTAATTGCTTCATCGCTCCGTTACTAAGATCAACGCTGTAAATTTTTGGTGCGCCGCCCTTTGATAAAACTACAGCCATGTTTCGTCCATCGATTGACCAGGCTGGAGCCTGATTAATCCCGGCAAAATCAGTTAATAAAAGCCGCTTACCTGTCTCTATGGAGATAGAAAAAATCTGAGCCTTTTTCTTTTCAAAAGAAACATAGGCAATTTGCCTTCCATCAGGCGACCAGGTCGGTGACATAATTGGTTCGGTAGAAACCAACAGACTACGTGGGTTAAAACCATCAACATCAGCTATCTCTAGGAAATATTTTGCTTTATTTTGACCGGATCGTTGAACAAGAATATAGGCAATGCGAGTAGAAAAAATTCCGCGATCTCCAGTTAATTTTTCATAGACGTCATCACTAATATGATGAGCTAGAGCACGAGCTTCATTGGCGTTAATTTGATAATTTTTAGCTAAAAGCACTTTGCCATTTTGAACCGCATCTACTAATTTATAGCTTACTTCAAAACGATTATAACCAATTCGGCTTACCTGTCCTGATAAGACACTATCAGCACCCGCTTGACGCCAAAGACTCAGAGGGACAGCTCCTTGTTGTGGTGCGGGTAGAATTTTAAACTGTCCTGAAAAATTTAAATCGTTATTCACGACCTGCGCTAATTGTTGCCCAACAGCATCATAGCCGAAGGAATCTATGGCTATTGGCAGAGCTGAATTAATACCTTGCGTCAATTCAAGATCAACTGCAAATATCAAACTTGAAAATAATAAACAAAATGCCGTAATCAACCGTTTTATTATCACATTTATCCCCTAAGGTTTTCTGGACGAACAGTTAAACTAATATCCCGAAATAATTCGAAGGTAGCAGAATCTCTAGGTACCGGTAAGGGAGATGCTTTATAAATCGCAGTTTGGGCTGACCTGTCTAATACGGAATCACCTGAGCTGCGCGTGAGGCTAACTTCCAAAACTGCACCATCTGGTGCTAAACGAATTCTAAATTGGCTTGATAAACCCCTGTCGATATTTTCAGGAACTATCCATCGTTGGCTGATTGCACCTTTGATCAGCGCCTTATATTTATCAACTTCACCAGAAATAAAGGCTTTCTTTGCTGCATTAGCTGCTTCTTGCAGGAGTGCTTGACGATTTTTCTCCGCTAATTCTGCTTTTGCTTTAGCAGCCTGAGCCTGATCAACTCGCGCTTGTTCTGCTTTGAGCTTGTCGTTTTTTAGTTTTTCGTCGATTTGCTTTTGTTGTAATAAAGCTAGTTTTTCAGATTCTTCCTTTTGCTTCTTTTGCAGTTGCTCTTGCTTTGCTTTCAAATCTTGCAGTTTTTTAGTTTCTTCTGCCTTCTGTTCAGCTAGCTGTTTTAGGTGGCGCTTTTCTTCTTCAACTTGTTTCTTTTTAGCAATCGCTATTTTTTCAGATTCTTCTCTCAATTTTGCCAAATGCTGTTGTTCTTGAAGGCGCTCCTTTCTTGCCATTTCCGCTTGTTTAACTAGATCCTGTTGCCTTGTTTGTTCTGCTTTGAGCTGGTTTGCTCGTTCTTGCTTTAGACGGTTTACGGTTTCCATGACTTCTTGGTTATCTATACTAACGGCTTTAACCACCTCATCTACTGGCTGTTCATTTTGTACTAAAGGCATTGCCTGGCTAGGCTCATTTTTGGCTTCGGGCGTTATAACCGCCGGACGCTGGTTTGTTGTTGGGTCAATGTATAAAGCAATGGCAAGACAGAGGTGAAAACAAAGAGCTGCTAAAAACGCTTTGCGGTAACTATTATCAAAAATCATCCCTGGTTCTCCTGTGTAACCTCAGATGAATCTGTTAGTAAACCAACCTGCTCTGCTCCTGCTTGTTTTAAGAGAGACATTGCCAAAACCACTTTTCCATACACTACACCCCTATCACCCTTAACAAGGACGTTGAGTTTTTGATTGGTTTGCCTTGCTAGCTCCAATTCAGCAGCTACCCTCACCTTGAGTGCTTGCGGTGCAATGGGTGTCCCGGGACTTGTGTGGATATTGAGAAAGTAATCACCTTGAGCATTAACAGAAACAATGATGGGTTCTCTGTCTGTCGTTTTCAATGCTTCAGAGGCAGCTTTCGGCAAATCGACCGTAACTCCTTGAGTAAGCATAGGCGCAGTTATCATGAAAATAACAAGCAAAACCAACATAACATCGATATAAGGTACTACATTGATTTCAGCGATTGGAAGAATGCGCGCTTTCTTTGGTCTTAACATTATCTTATCCTCTTGCAGCCGTAGACGTTTGTGACTCAATAAGAGCGACTAACTCATCTTGAAATAACTCATAGCGCTCTAGCAAATTTACAGCGCGCGTACTAAAGCGGTTATAGGCAATAACGGCGGGAATTGCGGTAAAAAGTCCTAAGGCTGTTGCCACCAAAGCTTCAGAAATACCCGGCGCAACCATCGCAATTGTCGCTTGCTGAGCTTGACCAAGCGCTTGGAAAGAAGTCATGATTCCCCAAACAGTACCAAACAAGCCAACATAAGGTGCGATTGAACCTACTGAAGCAAAAAATGGCAGATGTTCTCCCAATTGCATGGCTTCCTTGCTATGACTAATTTGCATCACCCGTTGAATGGGCTCAATAGCGACATAGCCTAATTTGCGCGAACGAATATACTCTCTAAAGCCCGCATAGAAAATGGAGGCTAATCCTTGTTTTTCATCAACATTGCTATCAATGTCTGCGTACAATTTACTTAAATCACTACTATCCCAAAAGCGTCTGGCAAAGGCCTCACATTGCTGCTTCTTCCGGCTGAAATACCAAGCTCTTTGTAAAATAAGAGTCCAGGATATCACCGAGGCTACAAGCAAAATCAACATGACTGTCTTGACAACCCAACCAGCCTGGACAAAATAACCTAAAACACTCGCATGGTTAACCACGTTTTATTCCTCCAATAGGGCTGTTGACATTTCTAGTCTGGCGCCCAAGCCTTTATTTTCTGCGCCCCGTTACTCACATACTCAATGTATGCTGCGTTACGGTGCTCGTAAATAAAGGCTTGGCACTCAGCCTAGCGAAATCTCAACAGCCCTTAATTATCTATGCTCAAGAGCTTAAAATAAATCAACAGGTAAGCGTCTTGGCTTCATCTTATTATCAATGCAGGCCACTTTAATCCTTGCTTTACAAAGTAGCGTATTATGCTGATTATGGATGCATTGATCAAATACAAGGCTGCATGATTTTTTACTAGCTATATTTGTAGTTACTTTCAATAAGTCATCTACATAAGCCGGATAAAGATACCGTAGGTCAGACTCAGTAATTGTAAAGTGGTAATCATAAGTCGCACGGGCGGATAAAGACAAGCCGGACTCACGAATCATTTCAGTTCTAGCTCGCTCAAAAAAGCAAAGATAGTTTGAGTGATATACAATACCCATCATGTCGGTGTTCTCTGCATAAACTCTGATATCAAAAAAATGGAGTTCCCTGGATCTCATCCCTTAGCGAGCCTCTTCCATAACCAAACCGAAATGTTGATAAGCTAGTTCAGATGCAACCCGACCTCTTGACGTTCTAATCAAGAATCCTTGCTGAATTAAATAGGGTTCAATCACATCCTCAATAGTGCCCTTTTCTTCACCAATTGCGGCAGCAACACTCTCAAGACCCACGGGCCCGCCAGAGAATCGCTCAATCACTGCAAGCATTAATTTTCTATCCATTATATCAAAGCCCTGTTCGTCAACAGCTAGCATTTCCAAGGCATGCTTGGCCATCTCCAAAGTAATAATGCCCTCACCTTTAACTTCTGCATAATCACGCACTCGCCGTAATAAGCGATTGGCTATTCTTGGAGTACCGCGAGAGCGCAGAGCTATTTCAAAAGCACCTTCTTTTTCAGTAGTGACATTAAGTAATTTAGCTGAGCGTGAAACTATATGGGCTAAAGCGTCTACCGAATAAAATTCTAGACGTTGAACAATACCAAAACGATCGCGAAGTGGAGAAGTCAATGAGCCTGCTCGCGTGGTCGCACCAATGAGAGTAAAAGCAGGTAGTTCCAGTTTTATAGAACGTGCCGCAGGCCCCTCACCAATCATAATATCAAGTTTATAGTCTTCCATTGCAGGATAAAGGATTTCTTCAATGATGGGACTTAATCGATGGATTTCATCAATGAATAAGACATCATTTTCTTGCAGATTGGTTAAAATCGCCGCGATGTCTCCCGCACGCTCTAGTACAGGCCCTGAAGTTTGCCGTAGATTAACACCCATTTCATGAGCAATGATATTTGCTAAGGTTGTTTTGCCAAGACCGGGAGGGCCAAAAATAAGGACATGATCAAGCGCATCCTGACGATTTTTAGCGGCATCAATAAAAATACGCATTTGAGAACGGACACGATCCTGACCGATGTATTCATCAAGGCTTAAGGGTCTGATGGCTCTGTCGAAGGCTTCTTCAGAAACAACTGTATTGGCACTAATTAAACGGTCACTTTCCAACATAAGGGTATCAGTTATTCCATGATCTTTGCATTCTAACACAGCTTTTTAAGGCATGCTCTTACCATTTTTAGTGCTTTTGCTATTGAATTGGAAATGTCGATGTTCCGCGGCTTTTTCGCGAGTAAACGCACCAAGTTATTACCTACATAGGTCTTATAAATTTGACAGCGTAGGTCGGCGCCCCCTGGGCCCGACAATGGATGCAATAAGAAATGTCGGGCCAGGGGCGCCGACCTACGTGTTTATATTAAGGGCCCGAACTAGGAAAACTGGCAGTTTTCAATTTATTTTCCTACTTACAGAAAGGTCAATTGATTTTTTGCTGTATGCGCAATAGCCTGTAGCTCAAATTATCAAGCTGATCAAAGAAAATCACCAGATATTTATGCCTTTTACCAAGTGTTAGTCGAAGAAGAAAAAACAATCCGGTATCTATAACAATTTCACCTTTCTCATAAAAAATATCTTGTTCATTTTGCGCATGTATAAACCAGCCGTCTTGATGATAACTCAACATTAAGTAGTCCGGGTAAGGCACGGGATTATTGAGGATTTGAAATAAATTCACTAAAAGGAAAAATACGATTAGTAATTTTAATGCCAGGCAACAGGCCGAATTTAGCAATAAAAATGCAGCGCTCGCATAAATAAAGAGTACAAATCGCGCATAATAGGAAGACTTACCGAGAGGTATCTTTTGCTTTGATAAATTCAACAATCTCTGCTAACTCCTTATCCACAGGGGTACTATGTCCCATCAACCAGCTAAATAATTCTGGATCGATACAAGTCAGTAATTCTTCAAAATTATTAACTTGGCTATCTGTCATTGAATATAAATATTTTTCAGCAAACCGCCCAAGAATCAAATCCAATTCGAGCATGCCTCGCCGGCAATGCCAAAGAAGTTTTGCCTTTCTTAAAGAATTAATCATCAAGCTTCCTATTCGTCAGACGCTGGGATGTTACATCAGGGTCTGTTAACATTTCTAGCTCTTGGATGAAAAACTTTCGGGTTCTGTGTTAAAGAGGACAGTGTTTTAACTTTCATTAAATAGCTTTCTAGCTTTCAATAAAAAGAGGTAAATCGATATTATGAGCTTTTCTTTTTCTTCATTCACTATTAATAATCGCGAATTTTCTACCTCATTAGACCTTGAATCTGAATTAAATTTCGAGGCTGAGAAAAATTATTTATTTGATTTATCTTATCTTTCTGTTATTGACATTGCAGGGGAGAAGGCTCAAGAATTTTTACAAGGTCAGTTAAGCTGCGATCTTCGACAGGTCAATACAAGCACAGTACGTCAGGGTGCGATGTGCAATTTAAAGGGACGCATTTTAGCTTTAATGGATGTAGTTGATTGGCAGGGTTTAAAGCTAGTTTTGCCTAATGATTTAATTGAAGCGACTCAAATTTCTTTAAATAAAGTGGCGATGCTCTCCAGAGTTAAATTGGAGTTAAAAAACTCTTTTCAGATTTATGGATTTTTTTTGGCCAATCCAAATGATTTGTTACCCGCCAATCTTTCACTCCCAGAGGAACCTTTAAAGCTTAGCGCAAACAGCGAAGCCTGTTGTTATAGTTTATCGAAGCAGCTTTTTATAATTTTGATTCACAAAGACCAAGAAGCAACTCTTACCCAATCTTTTAGCTCAAAACACCAGTTGCGTGGCTCTCTTGCCTGGCATCAACTTAAATTAAAACGTAAATCGATTGAAATCTATCCAAAGACTAGGGGATTTTTTCTCCCCCATCGAATTGAATTACATTTGTCAGGTTATTTAAATTTTGATAAAGGATGTTACAAAGGCCAGGAAATCGTTGCACGCACTCATTTTAGAGCCAAACTCAAACATAGTCTGGAGCTATTTACCATTGAAACTACTGAACCTCTTAATGCTGGGGCGAAACTATTTTCGTCGAATCAAGAAACAGAGGTTGGCGAGCTCATTGATTACAGTCCTTTGGGAAAAAATCACTATCTGATAGCAGTCAGCATACTTTTTAATCCCCCAAAGGAGGTGTTCATTGAAGGACAGGCTAAGCCTGTGGAGCTTATAACCGCTTAAACATTTATTATAATATAAGGGCAGGATTGTATATCTATGGAGGAATTCCCTTGTATTCCATACATTCTTTTATCTTAATCATGCATTATTCATAATTTTTTTGCTTCATGCTATCTTTAAGCCCTATACGAAATATGCCAAGGTTGGGTCATGAGAATCTCATTTATCAGTTGCTTATCTGGATTAATCATTTCGGTTCACTCATCAGCTATGAGTATAAAATGTCCTGAAGAAATCAAAACTAAACAATCTTTACAGCAAGAAATTAAGGGATGGAATCCTTTTATTAATGAGCCGAGTAGTATTCATCATTTTAATCGAATTAC
Organism: Tatlockia sp.; assembly: GCA_013697645.1. Taxonomy (GTDB): domain Bacteria; phylum Pseudomonadota; class Gammaproteobacteria; order Legionellales; family Legionellaceae; genus Tatlockia. The sequence continues at coordinate 1,003 of JACCWL010000003.1, read as the reverse complement.
ATTTTATGCAGGCCATCCTAAAGAAAACGCAAGCTTGGCGCCAGATAATGAACGAAAAGATCCAACCTGGACCTTTGATGCGAATGATATTTGGTTAGCATGCGGGTATCTAAATACAAACATCCAACTGATCCAAAAACTTCCAACTAGAATTAAAAAATGCAAAGCCACTTATAGTAAAGATTTTTCTAAAGTAATAGCGGTTCATTGTTTTTAGGAAATCTCTAACTTGGTGGTAAAACAGAAAATCCCTCATTATACTTGGGATGACTTGACCCAAATTAGGGATGACTCAGGATGTTTCGGATTAGTTACCCGGCCACATCCGAAGAAGCACTGCATCTTTATCGATAAAATGATGTTTTATTGCACCAGCTATATGCAAAATTAGAAGAGCTATGATAATCCAGGCAATTCTATTGTGAACTTGTTGCATTAACTCTGTTAAAGGTTGATTTGGTGTTATTCCAGGAAACGGTATATGGAACAAGTCAAAAAAATAAGGTTGATATTTTGAGGCTGTCGACATAATCCAACCACTTAAGGGCATTAGAATTACAAAGAAATACAAAGCATATTGTACTGCTCGCGCAAGTCTTTTTTGCCAGATTGGCACTGTCACAGGCAGAGATGGTCTTCCTGTGTGCCAGAGCCAGAGTATCCGAAACAGCATCAGAAAGAGAATACATATACCAAAGGATTTATGAAGCATATAAGCCGAGTCCGTAAATTTTTCCGGCAAGTCTCCAAGAAAGAAACCTATGCAAAGCATAATAATGACTAATAAAGCAACAAGCCAATGCATAAATTTCGAACCACTTGAGTATCTCTCTACTCCTTCCATTATCGCTCCTCGATAAACTGCTGCTGTTGAGATTTCACTAGGCTACAAGCTACGCTCGAAACAACCCTCAAAAAAATCATCTCAATTTAGCTGGTTCCCCGGTTATCGCTACCGCGCTAACCAGGCTACGATTTTCTACGATTTTGCCCCGTATGTAGC
>JACCWL010000304.1 GCA_013697645.1 Tatlockia sp. | reverse complement strand
ATCTATGATTAATATGGATTACTCGCTCACCTATGTTAAATTTTGCTCTGTCCTTCATCAGATACTCCCGATTGAGCCACGTTGCGCATAAGTGATTGTTCGCCAAAGACTTTGCATTTTTTATGATTGCTTTTCTTTTCTAATATCGGATAGTCTCAATAAATCTTGAATAGGAATGATTTAATCCATGAATAATGAGCTATTGCGTTATAAATCCCGATTTTTAACCTTTGTGTTGCTGCTGGGTTATGCCTTTATTCATACCCAACTTACAGGTCTTTATTCAGAGTTATCCCTAAGCGGTTTCATTGATTTTTCTGTACGCCTGCCCTATGGTCAGCGTTTGCTAGTCCCTGCATTGGCTAATTTAGCTGCTCGTGTTTTGCCCTTAGCAGCTGAGGAATTATTTTTTTTACTAGAATTGCTTTTTATCACTTTATTTTATTTTGCAATGAAGTCTTTGATGCAACGGGAATTTGACTTACGTCAAGCTCAGTTTTTAAGCTGGTTGTTTATCTTGCTATTGCCCTTAATTACAGTCGTTAATTATCGTTTTCGTACTAACGGCATAGCTACCTTTTTTTATCCAAGCGATACTTCCACCCTGTTTTTTATGGCAATAGGTTTGTTGTTATGTCTGCGGTCGCAATGGCTTTATTTTATTCCTTGGGTTTTTTTGGCTACCTTAAATAGAGAAAGCTCGATTTTATTAGTCTTAATAATTCCAGCACTTTATTGGCAAACATTAAAGACCGTTCTTAAGCCAATGGCTTGGGCACTTTTAGCCTATTTGCTCGCGCGCCTATTGATTCTGCAGTTTTTGCATGGAATACCTGGAGAGTTGATAGAATGGCGTGCAGAAGGTGCACCCTTTAATCATTTTAGATATAATTTATTGTGGCTAATGAATGGACAGAATATTTTATTATTTATATTTTGCTTTGCTGGCTTACCTTTCTTTTGGTTCGCATTTTTTGACTTCATTCCTCTGCAATACAGACCCTTGCGCTATATTGCCTTGTTTTATTTTCTTGGATTGCTAATGGTCGGCCGTTTTATGGAGGCCAGAATTTTTAGTGAAATTGTTGTTCTGCTTTATCTACCTGTTTGCATCGCCTTAAAAAACTGGCTTAGTGGCTTTGAGCCCATCGTCTCCGATCACTTTCTTGCCTATTATATCAATAGATATGCAGTGCTTAGCCTTTTGTTTGCCACAGTAATTTTACACCAGCTTTTATACCATCTTGTTCTTTAATTTTTTAAAGAGGCGGCGGCTTTATGAGATTTTAGTCATATAAACCATAGTATGTTCTGGATTCTCTGCAACGAGTTTATATTTTTTCTTAAGCTCTGCTAAATTAAAACCCAGTGCTGGTGGAACCTCATTCCCAACTACATTGTTCAGCATGTCAGGTATAATATCTTTAGCTATGCCTATGAAAACACAATCAAGTTGCCCGTCGAGTAATGGCTTAACTGTTTTTTCCAAATCTGATTTAAGTATGGTTTCGGCAAGTCCAGGTCCCGGCGAGGGTGATAACAAACCAGTTTCAGCATAGTATATACCTTGGTATCTAGACAAAATGAGGCATTCACGTTTCCCTTGTGAATAATGTTTGATGAATGAAAGTTCACTAGTCCTAACAGTCTCGGTTTTTTCATGTCGTGTTTTAATTCGTAGTCTGGCTTCTTCATACATTTTCGGAACAAAATAAATATAATTAAAACTACTAATAAACAAGAAACTAAGCGTAGCGATTGGGATCCAAATTTCTCGCAGACCTAGGGCCTTTGAGCGGATATAGTGGAGAGTTCTGTCAGCCGTAATTATCATAATCATTAATGCAGGCCAACCGATAATTAATAATACATAGACATGCGATCGCCCTTCATAATAAACGAATATACCAAGTCCGAGCATAGATAAAAATAAAATAATATCAGCACGTAGAGTGGTTGGATTTCGATAACAAGAAACCAACCCTGTAATCGCTCCTAATAAATAAATCCCCAAAATTGACATCCAAGGATGAATTGTTTGCGGTAAGATCTGCATAAAGAAACCTAAGCCATAAAAGATTTTGTGATATTGGAATAGCATAGATAAATGCAAGGGTTGTTGAGCTTTCACCCAGATCCCTATCAGAAGCATGGCTACTAGCAGCACTGTAATTACTATATGGAGGCCTAGTGCCTTTATATAAAATTTTGAATCAGAATTTTCTGTGTTTCCAGCGGGCAATTGCAAGGCGATTAGAAATTTTGCGGTTAAGTATCCGGCAAAAGCTAAGGTGATGAACAAGCCAGTATCTACCACCCAAAATGTCCCAATAGCTCCTACTGCAGACACAAGACTGCTACGCCAAAGTGTTTTCTTTTTTGCAAACCAGTAAAAGGCAAGAACTGAAATTGCAGGCCAAAAAAATCGGATAGGCCAGTATTGCCAATATCTATCGTGAAGATTGGCAGAAAAATAGAGGATTGATTGATAGGTCATTGCTAGTAGGCTAATGCTTCCAGCTAACAACAATATAGCGTTTTTAACTAACTTGAATAGGACAAATAAAAGCCCTAATAAGGAAATGATTTGCAAGGTAGCAAAAATCAAACTGAAATTTAAAATGGTTGGTTTTATCAGGCGCAACAAGGGGGCTATTAACTCAGGAAAAAGACCGTATTGAGAAGGCAGATCGACTAATAAGGTTTTTCCAGCAATCACTTGGGTTGTTGCATAAATTATTGCATCAATATGGACCTGCTCATATTCCATTACTTTATCCATGCCGCCTACTCGCCAAGCAGCAATGGATAAGATCATCAAACTAACTACAATTAGCCAAAGAAAGGCCTTCATCAATCCAGGTTTTATTTCAGAAAATTTCGAATAAGACGACCACAAGCACCACAGCGTGGCTCCAGCAAAACTGTATAGTATTAGAGTATAGTGGCTTTCTGGAATCCCTTCTTGTTGCATAATTAAAGTAAAATAATCAGAGTGGGCTGTTGCTGAATAACCAGGGTATAGCAAAGGGAAAAACAGAAGTGAAGTGATAATTAAAGGAAGAACTAAAGAGATTGGGTTTAGTTTTGTCTGACTAAATAATCCTTTGTTTCTCGCTAAAAATAGAACAACTACAGGAACAAACAAGCCTAAGGTTAAAAACATAGTTCGTTCTATTGGTTTCGGTGCAACATAAGGGAGGTATGGACTAAGTAAAAGGCTTAGTTTCGGGGCTGCTGGGTGAAAATAGGCCAAAAGCAGCATGTGCAAACCTTTTGCCGCAACAACAGTAAGCAAAAGGGTAAATAAAAAAAGGATTTGAGAGCGTTTTGAGATTTCTTGATTAGTACTTATCAATTCCATTGCCTCTAATAAAAAAAACAGATTCTAGCTCATAGAAAAGTTCGATAGCAAGCAACTTTCCCATTCTATATTCAATCAAATTTTTAAACAACGAGCTAGCCAGTAAAATTGGACTAGCTTTTGTTATTTTTTAAAGCTTCTTGGTTAAGCTAATGACTATTAAGAAGCTATTACCGCTTTGTACGCAGCTAAAGTCTGCGTCGCACAACGAGACCAGGAAAATTGAGCTCCTTGTAAATAACCTAGGCTAATGGCCTGCGCTCGCCATTCATCATCCATTAATCCTTGATGCAACAATTCAGTCCAGGCGTCAACATCATGAGGTGAAGCCATAAGAGCTGCATCTCCTGCCACCTCAGGCAAGGTAGAGGCATTGGAACAAATCACTGGCACACCGGAAGCCATGGCTTCTAAAATCGGCAGGCCAAATCCCTCATAGAGCGAAGGAAAAGCAAATAATCTTGCACCCGCAAACAAGGCGGGGAAATGATCAGAAGGCGTAAAACCTAAATACTTAACCCACCCACTTTGTTTTGCCTTATCAATACGTTCATGAATGGCTTCACTGAGCCAGCCTTTATATCCAGAGAGGACTAAAGGAAATTGTTGTCGTAAGCCAAGCGGTAATTTTTCATAAGCATTAAGTAAGGTAAGCAGATTTTTTCGTGGCTCTATAGTGCCAGCATAAAAACTATAGAGCCCATGTTGCAAGCCGTATTGAGATAAAACTGCTTTGGTTTCATCTGAAGTGTAGGGTCTAAATTCTTCGCCCGCCGCTAAGGGAACGGTATAAATTTTATCGAGCGGATAGCCAAAATAGCTAGCTAATTCTTGACGAATAAATTCCGCATCCACTATTAATGCATCAGCAGTTTTAATGGTTTTAAGGGCTGCTTTTTGCGCGTAGCGAACTCGCTCCGGTGGATGATCATCTGACCGCGTAAAGAGAGACAAATCATGAAAGGTTGCAATTTTTTTCCCGGCAAAGGGTGGAAGATAAAAATTAGGTCCATGAAACAAATGATCGTTTTTTGGTTTTAAAGCTCGGCGTTGTAGCTGGGGAATTAACATATTATAGGCATTTGAAAGCACGTAACTTTTTTGTACCACCCGTTTTAGCCAATGTTGGGTACTAGCGTGTTCTCCAGCCTTCGGTAAATGGTTGATAAAATTATATTGGGCAAAATAAACTAAGGATTCAATATCAGATTGCGAAGCCAAGTGACGAGCTAATTCCCAGGTATAACGACCAATGCCTGTTAAGGGAAAACGAATAGGTGTGATGGACAAAATCAATTTCATGCTTTCAATTATCCTCAATGCTTTGCCTACCGCGGTCAAGCCGCGGTAGGTAGGCGTTTTAATAATATCAATTTGTTTTTACCGAGCCACTTGCTGTAAAAAATCTTGATAGGTCTTTGCTATCCCATCACGCAAATTGATTTGAGCTCTCCATCCAAGATTTTTCATGCGTTCCATATTTAACAATTTACGTGGCGTGCCATCTGGTTTTGTTTTATCAAAGACTATTTCACCTTTAAAATCGATCACATCCATAATTATTTCTGCTAACTCACGGATGCTTATGTCCACACCGGAGCCAATGTTATAGATTTTTTCATTCCCTTGTTGCTCCATTAGAAACAAGCAGGCATCAGCCATGTCGTCAACGTGCAAGAATTCGCGCATTTGCGTTCCAGATCCCCAGACAACAAGTTGCTTATCACCGCGGATTTTTGCTTCATGGGCCTTGCGAAGGAGTGCAGGCAATACATGGCTGTTATTCAAATCATAATTATCATTTGGGCCATAAAGGTTTGTGGGCATAACACTCACATAGCGCGTGTCATATTGCCTGTTGTAACTTTCACATAACTTAATGCCTGCAATTTTTGCTATTGCATAAGGCTCATTGGTTTGCTCTAAGGAACCAGTCAATAAATAATTTTCTTGAATCGGTTGCGGGCAATTTCGAGGATAGATACAGCTTGAGCCAAGAAATAATAAGCGCTGAATACCTGCTTGCCAAGCCGCATGGATTATATTGGTTTGAATCATCAGATTTTGATAGATAAATTCACCCCGATAGGTATCGTTTGCCAGAATGCCGCCCACTTTGGCAGCGGCCAGAAATACATAATCTGGTTTTTCAGCAGCAAAAAAATCGCTAACTTGAGCTTGATTTGTTAAATCAAGCTCGGCATGGCTGCGTACCAGTAAGTTGTTATAACCTGATTGTTCTAGGCGTCTTACAATGGCTGAACCAACCATGCCGCGGTGTCCAGCAACATAGATTTTTGGCGTAGTCAAACCAACTCCTTACTCGTGATAGTCATAAGTAGCAAATCCGTGAGATCTAATCAATTCATCGCGGCGTGCAGCATCTAGGTCTGATAGCATCATTTCAGATACCAGTTCTTTAAATTTAATTTTAGGTACCCAGCCAAGCTTTTCGCGAGCTTTCGTGGCATCACCCAAAAGTGTTGAAACTTCAGCAGGGCGAAAATAGCGGGGATCAACGCGAACGATTACCTTCCCGTTTTGGTCCATCCCCACTTCGTTTATGCCCTCGCCTTTCCAGCTAACATTCATTTTAATTTCAGCAGCAGCTGTTTCAACAAATTCGCGGACACTAAATTGCTCACCAGTGGCAATTACATAATCTTCAGGCTCATCTTGCTGAAGCATTAACCACTGCATTTCAACATAATCACGAGCATGACCCCAGTCACGTAGAGCATCAAGATTGCCAAGGTAGAAGCAGTCTTGCAGGCCAAGTTTGATCCGGGCTAGGGCGCGAGTAATTTTACGAGTAACAAAGGTTTCTCCACGTATTGGGCTTTCGTGGTTAAAGAGAATCCCATTACAAGCAAACATTCCATAAGCTTCACGATAATTTACCGTAATCCAATATGCATAGAGTTTTGCGACCGCATAGGGACTGCGTGGATAGAAGGGGGTTGTTTCTTTTTGCGGAGTCTCGCGCACTAAACCATAAAGTTCAGAAGTAGACGCTTGGTAAAATTTAGTTTTTTTCTCAAGTCCAAGAATTCGAATGGCTTCTAAAACACGTAGAGTACCAATCCCATCTGCATTAGCAGTGTATTCAGGGGTTTCAAAGCTAACTGCAACGTGACTCATTGCCGCCAGATTGTAAATTTCATCAGGCTGAACTTCTTGAATAATACGGATTAGATTAGTTGAGTCAGTTAAATCCCCATGATGTAAGATAAAATTGCGATTTTCAGCATGAGGATCCTGATACAGATGATCAATACGATCAGTATTAAAGAGAGAAGCGCGTCGCTTTACTCCGTGCACGATGTAATTTTTTTTAAGTAGCAACTCAGCAAGATAAGTACCATCTTGACCTGTGACTCCAATAATTAACGCTATTTTCATTTTTTTCCTTTAACTCATTTTCAAAATTTTCGAATTATATCACTAAACTCGCCCATAATTATCTTGAAAGCGAACAATATCATCTTCACCAAGGTATTCGCCGCTTTGTACTTCAATCATGACTAAATCAAGAACACCAGGATTTTCTAAACGATGCTTATGCCCGGCTGGAATATAAGTTGATTCATTTGTTTTTATAAAAAAGGTTGAGTCACCATTCGTCACTTTAGCCATTCCACTTACTACAATCCAATGCTCACTCCGGTGATAGTGCATTTGCAAACTAAGACTTGCTCCAGATTTAACCACAATTCGTTTAATTTTAAAACGTTCGTTTTCTTCTAGAACAGTAAAATTACCCCAGGGACGATGGACAGTACGGTGAAATTTATGCGTTTCATGATTTTGTTTTTTTAACTGAGCATAAATATGTTCAATATCCTGCGTGCTGGCTTTATTGGCTACCAATAAAGCATCTTGGGTGTCAATGATGATAAGTCCCTCAACCCCAACAGCGCCAACCAAGCGGCTATCACTTTGGATATGGCAGTTTGTCACGTCAAATAGAAAGGCTTCGGCTTCGATGCGATTACCATTCGTATCTGCGGGAATTAATTCACTTAAGGTTTTCCAGGAGCCAACAGAGATCCATTCAAAATCACAGGGGATAACCGCAGCTTGCGAAAAATCACTCATGATGATGTCTTCAATGACTTTATCACTCACATTGTTAAAGCTGGTAGGCTCAAGATCAAGACGATTAAAACTTTTACCTGCAATAAAATGCGATTGCTCTATGCAAGTCTTAATTGAAGTTAAAATTTCAGGGCATTCTTTCTCAATCGCTTGCAAAATTGCACCGGCTTTGAATAGAAAAATACCTGAATTCCATAAAAAACGGTGGCAGTCGAGGTAGCGTTCAGCTTGCTCTTCAGTCGGCTTTTCAATAAAGCTTAAAACACGGGTATTTTCATATTCAATGTAGCCATAATTTGCATTCGCTTCACTAGGCTTCACGCCAAAGGCAACCAATTTATTTTCCAGAGCTAAAGCTGAAGCCTCTGAAACGGCCTGTTGAAAGGACTCCTGATTACCTATTAGATCATCAGCACTCAGAACTAAGAGCAAGGTGTTTTCATCATGCATTTTTGCAATCTGTAAGGCGGCAGAGGCAATGGCTGCAACCGTATTGCGTTTAAAGGG
>JACCWL010000302.1 GCA_013697645.1 Tatlockia sp. | reverse complement strand
CCTTATTTTTAATAGACTATGAACTATTAGGATTTAAAGAAACAGGGCTTCAGCTCATTCAGGAATTAAACCTGCAAAAATCAGCAGTTTTAGTGACTAGTAGATTTGAAGAACCAAAAATTGTAACAAGTTGTGAGTACAATGTAATTCGATTAATTCCGAAGGGCATGGCACCGTTTGTACCCATTAATATTTTAGGATGAAAAGGAAACTTTACCATGACTCGCGCCTTTGCAGCACTTCAAGTGAACGCATCACTAGAACCTTTTTTTTATGAAAAAGCGCCCTTAGCTCCTGAAGAGGTAACCATAGCTATTACTCACTGTGGTATTTGTTATACCGACATCCACATGATAGATAACGATTGGGAACTAAGCCAATATCCTTTGGTTCCCGGACATGAAATCATTGGTAAAGTGGTTGCCTTGGGAAGTTCAGTGACTGGAGTAAGCGTAGGACAGAGAGTTGGTGTTGGTTGGTTAGTAGGTGCGTGTTTTGAATGCAGAACTTGCCAACGAGGAGACGAGAATTATTGCGGGAATCATCAGTCCATTTGTGTAGGACGATTTGGAGGATTTGCACATCATGTAACTGTAGATAATCGTTTTGTTTTTTCTATTCCCGAAGGAATGGATTCTGCTAAAACAGCTCCACTTTTATGTGGAGGTATTACAGTATTCAATTCCTTTATGCGCTTTGGTGTGCTACCCACTCATCATGTTGGTATTATTGGGTTGGGCGGCTTGGGGCATTTAGCCGTGCAATTTGCTAAAGCTTTTGGCTGCGAGGTAACAGTATTTTCATCAAGTAAAGATAAAAAACAGGAAGCGTTGGCTTTTGGAGCCAATCATTTTGTAGTAACCCAAGATGAAAAAGAATTAGAAAAACGAAAGGACTCTTTGGACTTTCTTCTATCAACTATCCATGGAGATCAGAACTGGTCTGCTTATTTAGCTTTGCTACATCCGCGAGGTAATCTTTGCTTCGTAGGGGTTTCACCAAGCCAGATCAACATTGCTCCCGTTACTTTGATTGATGGTGGGAAATCGGTCAGTGGCAGTTACATAGGTAATCGTCAAAGAATGAGAGAGATGTTGTCTTTTGCTGCCCTGCATGGCATTGAGGCTCAAGTGGAAGTGGTTCCTTTAAGCGAAGTGAATGCTGCTATTGAAAAAGTAAGATCTAATCAGGCGCGATATCGTATGGTTGTGGAAATGGATCAAGGTTGAAGCCAATGTGAATAGAAAAGCTTTCAGTGAGTAAGTTCGTTTCAAATGACTTTTCTATACATTCCAAGTCAAGGGATTTAAACCTATGAATCAGACTATGAGAAACTATACAGCAACAAGATACAAAACCTGGAGGTAGAATGTTTGCCTTCAAACACCGAACCTAAAATCATCATATTGGTCCATTAATATTAAGAATCTGCAAATAAGACCTATTGATAGCGGTTTGATGGATCCCAATATTTTTGATGTTGAACTTAGCAATTATCATTTAATTGACAAAGATAAATACTTATATAATAATATAATCTATAAATAGAGGTGCTTACTATGACTAATATAGCTTTATATGATTCTTCCCATGATTTGCCAGTGGATATTTTAAAGCGGAACACACAGAATGTTATTATGCTCTTTAAGCATTGGGAATTAAGAAATGAGGAAGAATGTAGCCTTTTGGGTGGTATAAGTCCTGCTCAACTTGCCAAATTAAAAAAGGGAACGGCTTTCGTATCTGGCCGAGATACCATTGAGCGTGTCGGCAATTTATTGGGTATTCATAAAAATTTAAGGACTCTCTACCCATACAACAAAGAAGTGGTATACCAATGGGTTAAAGGACGTAATCATAAATTACATAATTTAAGTCCATTGGATATAATGCTTGAGCATGGATATATTGGAATCGCCCAAATAAGACGCTTTACCGATTATTTAAGAGGACAATAACGTGCCTCTTTTTGATCGAGCGATAGATTACTCAAAAGATGCTTTTAGAAATATTCGAGGCATAAAAGCATCTACAGATTTATTTGATGATTTAAGTGAAGATCCGTTAAACTGGGAAGCAGCAAATACAATTGATATTTATACCCATCCAATACTAACTAATACACCAATAATTCAAAGATCTTTTGATTATAGTAAAAATGATTTTATCGATTATCCTTTCGAAAATATAACTGCATCACGTTATAGTGATGGCTCAATTGCATGTTGGTATGGATCAGAAACACTAGAAACAACCATCTACGAAACTAAATTCCATTTCATTCAAGAAATCCGAGATGCCTGGGAGGTTTTCCATAGCCAAAAAACCGTCATTATTGACAGGCGGGTTGCAAAAGTTAATTGTCGAGGCTTGGCTTTTGATTTGTCGCGCAAAGTAAGTGAATTTGCTTGGTTAATTGATCCTGTTAATTATACAAGGTGTCAGGAAATAGGTAGCCGAGTTGCAAAAGAAGGTCATCCTCTATTAGTGGTTCCATCGGCTAGGCAAAAAGGAGGTACCAATGTGGTCGCTTTTACACCTAAAATACTTTCTAACTCACGAGAATATTGTACATTACAATACGTTTTAGATTTAAATGAGAAGCAAATAAAAATTTTTAAGGGGGAAGAAGAAGAATTAATAATTGAGTCGGGTTTTGTTGATATTTAAAACAATAAAAATGATTATTTTATAATTTAAACTATTGTAGAGCACATGAAAATATTGCCCAATAAGTGATTTTTTTGGTAGTGTTCAAATAAGTGTGTCAGCTCTTTAAGAATTGTTATAATTTTTACAAATAGGAGAGCTGTAGCATGAATAATAAAGAAATAGATTTAGCTAATTTTGATTTCAGTCAATTTCAAA
>JACCWL010000290.1 GCA_013697645.1 Tatlockia sp. | reverse complement strand
TGCCAATTAAATCCCTCTACGGGCTATTGTTTGTTTACAGCTATTAAGAGTGGGCCTGCCCTAATAAGCTTAGTAGGACCCTCTGGGCTAGTTAGCCTTAGACTTTGTCTTAATAGCAGTGTCGCCTATACCTGCCAAGATAGTGTGGTTATAATACCAGAGGTATTACCACCACCACCTCCACCTCAAACCCCATTTTTCGCTTACGTGGTTAGCTTGATTGATAGGTCGGTATCAAAATGCAACGTAGATCTAAACGGTTCTTTAGTTGATTGCATGCTCACGTATATAACGGGGTTTACTTCAGGACGTGATATTGCTGTTAACCCGACAAACACCTTTGCGTATATAACTCGCCAAAATAATACCGTATTGAAATGCATGGTGGGTCCTGAAGGTTTTCTACTCAATTGTGCTCCAACAGGCAATGGTTTTACGTCACCTAACGGTATCACTATAAATCCCACAGGGACGCTTGCTTATGTTGCAAATGAAGCCTCTTCCTCAATTTCTAAATGTCCTATCGTTAATGGTGATTTAATCGGTTGTACTACCACAGCCAGCGGATTAAATAACCCTGTTAGAATCACTTTAAATCCAAGCGGAACCTTCGCCTATATTGCCAATTCTGTTTCAACAGATGTAGTTAAATGTGCTATCGCTGGTAATGGTGATTTAACACCATGCGCTACCACTGGAGGAGCTATATTTACGGCACCTTTATTTATTAGTTTTAATCGAGCGGGGACAGTTGCTTACATTACCGACTCGACCCTCGTCTTAAAATGCAATGTAGATGGTGCTGATGAATTAATTAACTGCGCACAAACTGGTAATGGATTTATTGCTCCTTCAGGTATTGCGATTAACGCAGCGGGGAATTTTGCTTACATTGCTGATGCAGGCACGGGTAGCCTGTCTAGATGCGGTATTGATATAAATAACGAATTAGTTAACTGTGCTGCCACAGCAACTGGCTTTCAGTCGCCCTTCGGTATTACTTTAACCGGCGCGCTATTTTAATTCTCTGGTAGGGGTTCTCAATGACCTACCAGCCACCTTCTCAAGCATACTAGTTATAGCTCATTTACTTATAACTACCCTGAGCGCTTGAAGCTTTAAAGTGGCGCGGTCGATATAATTTTCACTCTCAGCAATCTGGGTTTTAAAATAGACAATTTCTTCATCGCGGATAGCAGGATTAACTTTTTGCAAGGCTTCCAACCTGCTGACTTCTTGGTTTAAGGTTTCTTTCATCTGTTTTTTTGCGGTTTCTAGCAGTTCAGGCAGTTGCTCTTCGCCAAATTTTTGGCTCTGTTCTAGTATCTGTTCAATATCCTGAGTTAATTTTTTAACAATAGTTGGGCCAGTATGACGATGTAATTGTTCGCACATGCTGTTGAGTTGTGAGTAGCTTAAAATTTTAGACAGATTTTTCCCTGAAGGTTCAGTTAAAATCCTGAGTGGAATTAAAGGAAGGAAGCGGTCAAGTTGCAGGGGTTTGGGTGCAGCACAATTTACTGTAAAAAATGTTTCCAGCAAGACAGTACCTGGCTGCAAACCCTTAACGGAGATGGTCACCATCGTCACATTGCCTAATTCTGAACCGAGAATCATCTCCATTGATTCTGAAACCATGGGATGTTCCCAACTTAAAAACTCCATGTCTTCACGAATCAATGCTTTGCTGCGCGAATAAGTGACCATCATCCCGTCTTCTTTTAATCCAGGAAAATGGCCGGTCTTCATATGAGAGGTTGGTCGTAAAATTTCAGCGCACTCTGAGTGATATTCATGCTCAACGCCGTATTCTTGGAAAACGCAGGCCATGTAATTTTCAAGCTCTAGACTGTTTTCTGTCGTATCGATAGCAGTTATTAGTTCTTTGGCAACTCGATTATTGCAGGAATTCAATTCTAATAAGCGATCGCGGCCTTCACTGAGGCTTAAGAGAATGTCTTCTCGAAGTGTTTTAGTATCAACAATTAATTTCTCGAATTTTGTTTTATCCGCTTTGGTTTTTAATTTGGCAAGCAGCGGTAGAAGCTGCTTTTCAAATTTTTCAAAGATAGAAAAACCAATCGAACAGCTTTTTTCAAATAAGTTAATTCCTTCGTTATACCAGCGAAACAGTCTCTCTTGGGCACTATTTGCTAAATAGGGCACATGGACTTCAATGGTATGGCTTTGGCCAATGCGATCCAAGCGACCTATACGCTGTTCGAGCAAATCGGGATTGAGGGGCAGATCAAATAAAACAAGATGGTGAGCAAATTGGAAATTTCGTCCCTCAGAACCAATTTCTGAGCAAATAAGCGCTTGGGCACCGTTTTCAGTGTCGGAAAAATAAGCTGCACTTCGATCGCGTTCGATAATCGATAGACCCTCATGAAAGGAGGTGCTGCGAATTCCTTCCCTTAATTTCAAATGTTGTTCAAGAATCATAGCCGTCGATGCTTTTGCACAGATAACTAATACTTTTTCAGGTAAGAGTGCTTTTAATTGGTTAGTCAGCCAACTTACTCGCGGGTCATTTTTAATCCAAAGCTCAGGCTCTGTTTTTGTTTCTGGATAAAGATTAATGTCTCCTGGCACTTCTGAATTTGATTCGTAAATCACAGGTTGCGGCAAAGGATAGGCATGCAGTTTCCGCTCAGGAAAACCATGTATTGCATCACGAGTATTGCGAAAAAGCACGCGTCCTGTTCCATGGCGATCCAGCAGTTGTTTGATTGTTTCATTGATACTTGAGGTTGCTTCTGTGTTGAGATAATTTTTTAGCTGCGCTTTAAGAACCTCGTTTAATTCATCGCACTCTGTATCATCGCGATATTCGAGAAGATTTTGCACTAACTCATTGAGCGCTTTATAGCCCGTTTCTTCTTTTTGAAAGGTAGAAAAATCGTAAAAACGTGAGGGATCAAGGAGGCGCAAACGTGCAAAATGGCTTTGAAGACCGGCCTGTTCTGGCGTTGCTGTAAGTATTAGTAAGCCTTTAGATTGCTCGGATAATTGGGCAATGCAAGCATACTCAGGACTGACTAATTTTTCAGACCAATGCAAATGATGAGCTTCATCCACCACCAAGAGATCCCAGTTGGCGGCTATCGCATGATCTCTCGCTGCTTCATTGGTCATTAAGAAATCCAGACTACACAAAACAAGTTGATTCATTTCAAAAGGGTTGTTCTCGCTAGGCTCAGTTTCTAAGTCAAAATGCTCATCATCGAGGTTAGGGTCGAGATCTAGTTCATAAGCGTTCTCATCAACGATTGAAAAATACAAATTAAAGCGTCTGATCATTTCAACAAGCCACTGATGAATCAGTGAATTTGGGACAACAATGAGAATGCGATTCGCACGCCCTGTATGCAGCTGGTAATGTAGAATCATACCTGCTTCAATGGTTTTACCAAGACCTACTTCATCAGCTAAAAGAACACGAGGCGCATAACGTTGAGCGACTTCGTGAGCAATATAAATTTGATGAGACAGACGGCTTGTACGCGAACCTAGAAGACCTCTTACCGGTGATTGCTGTAATTTAGAGAGCTGATTAAGAGTGTCTATCCTTAATTTGAAGGCCTGTAATTTATCAAACTGTCCGCTAAAAAGCCTTTGTTTGGCTGTGGTTAATTTAATAAAACAATCGAGATCCAATTCGTCGATAGTGACAAGCTCACCAGCTTCGTTAGTGCCTTTATAAAGGCAGAGGTTTTCTTCTTCATTGACTTCTCTTATTTTTATTTTCTGCTGATTCATCGTAGAAATTTCATCATTAACTTTAAAAATAATACGAGTCAGCGGGGCATTATCGGAGGCATAGATTCGTTCTTCACCTGCTGCTGGGAAGCTTAAGCAGACTTGTCTGCCATCCACCTTAGTGATAATGCCTAAGCCGAGTTGTGATTCTGAATTAGAAATCCAGCGCTGGCCAATAATAAAAGTCATTGAGAAAATTTCCTGATAATCGATGAAAAAAAACAGGGGTGATATTAGCATGAAATCAATTTTTCTTATGCGTTCTGAATAGAAAATAGTCTAAAAAAAGCATTTATCAAAAGGCTCAAGACCTCGTCCTTCAGGGCGGGGTAACCTTAGCGTAAAAATAAGTGTTGGGAGG
>JACCWL010000283.1 GCA_013697645.1 Tatlockia sp. | reverse complement strand
GACACTACAAGACAACAGCAGATAAACTGGGTCTGGTTAATTTACACGGCTTACGCCACGCTTATGCCCAACGGCGCTATCAGGAATTAACAGCGCATTTCGATGAGGCAAAACAAGGGCTTCTGGCGCCGATTGCAGGAGGAAAAACGTATAAGGCACTTTCTCAAATCGAGAAAGAGTGGGATCAAAGGGCGAGACAGATCCTCTCCCGCGAATTGGGTCATTCTCGTGCCAGTATTGTACGAATTTATTGTGGTTAGTAAGTGATTATGTAAAGTAATTTATAAAAACCCAATAAAAATAAGATCATTAGGTTCTAATGCTTTGCATAATGTCTATTGTGGGAAGTAACACTATGCATTTTTATGGTAAAATTTATTTTCTTTTTGGCATGACTTTTTGGGTTTATTTATAGCATCCCGTTTTGGAAATTGATATAATGAAGCAATTACAGACACAACTGATGATTCCGTGAAACTCGGATGAAACCAGCCTAAAACTGGTCTTGTGAAAATGCTGCCCTAATTCCCTAATTTTGTAGCGAGCGCTTTAGTCGGGAATCTGTATCACCCTAATTTCAACCTTGAGTTGAAACCTTATTGAGAGCGAAGTCTTATGGCTTTTTTCTTATTTCATTAAAACAATTATTCTTGTTTTAAACTTGCTTGAATTCATTGTCTGACTTTAGTCAGAGAAACCCATTTTAAGAATTTGTTCTTTAAAAATTTGGGTTATTCAACCATGTTTTAAAAAAGGTAATGAAACCTGGGGGAAATAACTATTTCCCCTAGGGTCATGTTATTTCCTCTTTTTTTTAAAAGGAGAACTAACATGCACACACAAAATCATTCTTTTTATAATCATGACTTGTCTTTCTATGAGGAATGTCTTGCGATACTATTTCGCAGTCCTAAAGCGAGCAATAGCTATGGGATTGGGGATTGGATAGTAGTCAACGCTCATGAATTACAAGAGAAAATTGGTAACAATTGCCCCCGCTACCGTGAGGAAGCTTATGGAGTGGTGCGCACTACCCTTATCGAATTAATAATCCATAAAATTAACCACGGTTCCTACGGGGCTGGCCAAGTGTATGAATTATATGAGGAGAGAAGGCAGGAAACACTTGAAAACGTATTTGCACAAGTTTTATTAGTTGACGATGAAATATCGCATATTAAAAAGCAATGCGACTATGTTGAGGGGTATATTCCTTATCTGGATAAATGCAAAGACTGTGGCATAGGTATCAGTGCCTCAGAGTATGCCCAAAGCCTAAGCTTTTTAGGTAAGGAATGTTGTTCTGATTGTTTGCCTGAGTACTATTAGGTCTTATTAGAACCCTGATTTGGGTGGGATTACTACAACCCTTCCAAAACAGGCATTTTTTAAGTCCTTTCTTTAATAACCAAGGTGAAATTACTATTTCTCCTTGGTTAACCTTTTAGTTTAAGACTACAAAACACAACTGATGAATCTGTGAAAATCAGATGAAACCACTAATCTGGTCTTGTGAATTGCTGCCCTAATTCCTTAATCATCGCAGCTGAGCGCTTTAGTCGGGAATCCCTGTTACCTAATTCAACCCTTTAGGATTGAAATCTTGGAGGAAGAAGTTTTTAAACTTTTTGCTTCGTTCATTAAAACAACCCTACTTGTTTTAAACCCGTTTGAATTCATTGTCTGGCTTTAGTCAGAGAAACCCAGTTTTATAATTTGTTATTTAAAGGGGTTATTCAACTTGTTTAGGAAAAGTAAGATGCGCGTATTAACGCTGAAGAATTAGTCAGCGTTAACGGCTGTTTCTTTAGCGTTTAAAAGGAGAAATAGTGATGCGTATTCGTACAAATACCTTGAAATATGCTAAGCTTCTACAAGCAAAAGGAATTTCATCTAAATCAGCAGAAGCCTTTATGACTGTGCTGTCTGAGATTGAAATTTATAACATTTGTAGTCGGGAAGAGGTGAATAGCATGTTAAGTGAATCCATCAAAGAAGTGTTTATCGAGCAGGACAAAAAACTTGCTGAGCAACGCCGCGAATTTGATGTATCGTTTAATGCCTTTAAACAGGAGCTGAAAGAAGGGCGGGATCGCAGTGATCGCATTGGACAAAATCTGATGCAGGAACTTGCCGCCAATCGCCGCTGGACCATTGCTACTATTATTACAGTAGGGTTGTCCATTGCCACTTATCTCTCAGCGCTTTTTCGCTTAAGTCACTAGCACGTTCAAAGTAATCATCCATCTAATGGGAAACCTTTTTCCCATTAGGGCAAGGTGTTTCCCCTTTTTTTAAGGAAAAATCACCATGCAAGCCTCTTTTTCAGACTACCAACAGCAACAATGCCAAAAATCCGATATTGCGTTTTTTGATTTGTTAAAATCCATTTCAGAGTTAACTCACTGTGCAGACAGCTTGTCTGATTTGGAAATTGAACAATTGCAAATCGGTGCAAAGGTGTTGAATGGCTTGATTGCTCAATGCAAGGGTAAGAAGTACGCCCTGGCTTCATGAGTTAACCGATTGATAGTATTTATCAATTCTTATCCATTTCTGTTTATTTTCATCATCGCAAAACGGATAAATCCCTGCTTTTGCGGTGATTTATCCGTTTTGCGATGCATTACTTTTCAACTAACGGAGACATAAAATGGCAGCATTAAATAAAATTCAACTCATTGGTCATGTTGGCCAATCACCTAAATCTACCTTAACAAAGGAAAATCATCCCGTGGCTTCAGTATCTTTGGCTACGAATGAGTCCTTTAAACGTCATGGGGAATGGGAAACCACTACCGAATGGCATCATCTGGTCTTTTTTGGGAAATTGGCA
>JACCWL010000207.1 GCA_013697645.1 Tatlockia sp. | reverse complement strand
TGTAGGTCGGCGCCCCTGGCCCGACATAGCAGAGTAGCCTTGATGCAGCGCAGCGTATCAAGGTTTTCATTCGCAAATTTTCTAACAGTAATTTAAATTGCTGTTTTCCGGTTCTTCGTCTACATCTGTAGCGAAGCAGGGGCTATGATAGATGGCATAAGCTATAAGAACCAGCCAGCCTATAACAGGGAGGCAAAACCATGATAATTTCTGCCAATCAGTTAGTGTCCAATCGTTAATCTCTTCTTTAGGTGAACTATTAGTTTTAAAACTTCCTTGGGAATGTGTAGGAGTACCCGATTGTTCTGGGAATATTGAAGCCTTGGTTTTCCCTGGATTTATAACTAGCGGATTTAGTTTTTTTGGTGTTTTAAATGGGTCAATTTTTTTATTAGTATGGGTTTTAATCTCTTCACCCGCAGATGAAACAGTCCTTGGTCGTTGTTTTAGCGGCGAAAGTCTTATGGTGCTATTACCCTCCCCTTCCTTTAGCAAGGCAAAATCCAAGATTTTACTTGGGTTGACTTCTGACTCATCTCCTATCTTGTTAACCTTGGATTTCGTTTTGGGGATATACTTTGGAGTGTTATTGATATAAGTTTTCTTTTCTAAATCAACGACTATGTAATGACTATTAGGATTTGGGAAAATCTGAGGCTGAAAATGAAGATCTTGAATCCCCAAATGAAAAGATAATAGTGCCGCTAGCAGCCTATAAAAAGCATTAAATTCTTCACCTATAAAAGGCAAATTGTTTGCCAATTCCTGGTGAAGCGACGGCATTAAACTTTGAAAATCAGGAAAGGGTGTCACAGAAGCCATATGAAATAACCGATGCAATTGACGTTTTAAATCAACTTTATCAATTAAATCAACTTTATCAATTAAATCTTCTTCATCCATTAAATCTTCTTGGTAGCTATCTAAACATTCTTTTAAGGGTATTAATATATCGTGGATGTGAGTAAATAAAGCAAACCGTTCTCTAAGTACTGAAGCAGTATCTACGGTTTTATTATTTTCATTAATAGTAGCTGCAGGCCAGCTATCGACATAAAAAGAGCATAAATTAACAAATGCGGGCATTGTATCTTTATAAAACTGACTCTCCGCCTCGTCTATCTCAAGAATATCAAGATACTGTTGAATTAAATCAGACAGATAGTCTAGTGAAAGAGTCTTTATAAATTGCTGATAATCCTTTAAAAACTTATTTTTCGCCTTCTGACTTAGGTCCTCCTCACCAATATTTTCTAAAAAGTTTTTTAAATTTTTCGGATTTGCTTTTTCAGGTAATTGAAATTGAATATGGGTTTGTTCCTTATTGTCTTTGTAATTGATAAGCCAGTAATTTTTTAATGGATTGCGAATTAGAAAATTATTTAGATCCTTAGTTGACAATAAAAGACTAACTACGCGACCAGAAACACCAATAACTTGTACGCCGGAATCCACCAAAAAATCGATTAAATACATACGCATATCCTTTAATAAGCAATAGTCAAAAAATTAGCAATGAAAATAGTTGAGGTGAGACATTTTAATTATTGTAAAATATCTAAGTGCCTAAAAAGCTCTAGTTTGCTGAAAATTTTACAAAGGGTAAATACATTGTTCACTGCAGGCAGAATATAACCGAACTAATTGAATAGTCAATAAGTTAGAAGCGAAAAACACATAATCAACTGCTGCTAGTTTTATAGGTTATACAACTAGCAGCAGGTTGTTCGAGGGAGGATATGGGCTCAGAATGGACTTAAGTTAGTTATGTCACAAATCTTGCCACTTTCTTTTTTAGGTGCTTTTGTAGAATCATCAAAATCTGCAAATAGACCACTTTTTACTGTCGCATTGCTCTGTCGTCTAGGGTTTTGATTAACAAAGTTGCGAGGTGTATCCTTAGATTGTTCTTTCTGTTCAGTTGTTTTTGTTGGCTTATTCACATCGTAATTCGCAAAGAGAGAACTTCTTGAGTTCGCAAAGCTTTGTAATCTCGAGTTTTCATTGCTTTTATTGGTAAATTTACGGGGTGTTTCCTCACCTTGTTTTGCCTGATAAGTCTCATTCATACCTATTTCGGTCACCTGGTGCTGTATTGTCGGGTACACATGGGTTTTATTGACAAGTTTGCTATTAGCTTCCCTACACTGTTCTTTCTGTTCAGGTGTAAATTTGCTATCTATTTCTTTAGTCACACGGTCCAACTTAACGTTTAAGGTCTCATAAATTGTTACGTACTTTTCTATCTGAAATTCATCTGCAAATTTGACATTGCATGCCAATAAGGCAAATAAACCATGGATCAAAGATGGCCAAGAAGGTTGGAAATCTCCGCTTTTATGACTGATGAATACAACTTCATTTGTTTTATTTATTTTTATATTGCCGGCCGTTTTACATAGAGCGGCAGTTTGTACCAATCCTGTCATGGCAAAGTGAGCAGGAATAAAGGAATTTGGAGCTCCCTCTCGGGCAAATGAAATTTCATTATTAGGTGTCACTACAAACCGGAGTGTAATGGTATCTTTATCCGTTGATTTTCTTAGTTCCTCAATCAATTCAGGTAGGGTATTTACACTAAAGATAGTATAGGTGCCCTTTAATTTATTATTACGAGAGGTCTTATCACCTTTAAAATGGGGACTCGTTTCCAATGAACTAAATAGTTCATCAGTATCTGATGAAGAAAAAGTTGATGCATTTGACTCATTAGAGAATGGCGATGGAGATACCATTGGCGTAGATAAATAATCATCTAAAAAATTTGAGACAGAGCTATCATTAACTAGCGTTTTTTTTACAGGACTGACTGAAGTCCCGACATTATTCTTAATTTTTTTCTCAATCTTTCTTTTCATATTTTACATCCACAGCTATTAAAAAGTACGTACTTGTTAAATTTATATCAACAAAAGAAGCAAATTATAGCACGAAAGGAGAATTTAATAGCACTAAAGTAAATTCATGATCAGATAGATATTTTAAGGGCATAATGAGATGCCTGAGAAATGACTTATTTATCAGCCCTATATGAGCTTCTGAAGCGTCTGGAGAAAAATTATTATTATACTAATTGTGGTAATTAATCGGGGTGATTTAGCCATATCTGAGCTCAGCAAACTCTAAACGATTAGAAGTTCAACATGATGATATAAAATGGTACGCCGGCTTTTATCGACT
Source organism: Tatlockia sp. (assembly GCA_013697645.1). Taxonomy (GTDB): domain Bacteria; phylum Pseudomonadota; class Gammaproteobacteria; order Legionellales; family Legionellaceae; genus Tatlockia. The sequence continues at coordinate 29,514 of JACCWL010000207.1, read as the reverse complement.
TAACTTTGGGGATTAGAGAGATATCTTTTAACCAAGCAACTAAGCTGCTCAGGATTTGCTCTCCCTTTGGTGTCTTTCATAAGTTGACCTACAAAAAAACCCAGTAGCTTTTCCTTGCCGGCGCTATATTCGGCAGCTTGTTCTGGGTAGAGTTTAATCAGTGCTTGAATTAAGCTATCGAGTTCTTCTTGATCATTAGTCTGTAAATAGCCTTCTTTTTGGATTATCTCATCTACAGAACCTTCGCCTGCCCATAATTTAGTGAAAATCTGTTTAGCTATAGTGCCTGAAATTTTTTGCTCGCCTAGATAATTTAATATAGGAGCAAAGGTAGATGCAGAAAGTGGTGAGTTTTCAAAACCAAGCTGTGCTTCATTGAGAGCTGCGGCAAAACTGCCCTTTAACCAGTTGATGATCGTTTTTTCATCCGCGGTACTCAACTTTTTTAATTCATTAAAAAAATCATAATTTGCAGGGGAAGAAAGCAAAAACTGTAGATCCTCATTATTTAAGCGCCCATTTTGCAGCAGCATTTGTTTAATTGCCTCAGGTAAAATTGGCATTGATTCTTTGATTTGTTGCAAGACTTTAGCGTCTAGGTGAATCGGTAGTAAATCCGGATCAGGAAAGTAACGATAATCATTTTCATTTTCTTTGGAACGCATGAGCTGGGTGGTATTCGAATCAGGGCAATATAGCCTAGTTTCTTGCGAAATTTTCTGACCTGATTCTAGCAAATCAATTTGTCTTGCTTGTTCATAAGCTATGGCTTTTTCAATAAAGCGAAAGGAATTGAGATTTTTAAGTTCAGTCCGTGTGCCTAATTGGTTTGACCCTTTTGGCTTAAGTGAAATATTGACATCACAGCGAAAAGAGCCTTCTTGCATATTGCCATCACAGATACCTAGAAACCGTACTAAACGATGCAGGTTTTTAAGATAGGCAATTGCTTCATCGCTAGAAAAGAGGCAAGGTGTAGTGACAATTTCAAGCAGAGGAGTTCCTGCACGATTAAGATCAATTCCTGTGTGTTGTCTATGCGCTTCATGTAAGGATTTGCCTGCATCTTCTTCGAGATGGGCTCTTAGGATTTCTACTTCCTTTTCACTGCCATCATTGAGTTCAATTTTTAAATGACCATTGGTGACGATAGCGCGCTGAAATTGGCTTATTTGATAACCCTTAGGTAAATCGGGGTAGAAATAATTTTTGCGTTCAAAGTAGGAGTTATCATTGATTTCGGCATTAATCGCAAAACCAAATTGAATGGCCATAAAGACCGCTTGCTGATTTAAAACCGGTAGGGTCCCAGGAAATCCTGCGTCAATAAAACAGGTTTGTGAATTGGGGGCTGCACCAAAAGTAATAGGAGCACCTGAGAATAATTTTGATTTGGTTTTTAATTGAGCATGAACTTCCAAGCCAATCACAGTATCCCATGCCATAAATCACCTTTTATAGGTTGTGCTGGCTTGATGCCAGTTGGTCGATTGCTGAAAATAAGAAGCACATTGTAATAAAAGCGATTCCTGAAAATGCTTAGAAATGAGTTGCATCCCAATGGGCAAACCCTTGCTAAATCCAGCAGGAATAGACATAGCGGGTAAACCTGCTAGATTAGCAGCAACAGTAAACACATCCGCTAAGTAGTTTTGCACCGGATCTGCTATTTTTTCACCGAGTTTAAAAGCACAGGTTGGTGTAGTTGGGCCGATGATTAAATCGACCTGAGTTAAACAATGCTGTAACTCCTGTTGGATTAATCTTCTTATTTTTAAAGCTTGTAAAAAATAGTCATCAAAATAACCGGAAGAAAGAACATGTGTACCGGTAAAAATCCGGCGTTTGACTTCCATGCCAAAACCTTCGGTACGAGTATTGGTCACTTGTTCGCGAAAACTATCGCCAATCTCTGAGTGAAAACCAAAACGGACACCATCAAAGCGCGATAAATTCGATGAAGCCTCAGCACCAGCAATCACGTAATAGCATGGCACCCATAGCGGTTGCAGACTTAAGTCAAGTTCAATAATTGTAGCGCCACCTTGTTCAAAAATTTTTACAGCCTCTTTAATTGCAGCTTGAATATCGCTATCCACTTCTTTTTGAAAAAAACAAGAAGGCAAACCAATACGCAAACCCTTAATCGGTTGATTTAAGGCTGCTGAATAATTAGGAATCGCCTGATTAACCGAGGTGGAATCCTTATGATCAAAGCCAACCATTGCTTGCAGAATTAGGGCTAAGTCCTCAGCACTCGCGGCCATTGGTCCTGCCTGATCCAGGCTTGAAGCAAACGCAACCATACCAAAACGAGAAACCAATCCGTAGGTTGGTTTAATTCCAGAAACCCCGCAGAAAGCAGCCGGTTGCCTTATCGAACCACCCGTATCTGTGCCTGTAGCGAAAGGCACAAGACCTGCCGCCACGGCTGCAGCTGAACCCCCTGATGAGCCGCCTGGGACATGTTCAATATTCCAAGGGTTTTTAACCGCGCCAAAATAACTATTTTCATTCGCAGAGCCCATGGCAAACTCATCCATATTGGTTTTACCAATTAAGATAGAGCCTTGTTCCTCGAGTTTGTTTACTACGGTTGCCTGGTAGGGTGAGTAGAAATGTTCAAGCATTTTCGAGCCGCAAGTAGTAGGCATTGAGTTAGTACAAAAGATATCTTTATGTGCCATTGGAATGCCAGTAAGTGCTTTCGCCTGACCAGTTTTGATCCATTTATCGGCTTTATCGGCGGCAACTAAGGCTTGCTCCTCATCGATAGATATAAAGGCATTAAGGCTTTTAAATTGTTGAATACGGTTTAAGCAGTGTTGAGTCAATTCCTTGCTGGAAAATTCGCCTTGACGCAGCCCTGCGATTAATTCACTCAACGATAATTTATGCATGAATTTATTGTCCTGAGTCAATTATTTTAGGAACCAGATAGTATCCCTCTTTAAATGCAGAAGTCATTTTGGCAAGTTCCACACTTGAATCCTTTTCGCTTATCTCATCAGAGCGAAGTCGCTGAGTTAAATCAAGAGGATGAAACAAGGGCGCTACATTAGTTGTATCGATTTTGCGTAGTTGTTCAACTAAATTCATAATTGAATTAAGGTCTGCTACAAGATGGTGCTTTGTGTCTGACTCGCAATTGAGATAGGCCAATTGAGCTATTTTTTCCAAGTCCTTTTCTAAGAGCGTCATGAATTATCCAAGAGCAAAAAAGAGAGCAGTATACCTTGGGGAAGGGAAGAAACAAATTTTTTTACACTAGGCTCTGAAATAAAAAGAAGCCTGGTTAGCGCGCAGCGATAACCGGGTTATCAATCAACCCTCCAACAGCCCTCAAAAAAATCATCTCCATTTAGCAAACACCTGGTAATAAACTGTGGGGGCTGGTTCCCCGGTAATCGCTACCACGCTAACCAGGCTACGAGTTCTAGAAAATAAACTGCCTTTCAATGAAATTTTTCTTGTGTTTAAAGACAGTATCTACCCCTTGTTTGAAAATAGACCTCAATCTTGCAGTACAAAGTTTTTAAAGTAGAATGGTTCGATGTTTCAATTCTAGAGAGTGGGCTTAGACATGTTAGAGCAAGTTAAAACAGCAGGTGGGGTTCAAATTGAATATAAGCAAGATGAATTGGCTTATCAAAATGCAATGGACCCCCTTATTGAACGACTTGACTCTCATAGAGGTGCTTTGTTTGCCTCAAACTTTGAATACCCAGGACGTTATACTTGTTGGGATATTGGTTTTTTAAACCCACCTTTGGCTTTTATTTGTGCCGCAAAAGAAATTCGTATCGAATCCTTAAACCAACGTGGCGAGGTCTTGCTCGCCATGATTAGTCCTTTGCTAAAGGCTTCTCAGGATTTAGTTTTCAAAGAAGAAAGTTCAGATAAATTAAAACTTGAAGTGAAAAGCACCGAGCGTGTCTTTAGTGAGGAAGAACGAAGTCTCCAGCCTTCAATTTTCACCATACTTCGTGAGTTACTTGCCTTTTTTAAAGCAGATGAACCCTATTTGGGATTTTATGGCGCTTTTGGCTTTGATTTGATTTTTCAATTTGAAAAATTAGAGCAGTGGAAAGAGCGGGCTTCAGAACAACGTGAAATGGTTTTGTACCTGCCTGATGAAATTTATGTGGTAAATCATCGCAAAGAAATTGCCTTCATTAGGCGCTATGATTTTCAATTCCAAGGAAAATCAACCCAATCCTTACCGCGCGATGGAGAGTTTAAGCCTTATGAACCGATACATGAGCCCAGCAAAAGTTGCGATCACGAACCAGGCGAGTATGCGGCTTTAGTGGAGTTGGCTAAAGAGCGTTTTGCTTGCGGCGATCTTTTCGAAGTGGTTCCTAGCCAAACTTTCTATGCCCACTGCAAAGAACAACCTTCAGCGATTTTCAAACGTATGCGAAAAGTGAATCCATCGCCCTATGGTTTTTTTATTAATTTAGGCGCTGATGAATATTTAGTAGGCGCCTCGCCTGAAATGTATGTGCGTGTTCAGGGTAAGCGAGTTGAAACCTGTCCAATTTCAGGAACAATCAAACGGGGTGTTGATGCGATTGAAGACGCGAAAAATATCCAGATTCTATTAGACTCAGAAAAAGAAGCCTCTGAACTAACCATGTGTACTGACGTTGATAGAAATGATAAATCGCGCATTTGTGAAGCAGGTTCTGTTCGCGTTGTAGGTCGCCGCCAAATTGAAATGTATTCACGTTTGATTCATACCGTTGATCATGTTGAAGGCTATTTACGCGAGGGTTTTGACGCTGTCGATGCCTTTCTAACTCATATGTGGGTCGTCACTGTGACCGGCGCACCAAAGATTTGGGCAATGAACTTTATCGAAAAACATGAAAAATCACCGCGAAAATGGTATGCAGGTGCTATCGGTTGGTTTGGTTTTAATGGTGATTTAAACACCGGACTTGTTTTAAGAACCACCCGAATTCAACAAGGGATTGCTGAAATTAGGGTTGGCGCCACCTTACTCTATGATTCTGAACCGCAAGCAGAAGAGCAAGAAACGCGTTTAAAAGCTTCTGCATTTTTAGATATTTTGCAAAAACCTAATGCCAAGCCAGCATCGCCAAACACTATTCCAAAGAATGGTATTGGTAAAAAAGTCCTGCTGGTTGATCATCAGGATTCCTTTGTCCATACCTTAGCAAACTACATCCGCCAAACTGGTGCTGAGGTGATGACGGTGCGCTCTAACTATGTAATGGATTTTTTAATCAAACAATCCTTTGATTTGGTACTTCTTTCACCCGGCCCTGGAAGACCTGCTGATTTTAAACTGGCTGATACGATTGAAGAGGTGCTTAAATTAAAAATCCCCTTATTTGGTGTCTGTTTAGGCTTACAAGGAATTGTTGAATACTTTGGCGGCAGCTTGGATCAATTAGACTATCCCATGCACGGCAAGGCATCTAAAATCCAAGTGAAAAAACAATCAGGAATTCTAGAAGGTTTAGGCAGCTCTTTTATAGCCGGGCGTTATCATTCACTTTATGCCCGCCAAAGTGAGTTACCCGAAGAGCTTGAGGTTACTGCCCTATCTGATGACGGCATTATCATGGCAATCGCCCATAAACATTTAGCGGTATATGCTGTGCAATTTCATCCTGAAACCATTCTTTCTTTACCAGAACAAGCAGGCTTGCGCATTATCTCTAATCTAATAGGAATGCTCTCAACAAATGCGTCATAAAATCCTAGTTGTTTACTTAATTGCAATTTTATTAGGCATAACCACCGGGCTTGTAAGTTCATTTTTTCAATTAGCCATCTTGCACTTCGATAAATTTATCGCGAGTGCACTTACTTTTATAAATAGCAATATTGGTGCTGTTGGTCTTTTTTCAGCATTGATAACAATGATGCTTGTTTTTATTGCTTGGTTTCTTGTGCGCGATATGGCGCCTGAAGCGGCGGGTTCTGGTATTCAAGAAATTGAAGGTGCGTTAGCGCATAAAAGGCCGATTAATTGGAAGCGTTTATTACCGGTGAAGTTCTTGGGCGGGATTATGGCAATTTCTTCAAAGTTAGTCCTAGGTAGGGAAGGCCCAACAATTCAAATGGGTGGAAATCTAGGAGAAATGTTTGGCGAGTTATTGCATTTCACTCAAGAAAGAAAAGATACCCTAATTATGGCAGGAGCCGCTGCAGGACTGGCAAGTGCTTTTAATGCGCCCTTAGCTGGTGTGCTATTTGTAATGGAAGAATTGCGTGATGAATTTCAATTCACCTTTCTCAATCTGAAAATAATCGCTATTTCTTGTGTGATGGCGACAGTAACCTTGCATTATATTGTAGGTTCAGGTCCTGCAATCCCGATGAATACCTTTGATCTACCCAGCCTTAAATCGTTATGGTTGTTTTTTTTATTAGGCATCATTTTCGGCTTTGCTGGTCTTCTGTTTAATAAAACGCTAATGCGAACCTTGGCTATTACTGACCAACTGTCTAAATGGCAGCGGGTTAGTTATATTTTGATTGTCGGTTGTATTGTTGGCTATCTAGCTTATTTTCAACCCGACTTAGTGGGTGGCGGTTATCATATTATTCAACGCGCGGTTAGCTTATCTCCTAATTTTTATTTTCTTTTGATGGTTTTTGTTGTCCGATTCATTACCACTATGGTTAGCTATTCAACCGGCGTGCCTGGAGGTATTTTTGCCCCTATGTTAGCTCTGGGGGCAATACTTGGTACGGCTGCATTTTATGTTTTAGAACCTTTGATTAACGATCCGACTATTCATCCTGGAATGTTTGCAGTCGCGGGAATGGGAGCACTATTTGCTGCTGCAATTCGCGCCCCGATTACAGGGATTGTGCTGGTGGTTGAAATGACCCAAAATTATTTGTTGATTTTACCCCTCATGGTTTGCTGCCTAACCTCAACCACTATAATGCAACTGGCAGCCGATAAGCCTATTTATACTCAGCTTTTAAGGCGTACGTTAAGAAAGGCGCGAAAAGGGGAGTAATTAAACTCAATCACGCAAATCCTGAGGCTTATCGGGTCTATCAGCAAACAGTTTTAAAAATGTCTTCGGTGTTTCTGATTTTGATTCTAATTCATCAAGAAAAATCAGTTTGAAGAAATTACGATTTGCTTGTGAGCCTAGCTCTGCATTTTCAGGGAAGCTCTTGAGAATTGGCAGCAAAACAGATTGGCCGATGACATAACGCTTGTCTCTGTTTTTAGGAGCCAAGCCCCAAACATTTTGATAGCTCATGGCTTCCTGGTTTTTATTGCCAAGATAAAGCATGACATGTCCACCGATGTACACAAGCGTCATCATTGGATGTCCCTTTGCTTTAAGGGCTGCCAAGCGCTCTACAAGACTGGCGCTTGATAAATCCAAGGAGGGTTTTAATTCTCCTTGAGCGTTGGAGTTTCTAGGTAACCAGATTCCAAACGGCGTAAATAAGCTTTTCATCTCTTGGGAACAATCATTGTAAAAGAAAGCGTCGCCCCAACCATAAGGTCTGTTTTGTAATTGTCTGATGATTGCAGCCAAATTTTTATTTGAGGCAGCTAAAGGCATTAGTACTGCAGCATTAGCGCTGATGAGCGCCGATTTAATATAAGCCTGATTGGAGTCATTTTTTTCAGGAATTAAAATGGAGAGCATCTTATTACCACGTTCTTTTAGCGGGAAAACTGCACCAATGTATGAGGTCAATTGAAAACGCTGTTGCGTATCAACAATAGTGGCTTCTGTTTTGCTAATTGCAACAAGATTTTTCTTCGCAGCTTGCTGCCATTGGTCAATAAAGCTACTCGATGCATAGGCAAGATCAGAACTTTTTATCCAAGCAAAAAAGGCATCAGGCGTTAGAACTAGTGACCAAGCTTTATCTTTTGTCGTAGTAAGAACATAAAGCGGTGTGCCTGCCCAGACTGCGGAGTCTTGCAAATTATCAAAGGGAAAACCTTGACCAGCTAAGCTTGCATGAAAAAAATCAGGGGCCAACTCTGGCAAACTGCGTGCATAGGTATTGCTTATAGCAATAGCTCTGTTTTCTTCATTAAAATAAGAACCCTCTAAGGAATCAAGGTTCATATTGAGTTTTATTTTATTCCACCAACCTTGGCTTTGCTCTTTAAAATTTTCGGCATAATGGCGATCCAAGGGGGCTTTGTTTTGATTATTAAAGCTCTCTAAACCTTCTAACTCCATCGCTTTCACCAGAGGCAAAACAGACTTTACCAGCGTTTCACTCCAAGGAGAAAGCCCTTGAGAATCGCTTTCGAAGTAGTGATTGTAGAAACGTTTTAATTGCTGTTTTTGGTAATCTTCATTCAGTAGCGGTTTGGTGTATTCATTTGAGTTTGGCGATAGAAAATCATTAATATTTTGACTGTAAGGCTTAAGCGAAAAATCGTAAATAGGAACCTCCATCGCCAATAATGAGTGGGAAAAAAAGAACAGAATTGTCGCAAGAGTTCGCTCTAGCATAAGCATCAATCTCGTATTAAAAAATACCTAAGTGTATTGTCATGAGCTAGAAAAATCAAGAATTAGTCAGAGAGTTGCGAGAGCAGAAGTCAAACATAACATCAAATTTGATGCTTAATCGCATTATCGGCTTGAATCTTTTCTCGCATCGGTTTTAGTCTTATGTCAATCAAGCCGTACTATTATTTTGCCAAAATGAGCCGAGCTAAGCATGTGAGAATGCGCGAGCTCAATATCTGCTAATTGAAATTCGGAGTCTATTATAGGGACGAGTTCTTTGTTGATTAACAAGTTAGACCATTCTTGCTGCGATGTTTTCCATAGAGCTGCTTTTTCAGCAAGCGATTGGGGTCGTAAAACAAAGCCAAGGATTGCTAATCGCTTTCGCATTAGGGTTGCAAGGGAAAATTCGACAAGATGGCCTTGCTGTGATGCAATTTGGACTAGCCGGCCTTTTTGTTTTAACAATTTTAAATGTTTCGGGAAATAAGAGCCGCCAATAAAATCAACGATTAAATCTAAGGAAAGATCGCCAATTAAGGCTTCAAAATCTTGCGTTTTATAATTGATAACTAAGGTGGCTCCTAGCTGCTTTGCTTTAGCGATTTTTTCTTGGGTAGAGGTGGTGGTGAATACTTCAGCGCCTTTAATTCTTGCCATTTGTATAGCGAAGCTTGAAATTCCACTACCAGCTGCATGAATTAAAAATCGCTCATTCATTTTTAATTGACCCAGTGAAAAAACGGTAGCTTGTGCAGTCATTAAGGCTTCAGGGATGGCCGCAGCATAGCTGTAATCCCAGTTATCGGGAATTTTGGCTGCAAGCCTTGGATGGACACTACAATAGTCCGCATAGCCGCCGCCAGCGACTAGGCCATAGACTCTATCACCGACTTTAAAGTCTTTTACCTTCTCGCCAATAGCCACCACATCACCTGCGACTTCCAAGCCTAAAATGGTAGATTCACCTGGAGGAGAAGGGTATTTTCCTTGACGTTGCATTAGGTCAGCACGGTTAACGGCTGTTGCTTTTACACGTACAAGGAGCTGTTCTTTGCCACAGATAGGAGTTTCTGTTTCTGCTATAAAAAGACGGCTGTCTGGGCCGGGGTTGTTTATTGAGATGTATCGCATAAATAATTCCTTATTGACTTACTCTTCCCAGGGATTAATCATTTTAATAGCTGAATGAAGAAAATCTTTTGTATTACGTGTGACAAGTATTAGATTATGAACGTATGCGGTTGCTGCGATAAGTCCATCTATAGCTGGTAAAGTAAATGCTTTATTTTGACTTTGTAATCGTCCCCACATGTCAGCTATTTTTAGATCAATATCTAAAATACGATCTTCAAAATATCGGGGTAACTCAATTTCCAACCAATAGGAAATTTTTTCTTGTCGTTTTGAATCTTGAATTCCTGCGACGCCTTTCCTTATTTCGCCAAGAGCAATAACACTAATATATAGATTTTCGTTATCAATGGAATCAACCCATTTCAAAACCAATTGATTAGGAATTTGTTTTACTAGCTCAGAAATAATATTGGTATCAAGTAAATAATTCATAAATCAACATCTCGCATAGGACTTGTATCTCGTTCTAGTTCCATATCTATACCAACTAAGGGGGATTGCCTTAAAAAAGGTATCAGTTTTTGTTTGGGTTGCTTTAGTTTTTCATATTGGTGCATCGATAAAACAACTACTGCTGGTTTACCCCTTAAGGTAATTTCCTGAGGTGCGCCGGAAGAGGCTTTTTTTACCAGTTCACTCAAATGAGCTTTAGCGTCTTGTAATTGCCAGGTATTCATAAATGCTTTCTCCAGACTAGTCTAACTAGTCATATTATAGAATAATAAATTGAAATAATCTTCTTATTTTAATTAAGAAAATATGATTTCAGATAGATAAGATTTTGCACACCATAGCTGTTCATTTGATACCCACTCACTTTCCGCATAATTGTTCTATTACACATTACAAAGTTCATGGGAAGAGTACCCTGAGAAAACCGATCAGGCCAAGGATTTTGGCTTGGATTACCGGCTGATTAGGATCTGGAGGAAAGAAAAGAACCATAAGCAATCAGTTATTAGAATAAAAAAATTAGTTAATTTCTAATGCTCCAATAACTCAGAACAAACACTGCTAGTACGTTGGCGACTGAGGATACCTGTAAATTTGACTAATTTGATTTTCAAAATGGCACTCTAGCCTTTATTCGAATTGAAGTAACTTACTTATTGGGATGTTTTTTTTGATAAAAAAATATACAGAGAGGGAAAATCGGGATAATAAAGCTAATGCCTCAGAATAGGTGTTGCTTTTGAGAGATTTTTTATTGTAATTAAAAAATAATTGTTATTGAGCCTGGTGGGTATGTGGGCGAACGCTGTGTTTTTAAATATAAATCCATCCTCAATTCTCCCATGCCGATCTCCCTTTTTCAGCAACACCAATATTGAGGCAACGATGCAATTTACATACTGATTCACACATCCGTTCGGCAACAGTTAATTTGAGGCAATTCGAATAACTACGCACCTTTTTGTACGATTTATGCCCATCCAAAATCTCAAGGCGACAATCCGCAGACGATTGTCACTCAACTTTTCATTGAAATTATGTAAAACGCTATCAATGGCGGTAATTTAACCTAGGATAGGGGGCTGATAATTAATTCAAGTAACTAGTCTTTGTGGTAGAACCCATTTGCATTACGGCTATCCGCTGATACTGAAATAATTGATAATCAGTTGACACTCCGACTAGTTGTGAATAATGCTATTCTATTTCATCAAAAAACGGGATTGCGATTGGGAGGTTGGTATGATTGAGGAAGGGAAAACGTTACGTAATATTGATAAACCTTATTATCGATATTGGCAGGCTTTATACCGTTCTTTTTTTGATAGCGCACTTTATGTAGATGTTGCCAAACGCTGGAAGGGCTTTGGTTTAATCTATCTACTCGTGCTTTTATTTATTGCTTCTCTGCCTTTTTCTCTGCGGGTCATCTATGAATACAATAAATTTTTTACAGAAGAAGTAGTCCAGCCGATGCTCGGGTTACCAACCTTGTATATGCAAAATGGCAAGATCTCAGTCGATAAACCCATGCCTTATTTTGTCAAAAATCCAAAGGGTCAGATTGTCGCAATCGTTGATACAACAGGTGCGATTACAAGCATGGATAAAACTTATCCTAATCTAACGATTTTAGTGACTAAAGATAAGCTTTTTTTACGTTATCCCATGCCGCATTTTTTCTTTAGTCAAGATGCGCCACAGATTGGTAACGACATACAAGTTTATCCCTTGAGTAGCCAGGGAAATTCGATATTTGAAGGTAAAGACTGGGTCAAAACCTCAGGGATTTTAAACCTAAAGATTTTTTTCGGTGCTTTACTTTACCCCACCATTGCCTTAACCGCCTTTGGTATATTTTTAGTTCTTATTTTGGCCTTTACCTTAATGGCGCAATTCATTGCTAAATTATTTTTTAAAATCTCGTTGAGTTACAAACAAGCCTGCAGACTCTTTATTGTTAGCGCTACACCTTTTATGTGGCTCTTTTGGACTGGGTTAACGCTTGGTTTTCTTTATTCTGGCTATATGGTCGTGGCACCGCTAATTATGATTATTTATTTTTGCTTTGCGGTGTTGGCTGTTAAACGTGAAAGTCATAAATTGGTGCGTTCTTGAGAGATTTAATTCATTTTGCGCATGGAAATGGTTTTCCAGCACTTTGTTATAGTCAGCTACTTGAAGCACTGCATGCGCGTTATGATTATTGTTATATCGACAAAATCGGCCACAATCCTAAATTCCCTGTTACGGAGAATTGGCATTTTCTTGTCGATGAAATTATTGACAGTGTCAGGACTCAGGCCACAAAACCCGTGATTGCAATTGGTCATTCCTTAGGTGGTGTATTATCTCTGCTTGCAGCGATTGAACATCCTTCTTTATTTAAAGCAGTCATTATGCTTGATTCACCCCTGCTTGGACCTTTTAAATCCACTGTGGTTCGTTTGGCAAAATCGTTTGGCTTTATTGATAAAATTACGCCGGCTTCTCGCACTCGTGGTCGAAGAGAGGTTTGGCAAAATAGGGAACAACTTCTGCTCTACCTTAAAACGAGAAAGCTATTTAAATCATTTAGTGATGAATGTTTGCAAGATTATATTGATTACGGCATGAAAAAAACCAAAAATGGTTATGAACTTCTTTTTGACAGGGACATTGAGTATTCAATTTATCGGACAATTCCTGATAAATTCAGTGATTATGAAGGACGTTTAACCTTAGCTGCAGCTTTAATTTATGGTGATAAATCGAATGTGGTGGATGTATTAGATAGACGTAATATGCGGAAAAATTACAGGATTCCAAGTTATAAAATAAAAGGCAGTCATATGTTTCCAATGGAGCGTCCAATCGAGGTTTCAGAGCAAGTTTTCAAAGTGCTGGATGCTATACTGAAAAGATCAGAATAAGATAATTTTTTGGATCAAAAAAGGAGAAAATAGTGTTGCAAAGTCTGATTATTCTGGGAATGGTTTCCCTATCACTTTTATTATTATCTAAGCAGGCTTCTCTTAGCGTTTGGGCTATTTGCTATGGCATTTTTGCTTTATTGATTGTGCATTATGGTTCACCAGGCATAATCGCTCAAATTTTATTATGGGCGGTGTTTGCAGGAGTTGTTTTATTTTCAATAAGACCTTTGCGAAGGGAAGTTATATCTCGTCGTATTTTTAACAAAATCGCCAAAGTAATGCCTTCAATGTCATCGACAGAACGTGAAGCGTTAGAAGCAGGAACAGTGGGTTGGGAAGGCGATTTATTCAGCGGCAGTCCTGATTTTAATGTTTTACTCAATGCTCCTGTTGTCAAATTAACAGCAGAAGAACAAGCCTTTATTGATGGACCAGTCAATGAACTTTGTCGAATGATAGATGATTGGGATATTACCCATGTTCGCACCGACATGCCACCAGAGATGTGGACTTTTCTTAAAGAAAAAGGCTTCTTTGGTTTAATCATTCCGAAAGAATACGGCGGCCATGATTTTTCAGCCACAGCACAGGTGACCATTTTATCAAGACTTAATGGCCGCTCTGTAACGGTCGGAACAACAGTGGCTGTTCCCAATTCCTTAGGCCCGGCAGAGTTGCTATTAAAATATGGAACCAAGGAACAAAAAGATTTTTACTTGCCGCGTTTAGCTGATGGTCGTGATCTACCTTGCTTTGCTTTAACGGGCCCTAATGCGGGTTCGGATGCTGCATCAATTCCAGATGAAGGGATTGTCTGCCAACAAATAATTAATGGACAAAAGGTGTTGGGAATTCGGCTCAATTGGAATAAACGCTACATTACCCTTTGTCCTGTGGCTACTGTAATTGGTCTAGCCTTCCGACTCTTTGACCCAGAAAATCTTCTCGGCAAAGGGACCGACGTTGGCATTAGCTGCGCTCTAATTCCTGCCAATCTTCCTGGAATCTCTAAAGGCAGGCGCCACTTTCCTTTAAATACCGCTTTCCTGAATGGTCCAACTCAGGGAAAAGATGTTTTTGCCCCTTTGGATTGCATCATTGGTGGTGCAAAGATGGCCGGTCTCGGTTGGCGGATGTTGATGGATTGTTTAAGTGCTGGAAGGGCAATTTCTTTACCCTCAAGTTCTGCAGGCGGGTCGCAAGCCTGTGCGCTTGCAAGTGGTGCTTATGCTAGAGTCCGTAAGCAATTTAATCTGCCGATTGCCCAATTTGAAGGCATCGAGGAACCCTTAGCTCGCATTGCGGCAAATGCTTACTTAATTGATGCAGGCTTAACCATGACAGCAGCAGCAATTGATAATGGCGCTAAACCTTCTATTGCTGGCGCTATTTTGAAATCCAACACTACTGAACGTGGACGCCAAGTGGTCATAGATGCAATGGATATTCATGGCGGGAAAGGTATTTGCCTTGGCCCGAATAATTATCTAGGGCGTGGTTATCAAAATGCACCAATTGGTATTACAGTTGAGGGCGCAAATATCTTAACGCGTAATTTAATTATCTTTGGACAAGGCGCTATTCGATGCCATCCCTATGTTTTCCGTGAAATGGAAAGCATAAGAGAAAAAAACCTTAAAGCTTTCGACGAAGCATTTTGGGGGCATACTGGTTTTGTGCTTGCTAACCTAACTAAATCACTAATCTTTGCACTGACCGATGGTCATTTAATTTCAGCACCAAAAAGTGCAGCAAAACGCTATTATCAGTTAGTCTATCGCTACAGTGCTAATCTCGCATACCTTGCTGATTTTTCAATGATGATGTTTGGTGGTGCGTTAAAACGTAAAGAAATGATTTCTGCACGGTTGGGCGATGTTTTATCTAATTTGTATCTTATTTCTGCTGTTTTGAAGCGTTTTCATGATGATGGCGAGCCACTTGCTGATTTGCCGCTTGTTGAATGGTGTTGCCAGCAAATGCTGCATGAATGCGAGCTTGCTATTCATGGAGTAATAGCTAACATCCCACATCGCTGGGCACGCATGGTACTTAAGTTATTTTTGCAGCCTTTTGGTAGTCAACGACAAAAACCATCCGACCTTTTGAGCCAGAAAATAGCGCATATCCTCACAGAACCTAACGAAACACGTTCACGCTTAGTTCGTTTCGTGTTTAAAGAACCGCTAGCGAATTGCCCACTTGGCCGCTTAGAAGAAGCATTCCATAAACTTTGCGCTGCCGAAGAGCTTGAGAAAAAAGTCAGCCGAGCGGTGAAAGAAGGGCGCCTGCATGCTTTAACTTTGCTAGAACAAATCAATGAAGCCAAGGAAGCTGGAATTCTGAACGCCGAGGAGGCGAAACAGCTAAATGATGCCGAATTGTGCAGACAGGCTGTTATCGCCGTTGATGATTTCCCTGATGATGAATTACGCAGGCAATCCATTGATTTTCTGTTTAATAAACCAAAAAGAAAACTAAAGGATGAAGACGACCTCCCAACAGAAATAGTTTAAAATCAAATCAAAGGTAGCCTGGTTAGCGCGCTAGCGATAACCGGGGAACCAGCCCCCACAGTTTTTACCAGGTGTTTGCTAAATTGGGATGATTTTTTGAGGGTTGTTGGAGGGTTGATTGATAACCTGGTTATCGCTGCGCGCTAACCAGGCTACAACGCCGGATGGGTTCAGTGCTAACCTTAAGAGATCTATCGCTATGCTCAGGATTGTGCTTTGGCACTCAGAACACCTTCGGTCATCATAACGTTGAGGTGAAATTTGGCTCTTATATTATATTCGTTTAGACGCTGCCCTTATGCAATTAGAGCGAGAATGGCACTTTCATACGCCAAAATTAGCTACCTGCAACAGGAAGTCGACCTTCAAAATAAACCCCTAGACTTGTTAAAGGCATCTCCTAAAGGGACAGTTCCAGTATTAATTTTAGAAAATGGTCATGTGCTTGATGAGAGTATGGCTATTATTAGGTGGGCCTTAGAGCAATCCGATATTGACGGGTGGCTCAATCCTGAACTTGAAAGGGTCTGCGATGAATTAATTCAAATAAATGACAATCACTTTAAACCGATTCTTGATAACTACAAATATCCCCAAAATTCTGAAAAAAAAGATCCTGTTTATTATAGAGAGCAAGCAAAACCTTATCTCAAGAAATTAAATGGATTATTGATGTCGCACAAATTTTTATTCGCTGATCAATTTAGCCTTGCTGATGTGGCTATCTTCCCCTTCATCAGACAATTTTATATGGTGGACAAACTTTGGTTTGTAGAAAGTGAATACAAAGTTCTCAAAACCTGGCTAGATTATTTTTTAACATCAGAACTTTTTCTGCGAGTTATGACAAAAACTTAATCGATAACGCCATTTTGAGCGAAGCGAAGGGTCTATCGAGTTGTATAAACTGGCTATTTGACCCAATAAAAACCTAATTGTCTTTCAAAACCATGTTAAAAGAACAATTTGTGTCTAATGTAATGACACAGTCATGGGAAGATTGCTTGCCTATGGTAAATATGATTTAACTCCGATGAAAATCTAGATTAAGGATCCTAGATACATTAGCTTGATGAAGACTATAAAATTCATAAAATTGGTCATGCTAAAAAACATGCGAAAGATTGTGGTTATAGTCGATGGCAACAGTTAATGTTAGAGCTGAAATTAGAGAAAGCAAGCTAATCATCGTTCGTCTTTTTTGTCCATCGCTTAATGGAATTTTGTTACAGCCAACAAAAATGAACATGACATAGAGCAAGGGTTGCCATACTTGTGCAATCATGATTGACCGTGTACCTGGAACAAATAAGGAGTTAGTGGTTTCGAGTATAACGATAGGCGTTGCCAAGCTTATTAGTAAGACTATTACCCAACCAAGAGGTAAAGATGAACTTTTATCAATTAAGTTTTTTTGTATAACTACAGAAAAGAAATTTATAAAAGATAAAAAGGCCAAAATGAATACTGGTAGAGTAAATTTCCAATCTGCTATCACTTCTTGCAGAAAAGAGAGGTAATCCGTATTAAATATAAATAAATAATGCTTTTTATTAATTGGTTCCAATGAAAGATAACATCGGTTTTGACTACCATGTCTACCCAGATACTAGCGGTATACCAAATTAAATAAAAAAGTATAAACAAGGCCAGAAAAAAACTAGTATCTCGTGCGGTCGCAAAGAGTCGCTGTTTTAATGAATAAGGAGAACCATCCTCGCGAAATAAGCTAATAAAACCAATTGCAATGATTGATCCTGAAATTAAAGTGTAGGTTGAAATTGCAATGAAATAGCACAGTAATGCTAAGGCAAAATCAGAGCCCTGTGCCCTAAGGTTGTCAACATAACGACAATAAAAAAATATTGAAAGCAATCCAAAGGCGAGAGCACACTCAAAAACCCAGATGAGCTGTTCGTAGAGGATAAAAAAATTCCACATTAAAGTAATGACAGCAACACTAAAAGCAAACATTTGGCTTTGATGTTTGCTCAACCTAAGCAATAGCCCATACATTATAGTTGCTAAAATAGGATCCATTAGACAACGAACGGCATAAAGTCCCCAAGTGTATTTTGTAACAATATGCGCAACCAAAATCCAAAACCAGGGGGATAAGGGATTACGACAATCCACACTCCAAAATCGATGTGCGATCTGCCCGACGTAAGGGGATTGATTAATAAAGCTAAGCCAATTTAAATCTTCACCATGTGGCACAAGTTTAAAGCCAAAGGAAAAACCACCTAATTGTAATAATCCCAAAATAGTGAGAATTAGAGTCCATATCGCTAATATAAAATAAATAGGCAATTTTTTATTAACAAGCTGCATAAAAATACACCCATAATACCTTAAAAAAACGATGATGGAATTCTAATAATTAGATTGCCGCAATCTGAAGGTGAAGATGCTGATTCGTTAAACTTCCCCCAAAACCTCGTCTGGCATTGTCACATTGAGCTCAAGAACCGCATTATCGCCCATGCGCTCGAGATTAACGATAACTTGATCTCTGTTTATCCGAACGTATTTTGCAATTACTGCGATAATTTCTTCCTGAAGTTTTGGCAAATAATCCGGAGTATTTCGCTGGGAGCGCTCATGTGAAATGATAATTTGCAAACGCTCTTTTGCAACAGAGGCTGTGCTATTACGCTTCCTTAAATAACTAAATAAGCTCATGCTGGTACGTCCTCCTTGTTTTTACCGAATATACGCCGAAGAATTCCTTTCTTCTCGTTCGATACAAATTTCATAGGTCTCGTTTCACCCAGAAAACGCGCGATCGCATCTTGGTAAGCAATACAGGCATCGCTCGTTTCATCAAGAATAACGGGAGTTCCCGTGTTTGACGCTTTGAGTACAGCTTTTGATTCAGGAATTACCCCAATCAACGGGATAGCCAGAATATCCTTGACGTCTTCAACAGAGAGCATTTCACCCTTTGCGACACGATCTGGGTCATAGCGGGTAAGTAAGAGATGCTCTTGAACAGGAGATTGATTATCAATCGCACGTTTGGATTTACTTGCAAGAATGCCAAGAATTCTATCTGAATCTCTTACAGAAGAGACTTCAGGATTAGTAACGATAATGGCATGGTCGGCAAAATACATCGCCATGTGGGCACCTGTTTCGATACCAGCAGGCGAATCGCAAACAATAAATTCAAAGTCTTTTGCCAAATCGTTTAATACTTTTTCAACGCCTTCAATTGTTAAGGCGTCTTTATCACGTGTCTGAGAAGCAGGTAAAATATAGAGGTTTGGCACACGCTTATCTTTAATCAAAGTTTGATTAAGATTAGCTTCTCCATTGATTACATTAATAAAATCGTAAACAACACGGCGTTCACAACCCATAATGATGTCAAGATTTCTGAGTCCTATATCAAAATCAATTACTACGGTTTTATGTCCTAATAAAGCAAGACCTGAAGAAATAGCAGCAGAAGTAGTTGTTTTTCCAACCCCACCCTTGCCAGAAGTTACTACGATAATTTTAGCCAACGAGGAACCCTTATTATTTTTAGGTTAAACATTGCCCTCAGTTTACACGCTATTGTTCGCTTTGTTCAAGCGCCAACTGAGCAAATTAAGAATTAATTTATATGAAAATTAGATTTAGGATTTAAACGACAAAGTGCATGAAAATTCTGCAATTTTAGTTTCATTTTGATTGTTATTTTTTTAAAGAATAATGCGGTAAAAATGAAAAATTGCATATTAAACGCTGCACAAATAAAAGGGGGTTGGGAAGCTAAATCTCATCAACCCCTCTCATTTAGTAGCGATATCTTCTTGTAATTAATACCAACCGTTAGAACCACAGCAACCACCGTAAGAACTAACGTTACAACAAGATGTGCAAGAAGAATATCCGCAGTTAGAAAATCCACAGCCAGCCACTGTACTAGTTGCTGCAACGATAAGTACAAGCATTAGTATTTTTTTCATGTCGCTTTCCTTGCTTTTTGTTATTAACAATAAAATTATATGCATAGAATTAAAAATATACAAACTGAATTAAAACAATATACTTTGTTGTTTTCATTGCCTTACTGGTCAATGGAGATACCAAGCAGGCTAGGGGGGTATGAAAATGAACGAATTGAGATGGGAGGCAAAGGGTGGTTAGTTCAATTAGAAAAACGATTGCTTAGAAGAAGGTACTTCCTCATTTCTTATTATAATTGTATAATGTTCGGTTAATTAATTGCAGGAGAGTGGTATGTCAATTTCCATAATGCAACAAGCTCTGACGTTTGATGATGTGTTGTTAATCCCCGCCCACTCGACTGTCTTACCTAAAGAAGTTTCCCTAAAAACCCAACTGACCCGCGAAATTGAATTAAATATCCCCTTAATATCTGCGGCAATGGACACTGTGACTGAAGCACGTTTAGCAATTGCAATGGCGCAAGAGGGCGGCATTGGAATTATTCATAAAAACATGAGTATTTGGGCCCAAGCTGAAGAAGTGCGTAGAGTGAAGAAATTTGAAAGCGGGATGGTTAAAGACCCAATTTCAGTGACCCCAGATGTCACAGTAAGAGAACTGCTTGATGTAATGGCTAAACATAATTTTTCAGGTGTTCCAGTTGTTGAAGGCGATTTATTGGTCGGCATTGTGACCAGCCGCGATATTCGTTTTGAAACTAACCTTTCATTGCCAGTATCTGACGTGATGACACCCAAAAGTCGCCTGGTTACTGTCAAAGAAGGGGCGAGTCGGGAAGAGGTGCGGGCATTGCTCCATCGGCACCGTCTTGAAAAGTTGCTGGTCGTGAATGATGATTTTAATTTGCGAGGACTAATTACGGTTAAGGACATTCAAAAAGCCAAAGAAAACCCTTTCGCTTCTAAGGATGGCTCAGAGCAATTGCGTGTGGGGGCGGCAGTTGGAGTGGGTGAGGGCACTGAGGAGCGTGTTGCTGCCTTGATTGAAGCAGGAGTGGATGTCCTAGTGGTGGACACAGCGCATGGTCATTCGGTGGGCGTATTAAATCGAGTGAAATGGATTAAAAAGCAATTCCCTGAAATCCAGATCATAGCGGGTAACATTGCCACCGCTGCTGCGGCGATTGACTTAGTAAAAGTTGGTGCTGATGCCGTGAAAGTAGGTATTGGACCTGGTTCTATCTGTACTACTCGAATTGTTACCGGAGTTGGCGTACCTCAAATTACTGCAATTGCTAATGTTGCGAATGGACTTAAAGGTAGAGTACCGATTATTGCCGATGGCGGAATTCGCTTTTCGGGAGATGTTTGTAAGGCTTTAGCGGCCGGAGCAAATACCGTTATGTTAGGTGGCATGTTTGCCGGTACAGAAGAATCGCCAGGCGAAATTGAGCTCTATCAAGGGCGAACTTATAAAAGTTATCGTGGAATGGGTTCAATAGGCGCTATGTCTCAAGCACAAGGCTCAAGTGACCGTTATTTTCAGGATACAAGTCAAGGCACTGAAAAGCTTGTTCCTGAGGGCATTGAAGGCCGAGTGCCTTATAAAGGGTTAGTACAATCAATCATTCATCAAATGATGGGTGGTTTACGTTCTTGTTTAGGCTATACCGGTTGTAAAACCATTGCACTTCTCCATAAAAATGCAGAATTTGTTCAGGTTACCAATGCGGGGATGCGTGAGTCGCATGTCCATGATGTCAGTATCACTAAGCAAGCTCCTAATTACCAAGTTGATGAATAAAGATGACGGATATTAAACAGCAACCTCTTATTATTTTTGATTTTGGCTCGCAGTATTCCCAATTAATTGCCAGACGTGTTCGGGAAATGGGTGTTTATTGCGAAATACATCCTTATGACGCAGATGCTGCGAAGTTAAAAGCCCTATCTCCCTGTGGGATTATTTTATCGGGCGGGCCATCAACAGTAACAGAAAAAGCAAATCCCCGAGCACCAGAATGGATATTTGAATCAGGCTTACCTCTTTTAGGTATTTGCTATGGCATGCAAACAATGGCCGTGCAGCTAGGCGGTGAAGTTGAATCTTCAAGTCTGCGTGAATTTGGCTATGCAGAATTACGTCTTCATGGGCACAGTCTCCTGCTAGACAATATTGAAGACAGAATCACCGATAAAGGTGAGGCCTTGCTTGATGTGTGGATGAGTCATGGTGATAAAGTCACAGTGCTTCCACCCAGTTTTGCAGTGATTTGTGAAACCCGTAATGCACCCATAGCAGGAATGGCTAATGAAGCAAAGCACTGGTATGGCCTGCAATTTCATCCTGAGGTAACCCATACTTTACAAGGCTTAAGGATATTGCAACGTTTTGTGGTTGATATCTGCAAGGCCAAAACCAATTGGACTCCTGAAAACATCATCGAGCAGGCCATTGAAACCATTCGTAACCAGGTGGGAAAGGATCAAGTTCTCTTAGCACTTTCAGGTGGGGTTGATTCATCCGTCGTTGCTGCCTTGTTGGAGCGCGCCATTGGCTCCCAGCTTATTTGTGTCTTTGTTGACACTGGTTTATTACGTTTAAATGAGGCCGAACAGGTTATGGCTATGTTTAGCCAGCATATGGGAATACGCATTATTGAGGTGAAAGCTGAAGAACGGTTTTTACAAGCCTTGCAAGATGTCGATTGTCCCGAAAAAAAGCGAAAAATTATAGGCCGGACTTTTATTGAAATTTTTGAGGAAGAAGCTAATCGTATTCAAAATGTAAAATGGCTAGCTCAAGGAACAATTTACCCCGATGTCATTGAGTCTGCTGCCACTCACAGCTCTAGCGCTGCGGCTCTAATTAAATCGCATCATAATGTAGGTGGTTTACCTGAAATCTTGAATTTAAATTTACTTGAACCTATTCGCGAATTGTTTAAAGACGAAGTACGTAAAATTGGTTTGGAATTAGGTTTGCCTTACACCATGGTTTATCGCCATCCTTTCCCTGGGCCTGGTCTTGGCGTTCGAATTCTGGGTCAGATTAAAAAAGAATATGCAGAAATATTGCGCCGCGCTGACGCTATTTTCATTGAAGAACTATACGCTGCTGATTTATACGATAAGGTAAGCCAGGCCTTTGCGGTCTTTCTGCCGGTGAAATCGGTTGGTGTGATGGGTGATGGTCGGCGTTATGACTATGTGATTTGCCTACGCGCTGTTGAAACGGTTGATTTTATGACGGCCTATTGGGCGCAACTTCCTTGGGATTTTTTAGGCAAGGTATCTAACCGAATTATCAATGAAGTGGCTGGAGTGTCAAGGGTAACTTATGATATTTCTGGCAAACCACCTGCAACGATTGAATGGGAATGAAGGGTCGGGCCGGAGGCGCTGACCTACATGTTTCTTTAAAAAACGAGTAGGTCGGTGCCCCTGGCCCGACATTTCATTCTCTTAATCGCTTAAGCTTAAAATGAAGATTAAAAAATGAACGATCTTTTTTGGATGACTCATGCCTATGAGCTAGCGTTAAAAGCAAAAAATCATGCTGAAATCCCGGTTGGCGCGGTTTTGGTGTCAGCGGATAATCAGCTACTAGGTAGCGGCTGTAATCAAGTGGTGCAAAGCCATGATCCCTGTGCGCACGCAGAGCTTCTCGCGATTCGTGAAGCAGCTCAGACTATTAAAAACTATCGCCTCATAAACACAACCCTCTATGTTACCTTAGAACCTTGCGCCATGTGTGCTGGCGCCTTAGTCCATGCACGCATTTCCCGCTTGGTTTTTGCCACAAGAGATTTCAAAACCGGGGCGGCTGGCTCCGTTTACAATTTATTAGGAGGCTATCCTTTAAATCATAAGGTACAGATTGATGAAGGAATCATGCAGGAAGAATGCGCAAGCTTGCTAAGTGAATTTTTTAGAAAATCTTAAGCACTTTCTTCAAGCGTCAAACACCTAGGCTAAGAACAGCTCTGAGACTTTCTGTAAAAATATTGACTTCTATGTAAAATAAGCTAGCATAAGGCATAGAGAATTACTGGTGATCTATTAATATGAAATTGCGCTTAACTGCTGCCATTATGCTGTTTTTCTTTAGCTCTATCTGTCTATCTGAGGGAAATTATCAAAATACAATCAAAGAGGCCCAAACGAGTGCTCAGACCTTTATTAAGCAAAAAAAAGGTACTGCCATTACAATTGCAGTGTTCAATCCCGACCAAATCATTTGGAGTCAAGCCTTTGGTCTAACAGATCCTACCTCAGGTCAACCGGTTAATTCTTCTACTATGTTTGGTATTGGCTCAGTTAGCAAAATGGTGGCAACTATTGCTTTAATGAAATTAGTTGATCAACATCAAATCAAACTCGATACACCTATTATTAATTATTTGCCAAAGTTCAAAATGGCATCGCCTGAATACAAAGACATTACCCCTAGGATGCTAATAAATCACTCTGCTGGTTTTCCTGGAACGGATTACCGCAATGCGATTCTACGTTCCCCTTATCCTAATTATTTGAATCAAATGCTAGAAACTCTTTCACATTCCCGGCTTAAAACGCCACCGGGATATATGAATGTTTATTGTAATGATTGTTTTTCGCTTGTTGAAGCCTTAATAAAAGAAGTCACTGGGAAATCTTATGTGGATTTCGTACAAGAGGAAGTCTTTTCTCCCTTAGAAATGATAAATACCACTTATCCAATCCATCCCTTGCCAAAAAATTCTTATGCCAAAGCTTATGTTAATGGGATAGTAAGACCACAAGAATATGTAAATTGTTTTGCTGCAGGTGGTGTCTATAGTACTGCTGAAGATATAGCTCATATTGGAATGATGTTATTAAAAGAAGGGAATTATGGTACTACGCGAATACTCTCAAAAAATTCAATAGAGGAAATGGCTAAAAATCAAACTCTAGGTAGTTTTAATCCTGTACCGTCTAAGACTTTGAGTTATGGTTTAGGCTGGGATACGGTTGAACAGCCTGGGCTGTATGCCGTGGGTTTTGATGGTTGGGCTAAAGGAGGAGACAGCAATGATTATGGAGCTATGTTAATTATTTCACCTAAAGCACAACTAGGTATTATAGTCCTTGGCGTTTCAAATTTTGGTTCTGAAAATGCCAAAATAATTGCTGAACGGGTGTTATTAAAAGCATTAACAGAAAATAAGCCAAGCTCTAAAAAGCTGCCAGGAAAACAATCTCCCTCGTTTTCTCCATCTGCAGTTTCTGAAGCTGACAAACAAGAATATGGCGCATCAGAGTTCCTTTTGAAATTTCAAAAGGAATCTCAAGATAGCTTTGCAGCCTCCGTATTTTCAGATAAAGGTTGGATTAGAACTTCGACTTTAAACCTTCAAAATAATGGATGGTTTACCAATGAAAAGGAACCGCAAGTTACCATACGGATGATTGATGCTGTTGCTTTAGGAAAGCCTAGCCAATACATCATAAAGCGAGCTCCCGCAGGAAATGGACATTATTTAGATTACACTTTACTAGCCCAAAAACTACCGACCCAAAAACCTTTTTCGCCTGCTTGGCAATCAAGAATTAATACGACTTGGCTGGTTGTTAATGCTCACCCAGATGAGCTTATATGGAACGGTGAGGATCCACGTTTAGTCCTAAAGCCTCTGCCTTCAAATTTAATCGCAGTACGAGCTCCAGCCGGCAGCACATTCCAAGTCGTTGATCCCTCTGTTAGCGACGATAATGCGGCAATGATGCTTGTTATCCCACAATTAAATGGACGCGATCTTAACAATCTTGACGTTCTATCAGTGGAAAAAAGCGAGTGGTTACGTTTTGGTAGTTATCTACACCAACCTTTATCTGTTGTGCAAGAAATTCCCTTGAATGAAAGCACTACGATTACCATAGGCCCTGAAGGCTATGCAAAATGGCTATCAATTGCCTCTAATACACAAACTCAAATTAGTATTGATACTGAGAGCAATTGGCATTTTTATGATGCTGAATTTAAAACCCTGGCTTATGGCAAGGGCAAAGAAACTAAACTCATACCTGCGGGTAAAGGTTCAACTTATCTAACTGTTTTTGGTGAACCAGGCCAAAAAATAAACTTATTAGTACGCCCGGTGTCAAAATAGGGAATTTAAATAATCAATTGGTTGTGCACTGAGATGTAGTGGCACGATATTAGAGGCCTGCCAATAGTAGGGCGGGCCTCTGGCCCGACGTTTCCTACCCGCGTGTTGACATAAGTCTTAAGCTACAGGCTCTTTAGCAGCTTTTTTTAGTGATTTTTGGTGTTGTTTCCAGTCTTTATCTTTAGCGAAGATAAAAGAAGCTGCTTCCTCGATAAAGAAACCGATTGTGTCAATATTTGCCCATGCACAATATTGGTCGATATGTTTTAGGACATCAGCATTAATCTCTGCTTTGATTTTTTCTTTTTTTGTGGAGCTATTACCATTAATTATGGCCATTCTCTATTCCTTATGTTGATATGAATTAAGTACAAGAATACTAGCAAACTATAATGAATAATGAAATCGATTTAATGATTAATTTAACTCAGATAATTCAACAATTAAGGCATTTTTTAATTTCTCTTTTTCCTGTATATTTAGTGTCTTGCCTTCTTCGTTTGAGATGAAAAACATATCCTCAGCCCGTTCACCTGCCGTAGCAATTTTGGCATTGTGTAAATGAATTTTCTGGCTTAAAAAAATACGACTAATGGATGCCAATAAACCAGGTTTATCGTTGGTAACTAGAAACAAACGACTAAGATTCTCTTCATGGTCTTCTTCAATAAAATTAACCTGTGGTTCTATTTTAAAATGCGCTTGGGTACGTGAAATTCTGCGGCGTGAAATGGCCGGAATGTTCATCATATCGGTTAATTGTTTTTCAAGTGCATGTTGAATAGCCTTAGTACGTGCCCCGTCAAAATAGGCTTGATGCTGTTCATCAAGAATAATGTAAGTATCCAGATCGAAATGATTAGCGCTGGTTGAAATTGTAGCTTCCTGAATCGTTGCATAATGATTTGAAAGCACCGTCGTGCTAATGGTAAAACGTTCATCTCGATGCGGCATGTATATGAAAACCTCAGTGCCTCCTTGGCTATGATGTGGCTGAATAACAACTAAGGGATATTGCTTGCATTGCAAGATTGCTTTGCTATGTCTGGCAATTACTTCAGGGGGCTCATGGAGGAAATACTTTTCTTTAAAGGTTGCCCACAAAGCTTGCACTCGCTCCACTGGAACGGCATCTTGGGTGAGAAGTCTGAGCGCTTCTTCTTTGCGGATATGAATCAAATCATTTTCATCGAGCTCCTGCTGCATGAACTGCTTAGCTGCCCGGTATAATTCCTTTAATAGGGAATCTTTCCAAGCATTCCATAGGTTGTTGTTGGTCGCGCAGATATCGGCAACCGTAAGCAGGTAGAGGTATTCAAGGTAATCCGCATGAGGAAGTAAGCTGCAAAATTGTTGAACAGTTTTAAGATCATAGATATCTTGTCGCTGTGCTGTTTGCGACATTAATAAGTGGTTGTGGACTAACCAGACTAATAAGGCACTTTCCTTCTCACCCAGTTTATGACGTGTTGCAAATTGACTTGCTTCTTCTGCGCCCAATTCGGAATGATCACCGCCACGGCCTTTAGCTATATCATGAAAAAGAGCAGCTAAATATAAAATTTTACGATTTTCAATTTGAGGCATTAATTTGGCTGCCAGAGGAAATTGCTTTTTATACTCAGTTTTCAAAAATCGGGCGAGGTTGCGTATCACAAATAAAGTATGTTGATCAACGGTGTAAACATGAAATAAATCATATTGCATTTGACCTGTGACAGAGCCAAAACATTCTAAATAATGTCCCAATACGCCATAGCGATTCATATGATGCAAGGCTATAAAGGGATCTTCTGTTTTAAATAAGGCAAGGAAGGTTTCTGTTGCGGCTTTCGATTGGCGAAAACGATTTCCGATTAAATAGAGATGTTGTCTAATCAAACGGATTGTAGAGGTACGAACTCCTTGAATCTCTGGACGTTTAGCCAACCACAAGAACAGTTCAAGTAATGCCTGTGGATTTTGAGTAAACACCTTGCCATGTTTAACCTCAATATAATCATTCGACAATTGAAATCGAGCATTTAACGGCCTAATGCGCTGCTTTTGATGATGAACGATTGCCTCAGTAAACCATTGCAACAGCATTTCGTTTAATTCTCGACTGCGCTGAATTATCTTAAAATAAGCTTTCATAAATTGCTCAATGGCTAAAGATTTAGAGTTATCACTAAATCCAAAAAGAGCAGCTAATTTAACCTGATAATCAAAAAGTAATCGTTCTTCTTGTTTGTCAGCAAGTAAGTGTAAAGCAAAGCGAACCCGCCAAAGGTAGTGTTGGCAAGCAATCAGTTCCTCATATTCTTTATCGCTGATAAAGCCGCAGCCTACCAGATCCGCTAATTTTTTTGCGCCAAAATGGCGTTTGGAAATAGTCAAAAGGATTTGTAAATCGCGTAAACCACCGGGACCGTTTTTTACATTCGGTTCTAGATTGTAAGCAGTTTCACCATATTTGGCATAGCGATTCTCCTGTTCTTGTTGTTTGGCAAAAAAATAATCATGGCTTGGCCAGATATGATGAGCATGGGTTTGATAGGCTAATTCTTCCATTAAGAAGCCAGAGCCACAGATAATGCGCATATCAAGAATAGAGGAGATAACGCTTAAATCACGAGCCGCAAGCTCGGCACAGGCATCCACAGTGGTGATTTGATGGCTGACATCCAATCCGATATCCCAGCAGTCTTGGATAAAGGCTTGAGCGCGATGAAGTTGGGCTTTTGAGATTTTTTCAGTATGAAGAAGTAGCAAATCAATGTCAGAAAAAAGTTGCAATTCGCGACGTCCATAACTCCCAAGGGCTAATAAGCACAATTTAGCTCCCTTTTTTAAACCGTTTTTAATAAACAGATCACAGAGGATTTCATCAATGAATTGAACTAATTTATGGGTGAGCACAATGATGTTTTTGTTTTGCCGAAGTTCTTCGCACAATTCTTCTTTGAATTGTTTAATGGATAATTTTAAAGCAAGGTTATCGTTCTTCATTACGCAGAGTAAGAATTTCAACGCCATCGTTGGTGACAAGCAGCGTGTGTTCCCATTGAGCAGATAAGCTATGGTCTTTAGTGACTACGGTCCACTTGTCGGGCAAGAGGCGGGTGTGATATTTGCCAATATTGACCATCGGTTCGATAGTAAAGGTCATGCCAGCACGTAGAACTTCTCCAGTTCCAACTGTACCATAATGAAGCACCTGAGGATCTTCGTGAAATATGCGACCAATTCCATGCCCGCAATATTCACGGACCACCGAACAGCGGTTTGTTTCAGCATGCGATTGAATGGCATGACCAATATCACCCAATTGTACTCCAGGTTTTACCATATCAATGCCAATCATTAGACATTCACGAGCGACTTTAACAACATGTTTGGCTTTAATTGAGGGCTCACCAATAAAAAACATCTTTGAAGTATCACCGTGATAGTCATCTTTAATGACGGTGATATCAATATTAATAATATCGCCATCTTTTAAAGCTCTTTTACCAGGAATACCATGGCAAACTACATGATTAATCGACGTGCAAATGGATTTTGGGAAGCCATTATAATTCAGCGGGGCAGGAATAGCTTTCTGTACATTGACAATAAAATCATGGCAGATGGTGTTCAATTCATCAGTGGTAACACCCTCTTTTACGTGAGGACCTATCATCTCCAATACCTCGCCTGCTAATTTACCGGCGACTCGCATTTTTTCAATTTCTTCAGGAGTTTTAATTGTAGCTGACATAATTGATTCCAAAACGATAATTTAGTTAGAAATACGTATCTTTATCCGTAAAAATCATATAGTAGCATAAGTAATTATAGGGGCAAGAATTAGAATATTTGTCAGGGCAAGATCACCAAAATCTTTTAAAGAGTATCGAGTTATGATCAAATAGGGCCACATTTTATAAAATGAGGCGATTTTGATGTCGAGCAGTTTGATAGAGTACTTTGCTGAGTTACCCGATCCG